>JAJYSL010000514.1 GCA_021793595.1 Acidobacteriota bacterium
GCGGTCTCCTGTGCGCGGAGCATGGAAATTGGAAGAAGAAAGCCGAGTGTCGCGAACAAAACTGCTCGTAACACTGTGCTCGAAAGCGCCCTGCCCTTGAGTTTGGATCCAGGTTGATTCATGGATGCTGCCTCCTAAGTAATGAAGTTCTTCTGTCCGCCTGCTCGACGTGTATGAGCCGACTCGATGGGTTTGCTTTACTCAAAAGGCGGTTCAATGCCACAACTCTTGCATACGTGGGCCAGGATGCATACGTGGGCCAGGAGAAGATTCGTTGACGAATCATATGAGTGGCAAGGTGGTATCACGGTGCAAAGGTAGACTTGCCGCAAAGTGAGAAGCTAAATCTCTGCATTTAAATGGGAAAGATTTTCTGCATCCGGGCAATTCTGGTACTCTGGTCGCCTTTTACACGGTGTAAAGGCCAGATACCTTGCAGGGGTATTAGGTGATAAGATGGCGAATCATGAACGTTCTCTATTGTGTTTGCGCTGGATCATGGCTCTGAATTCGGACTCTCGATTGCTTCCGTATCGTGGGTTTTGCCCCACAAAAGATGCCATTCCACCCACACGCTTTTCAGACAATAGAGGGTAAACAGTATCAGAATAGGTTAACCGCCATGAAGGCATACGCAAGTGACTCGAAGGAGATGAATTCGGCTTCGGGACTTTCAGAACCCAATCACGAGAGAGACGAATGGAATCTCGTGCAAAGAATTGTCGCCACTCCACCCTTCCTGCGATCGGAATTCCTGACCAACTTCCTTATATACATCTGTGACCGCAAGCTCCGGGATCGCGAGCATGAGATTACCGAGCATCAAATCGGTGTTCAGGCGCTTGGCCGTCCACCCGCGTACCACCAGGGCGAGGACAACATCGTTCGCAACTATGCCAGGATGCTGCGCAAGCGACTGGAAGAGTACTTCGCTGAGGAGGGCCGCGAGGAAGCCCTCCGAATCGTGATCCCTCGCGGTCAGTACGTGCCCGTGTTTGAGGCAAACCTGGCCACCGAGTCGGTGACGAGTTCGAGCCCTGCGAAAACTATCGCCAAGTCGGTACCCGGCCCAATTGCCGGAGCGCCATCGCGCCGATCCCCTTTCACCACGCAAGTCAGCATCGCGGTCGTGATCATTGCGTTATGCTTGGCCACCGTCTGGATATACCGGTCCCACCATGCTCAACCGGAGAACTTGTACGGGTTATTCTGGCGAGAAATCTCTAACTCCGGGCGAACGACCTATATTGTCACTGCGGACAGCGGTGTCGAACTGCTGGAGAACATGACGGGGCGGGAAGTTCATCTTTCAGAATACGTAAATGGTGACCTGGACAAGTATTTTCCACATTTCGACGAGCTGAAACGGCCCGACGGGAAGGATTTTGACGCAGATCGACTTGCCAATTTCACCAGCCTTGCCGATCTGAATGCAGTGGTGGGAATATTGCGTCTTCCCGAGATCTCCTCGGGACACATGGTGGTGCGCAATGCGCGGGACATGCGCATGAACGATTTTCTCCAATCCAACATTATTCTTTTAGGCGGTCCGCACGCGAATCCATGGGTGGAGCTCTTCGAGCCGTTGTCTGCATTCCGCATAGAGTTTTCTGCTCATCTGGATGAGCGATCGATTGTAAATAAGCATCCACGGCCAGGTGAGCAGGCGGCCTATCGCAACGTAGTGGACGCCGATCCGCAGCTTACTTACACGATCTTGTCGTTCCTGCCAAGTACCGACGGCGATGGCCACGCACTGCTGATTCAAGGACTAAATATCGCGGGCACACAAGCTGGCGCGAATTTTGTCCTGGATCGGAACGCGATGATTCCGATTCTTAAGAAGGCTCGTGTGAAAGATGGAAGTATTGGTCGCTTTGAGGTGGTGCTGAAAACGCAGACCGTTGGCGCCAGCGCCCCTGAGGCCCACCCTATTATTGAGCGTTATGGTGTGGCCGACATAAAACCTGAGCCAAAGTGACTCCCCTGAATAATTGCCTCCGCATGCTGTAGGGGGCATATCATATATGGACCCGTCCGGCATGCAAGAGCTTTCTTCGTTGGTCGCAGCAGGTTAGCCTGTATTTCTCACAAGCACTTATTGCAAGGCGGGATGGAGAGGGATGGATTAACCGAGCCACGCGCACGTTGACCAAAATAATAATGATGGCGGCGGACGGGAAGTGGAATTCACGGCTGGGGTTTCAGGAGAAGGTGAGTGCTGAATGATTGGCCCTACCAGTGCCCCCAACGCAATGGAGTTTATCAGCGGCCGCATACTGAAAACGGGAATAGTGGTGAGTTTGGCAAGTAATCTTGGGTTCTTCCGCATATTTGGTGATACTGCCCAGCCGAGTCAGGTCAGGGAAGAATAGAGGTAGCTCTGGCGGCCCGGTCAAGCCAATGAGACAGCGGACGTTGGTACCCGATGTCGAAGAAGTGGTTTTGCAGGAACTGAGGGTTGAAGGGCGAAACCGACTGCTGATGGTGTTGGGTTCAGCCGGCGAGGAGAGCTCTTGCCCTGGTTGCGGACAGAGGTCACGGCGGGTGCGTAGTCGATATGCTCGCCGGCTGAGCGATCTCCCATGGGAGGGGATTGCTGTACGAATCGAGCTATGTGTCCGCAGATTCTTTTGCGGCGCCGACGACTGCGGTCAGCACATTTTCACGGAACGTTTGCCGAGAACTGTGCAGCGTTGTGGCCGCCGAACCTGCCGATTGGCAGACGCCCTGAGCCAGATCGCGCTGGCCTTGGGCGGGTGGAAATCGGGAGAAGCATCTTGCCGTGGTGGGCAACATTTGGGAGTGGGCACCGGAGCGGCTGGTCCAGTGGCGCCTGGAGAAGGCGGGGATGATCGAAGCGGTGCATGACGTGCTGAAGAACGAACCGGCCGGAGGTGTGATGCCGAGCAAATACTTTGGCGCGAATGCGGCATGGCTGCGGCTGGCGGCGATCGCGCACAACGTGCATCCGGCGCTGAAGCGCATCGCGTTGCCGGCGGAATTATTGCGGGCACGACCGAAGCGGCTGCGTTTTTTGATCATCAACACGGCGGGGCGGTTGGTGCAACATGCGCGGAAAATGCGGCTGCGTCTGGCCGCATTGGAAGAACGCATCGCCCTATGGAAGGAGGCCATGCGAGGGTGTAAACCATTTTGTGTAAACGATCTTTTCTAATGTATGGAGAGGAGATCGTATGGAGATGGACAAGGAGTTGATCGACCGGCTGCTGGGAGAT
>JAJYSL010000515.1 GCA_021793595.1 Acidobacteriota bacterium
GCCACTGTCGCCCACGAAATCAACAATCCGCTGGAAGCGGTGCTGAACCTGATGTTTCTGGCCCGCGCCAGTTGCGCCCCTGAAAGCGAAACCCATGGGTACCTGGAAACAGCGGAGGCGGAACTGGTGCGCGTCTCCCACATTGCGCGGCAGACGCTCGGCTTCTATCGCGATACCGGCAGGCCGACCGAAATCGTGGTCGACGAACTGCTGAAGAATGTTCTTGCCGTCTATCGATCGAAGCTCAATTTCAGAAACATCGCCCTTCGATGTCAATTTGAAGCGCTTCGCCCGCTGAAGGCCAGCCGTGGAGAGCTGTTGCAGGTGTTCTCAAACATCATCGCCAACTCCATCGACGCACTGAAGCCGGGAGGGTCGCTTTACATCGAAACACGGGAAATGGCGGATGCTGGAACGGCGGGCATACAGATTCTGGTCCGGGATGAAGGCAGCGGAATTGAAGCGGAACACCTGGCACTGATCTTCGAACCGTTCTTCACCACTAAGGAGCGGCACGGCACGGGTATTGGATTGTGGGTGGCAAAACAACTGGTCGAAAAGCATAAGGGCCGGATCACGATCGCCAGCAGCACTGAAGCCGGACACAGCGGCACGGAGGTATTGATTTTCCTTCCATTTATGAACTCATTGAGCAGCCCCGCGGCTGATTAGGGCATTTTCAAATCAAGTGTGAACAAAACTCTGGGTGCCCCATCCTTTGTGCGCCTCTTGCACAAAGGGTGGGAGAGCACGACTCTTTCCCCGACCGTCAACACCCTGACCGAAAATGCTCTAGAGGTTCCTTGTCGCGGGCGTTTTTCGCAATTCAAAATGTAACGCAGGCGCCGGCTTTGACAAGCTGCGGGCGCGGCGGATGCGCGCGCCGTAGCGTATCGGTTCGACTTGCTTACCAGAGATTCCGGATGCGAAGATCGATAGGAACAGAAATCAGAGGATTCCGATTGTGAGCAAGCGTTGGATGGTTCTCGCTGTTATTGTGTGTGCCGGTGCCACTCTGCTGGCGCAAACGCCAGCCTGGCAACCCGCTCCCGGCCATACGACCCTGAGCCTGTGGCCCAACGGAGCGCCGGGTGCTGTCCCAAATCCAACCCCGGAGACAAATACCACCACCGCGAAGGACCCGCTGATCGCGGGTAAGCCTCTCATCCGTCTGGGCAACGTCTCCGATCCGACGCTGACGCTGTACGCGCCGAAGGAAAACAACACGGGTGCCGCGGTGGTTGTGTTTCCCGGGGGCGCATATCACATCCTTGCCATCGACCTGGAAGGGACTGAAGTGTGCGGGTGGCTCAATTCAATTGGTGTCAACTGCATTCTTCTGAAATACCGTGTGCCTGACTCCGGCCCGTATCCCGAATCCGACGCGGCGCTACAGGATGCACAGCGCGCACTCGGCTTGGTGCGCCTGCACGCGAGTGAGTGGCACATCGACCCAAATCGCATCGGCGTTCTTGGTTTTTCCGCGGGAGGTCACCTTGCCGCCGCCATCAGCACTCACTTCGAGAAACGGACCTATCCGGACATCGATGCCGCAGACCGGCTCAGCTGCCGTCCTGACTTCGCCGCCATCATCTATCCCGCATATCTGGCGCACGCGAAGAAGAACTTCGAGCCGAACTCCGCCATTCACGTGACGGACCAGACGCCGCCTACATTTCTAGTGCAGGCCGAGGACGATCCCGTCCACGTTGAAAACTCGATCGTGTATTTTATGGCGCTGAAACATGCCGGTGTCCCCGCTGAAATGCACATCTATGCGCAGGGCGGCCATGGGTATGGGCTGCGCCGCACCGCATTGCCGATCACCGCATGGCCACAGCTTGCGGAGACCTGGCTCCACACGATCCATGTTCTGCCTGGCGGTGGTCCGGAACCGGCCCCCACCCAATGAGGCCAGAGAAGGACTCGATATCGCCGATGGCGGCGGATAGAGAGATGCAAGAAACGATGAAATGAAGAACCCTATTGCAGGGACAACTCTTCGCGTTCGCTTTGAATGGCCTGCAGCATGGTCTCATCGTCGGAGTATTTGAACGACGTCAAATTGCGCGCTTGCGCCTGCTGTTCTTCAACCCGACCCAGGATTTCGAGGTCCTGTTTGGTAACAGGCGTGGCACCTTTTGCCTGCAATGCGGCCAGCAAGTTCTCGGCGGAAAGCCCACTGGTATCCGGTTTGTCCTGCAAGTACTCGAGAACTTTTTTCGCGCCCTCTTCTCCATCGTGACGCGCGATGCCGACCAGCCCGGTGCTGGCGCGGCGCGCCCATCCCACGACAAAAATGCCGTGCAGCGATTGGTTCAACGTGAGGTCCCAGGCTTCATAGGCGGGCTCTTTCAGAGATTCCGGACCGGGCTTGGTGGCATAGCCCTCCGGTCCCATGGGCAGTCCCACAGATGGATCATGTTTGTCGCCGATGGCAAAAATCAATGTATCGACATCCAACACCGCCGTCCTGTCAGTCGCACGCGCCGCAGTGCTGCCGTCGGCGCGGAGAGCAAGATTGTTTTCTGTAACAACGAGCCTTTCGATGCGTCCATCCGGCCCGGGAAGCACCTCCTTCGGCGAGGAGAGAAAGCGGAACGTCAGCTTGGGCCGGTTCGCCGCGGGGAAAGTCTTCTTCAGGAATGGGAAGGTGGAATCCGCCAGTTTTTCCGGGGACAGGTCCTGATTGCAGGCCTCGCAGGTTTGTCGGATTCGATCCAATTCGCGCAGAAAATCATCGCGCTGTATGTACTCCTCCACATACTCAATTTCTTTCTTGTCGAATTTGGCCTCATAGGGGCCGCGACGGGCCACGACGATCACTTCTTCGGTCTCGCGTTCCGGCTTGTCTCTCAGGAGCCAGCGCATAATGTCGGCGGCCACGTTGCCCATGCCGATAATGGCGATGCGCTTGCCAGTAGAGAAGTCCATGGACGCGTAGGGAGGCAGTTGATTGTAAGCGTAGACAAAGTCTTTGGCGGAGTAGACGCCTTTGCTGTTTTCTCCGGAAAGGCCAAGCGCGTTGTAGCCCTGGGCCCCGCAAGAAAATACCATCGCGGAAGGCCCCATCGCGCGCAGGTCTGCGAGTGTTACATCACCCTGCTCCCCCACCTTGATGTGGCCGAAATAATGGACGTTGGGCAACCCGAGAACTTTGGCAAACTGCTTGCGCAGTCCAAATTTCATCTTGTCTTTCAGCGGATAAATCCCGTACTCCGCAAGTCCGCCT
>JAJYSL010000516.1 GCA_021793595.1 Acidobacteriota bacterium
GATTGGATACAGCAAAACCGCGAAAAAAGATGTGACCGCCATCAGTCGAGGAGTTTTTCCGCAGCCTGTTAAGCCATTCCATGACTGCGACAAAACTCGCTTCGCCCCATCCCGCTCTTGCGGTACAAAGCAGCCAGACGCACTATCTCTTGGCGGCTACGCCGACGAACTCCAACTCCAGACTCTTCTGCCATAAGAAAAGTCCATCACAGATCACCCGCTGATTACAGGTGCGTTGGTCAGACGCTTACGGAACATCGGCATGGAACGCGTCTGCCGCTTGAGGGTCAGGGTTTCCTCGATCAGTTGCTGGAAGCCGAGTTTCTCCAGCATGGTCGCCACTGGAAGCAGCCCGCCATAGGCGGTCAGGTTGTGCGCCGAGAAGTCCTAGGGCGTGCAAGCCCCGATTCTATTAGGCTCAGGCATAACTGCGGAAACCCCTCGATCGACGCGCCTTCGACCGCTATGCTGATTGGCATTGCTCACCATTTGGGTGACTTCTGAGAATCGTTTCGCGAAGCTCGCAACTTCGCGTCCCTACTGTTGTAAAACAGAGTTCTCAGGGGTTGCCAAATGGTTCCCATGCATTATTCATGACACCTGCAGAGTTCGCCGCGCAAGCGTGCCGTGGAAAAGACGCAGACTCCGCCTGCTTGAAAAACGATACTGCCGTTTTTTACTTTCCCACCGCTGCCGCGGGCTGAGTATTATTGGTATGCGGAAAATGGTGGCAGGCCATGCGCGTTGCCGATTTTTGGATGATCGATTTCTCTTCGCGCACATTCGGAATCTCATACCTCGGTGCCAAGATGGCTTTCGCTCGTCCGGTAGAGCCATCAATCCAGCGACTAACTGCTGAAAGCATTGCGCTTACTGTCCATCCGGTATCCGATTTGCAAACCCTGAGGCATGCATCGCCAAAGATTATGGAACCTTTCCCGGCTGGCCCTTGTCTAACCCAATAAGCACCAGTTCCGTCCATTTTGTTTCTTTCGCGGCGGCTGGGGCGCTTGAGAACTATTCGTTTGCCTGATAGGGTTGAGGTGACCGCATGTCCGCGGCTTCTGCATTGGGAGATCTGGCTGCTGGAATCGCAATACGGACGGATGAATCCGTCCTCACCGCTGAGCTGCAAGCCGGCTCGGAAGAGGCGTTTGCGCTTTTAATCTCACAGTATCAGGCACCCATTTATAGTTTGATTTCGCGCGTCCTCAATGATCCCTCTGACGCTGCCGACATTACCCAGGATGTCTTTATCAAAGTCTTTCGCAACATCGGTAGTTTCCACGGGGACTCCAGCCTGCGCACATGGATCTATCGCATCGCGCTGCGCGAGGCATCCAATCAGCGCCGCTGGTGGTCAAGGCATCGTGGCCGCGAAATCACGATTGAGACGGAGACGAATGCATCCGACAATGGAAAATCGATCTATCTCAAAGATCTGCTGGTCGACCGACACGCTTCTCCCTATGAACTGACCGAGCACGAGGAAATTCGGGCGAAGGTTGAAATCGAATTGCATCGACTTCAAGAACCTTTTCGGACCGTCGTTATTTTGCGCGATCTGGAAGGCCTGCCATACGACGAAATTGCCGAGATTCTTGGCACGCATTTAGGAACTGTGAAATCGCGCCTGGTTCGTGGGCGCGCCATGTTGCGAGCACGATTGCAGCCATTGGTCGCTCAAACCTATCCGGATAGAGGCATTCTGTGCGGTCGTCCGGCGGTCAGTAGCACGTCGATAAGCGAAGCTTCTGCATCGATCCAGTCCGCCGATGGTCGCCTGTTTGGGGAGGCAGTATGAGTGATTGCCTGTCAATACGTTCACAGTTTTCGGAATATCTGGACGGAGCCGTTTCAGGGACCGCGATGCGTGCCATCGCGAGCCACCTTGAAGGCTGCCAGGAGTGCACCGCTGAGTTCGCCGAATGGCGTGCCCTCCAGCGTGTACTGACCAGCATTGGTCCGGCGAAACCTCCGGCCGACCTAGGATTGCGGCTTCGTGTTGCTATTTCGCAGGAGAAAGCGCGCACCACGCGCAGACGGGTTGAGGCCTGGCAGCTCTATTGGGAAAATACTTTGTCGCCCGTATTGGTGCGCGGTGCGGCGGGTCTTGCCTCCGCCATGGTTTTGCTGGGCGTGATGGCACTGATGGTCGGCACCGTAGCAGCACCTCCGCCAGTCGCAGCCACGGAAGCCGCTGCCGATAGCACCACCGCTCCACAATTCTTGTACACAGTGGGTGGAACGGATTCACGCGGTTCGTTTTCCCATCCAGTGGTGGTAGAAGTCGCTATCAGCAGCGAGGGTAGCGTTTATGACTACCGCATCGTCTCCGGACCCACCACAAAAGAAGTTCGCGAGTCATTGGACAACATTCTGCTGATGAGCCACTTTACTCCGGCTCAGTTCTACGGCATTCCCGTCCCCGGCCGCGCGATCCTGTCCTTCTCCGGCGCTTCCGTCCGCGGATAAGCGGCCTCAACAAAGGTGATGCCTTAGAATTCTTGCCCTTGGGGGAGAACAGTTTTCCATGCAGCGGCTCGTTTCCTTAGTGGTTTCCGTCGCCATTTTCTTGATAGTTGGAACCGCACGAATACATGCTGCTCAGATCGAGCCGCTGTTCGATGTCCATGGGCGTACAGTCGTGGCTTTCTTCGCGCCCGTATCGCAGTCAAAAACGAGCGATGGCGAAACAAATGGGGCGTTGAACGATTTTCAGTTCTACGCTGAACGTGCTTATGTGCGCTTTGTAAAGGCTGGCGTCGATTTCCATGAAGCCTTTGCGCACTCATTGGGCATGCGGCTCGGCACAAAGACGATTGGCTTCCATCCAGGCAAAGTAGACGTCGGATATTATTTGGTAGCCCCAGGGAAGAAGCCATGTGTCAAGTACGGAGTGATGACCGATTCCGATCTATAGCAAGTCGCGGACAAATATTTCGGCATTCCGATCAAGTAGACCGCACAACGACAACCCGGCCGTATCTGTGATATTCTTGCTAAGAATGGGGACGTGCGCCCTGGCGTCATAGGTACGCCAACAAACTGGCCTGCCGTCGCGGCTTCGACCGCATCCGAAAAATTGTCTTGCCCACGGACAACGAACTCCTAAACAGCATCTCCGAAAAAGAGGGGCACCTTTGGCTATTAACGATAAATACGAAGACGATCTTCAGAAACTAATTGAAACAGGTAAAGAGAAGGGCTACCTGACCTTTG
>JAJYSL010000517.1 GCA_021793595.1 Acidobacteriota bacterium
GATCGAATACACCAGAACCCCGCTCGATACGCTGGATGCCACGTAGAGAAAGGTTCCTTTCGGCGTAGCCGCCAGCGCGCTTGGCGGAGACAAGAGACTATAACTGGTGCCGGTCAGACTGCTGAATGCGGCCGTTGGAATCGGAAACCCTTCAATCGTCGAGATGGTTGCGTTGGCGACATAGGCATAGGAACTGTAGGTCCCGCCGCCTCCTCCGCCTGCTCCGCCGCAATTGCCCTGCGCCTGGCACACGGGGATAATGAAGCCCTTGCAGCCGGTCGTGCCGGGTACCACCACAGCCAGGAAAATGACAGCCAACATGCTGAGCGTGCCGGCAAGGAATTTTCGTGGACCCATACCGAGTTATTGTACCGCTCCTCACGGGGGCAGCACCGAGCTTTCCGCCATGCGCCTGCGACCTCGGATTATGCCTGCAACACCGGTTTCATTACCGAGCTATTTTCCAGATCCAGCACCGTTCCGACCGCGTGTACCACAGAAGCGATGCGGACCGCAGCAACGATCTGCTCTTCCGTGACTCCTTTCTGTCGCAACACATGCTCGTGGGCGTCGATGCACTTGCCGCAACCCTTGACGGCGGAGGCGGCCAGGCACCACAGCTCAAAATCCACCGGATCGGCCCGGTGGGCGCGAATGCCATTCATGCGCAACCGCGCCGGCATGGTGGAGTATTTTTCATTCTTGGTCAGGTGATGGAAGCGATAGAAAATGTTGTTCATTCCCATCAGCGTTCCCGCCGTTTTCACGGCCTCCACATGGTCCGGCGTCAGGTGCTCCTCCGCCGCCAGCAACGCTGCTCTAGTCAATGCCGATTGCCGCGTTGCTATGGCGCTTACCAGCAAAGTTCCCCAGGCCTGGGTCGGGGTGAGTTCCGTGTTCTGGCGAATCAGAGAGGAGTAATTCAGCTTCAAGTCCTTCGCGTAGTCAGGAAGGCCGTCAATCAGTTCGTCCAAAGACATGCGATTGCTCCTTTTCTCGATTACCCATCAGACTTGAATCGTTGCGTCGCCCTTTTGCCAGTTGCAGGGACACAGTTCATCAGTCTGCAGCGCATCCAGCACACGCAAAACCTCCTGCGGATTACGGCCAACGGAAAGATCAGTGACATAGATGAAACGAACTATGTTTTCCGGGTCCACCAGGAATGTGGCGCGTTGCGCGACACCGGCCCGCTGATCAAGAATGCCCAACTCGCCGGAAAGATCGCGCTTGATGTCGGAAAGCATGGGGAAGGGCAATTCCTTCAGGTCGGGATGATGGGTACGCCAGGCGGCGTGCACATATTCATTGTCCGTGCTGGCACCCAGGATCTGGCAGTCCCGGTCTGCAAATTCCCGATTCAGCTTGCCGAATGCCGCAATCTCCGTGGGGCAGACGAAGGTAAAATCCTTGGGCCAGAAGAAATAAAGCTTCCATTTCCCTGGATAGGAGTCCTGCGTCACCGTGGTAAAGGCTTTCGCCTCATCCTTGTCCGTCGAAACCGTGGCCGTCAATGAATAGTGCGGAAATTTCTCGCCAATTTGCAGCATAAGTGCTCCCTTTTCGCTTGGTTTGGAATAAAAATCGTGTGGAGTTCAATACGTGCCAAGGTAGAAAATCTCTCGACTTACCAGAATACCAAAAAGCGTGGGCAGTTTTTTGGGTTGTTAGCTGCTTTTGCATTAGGACTCCACCCCTCCCCGATCATTGAGGAAATGCTCTAGAATCGAAGTTTCACCATGATGGCAGAAAACTTGACAGACAACCCGACAGAAACCTCAGCCGAAACCGCTAGTTTGGCTTGGCAGAAAACGGAGTTGGCGCGGCATCCAAAGCGTCCTTATCCGATGGAATTTATTCAATCGTTGTTTACCGATTTCAGTGAGATTCATGGCGATCGCGCCTTTGGCGACGATCTTGCGATGGCCTGCGGCATGGCTTGTTTTCATGGCGAGCAGGTTCTGGTGATCTCCAATGTCAAAGGCCGCACGACCAAAGAAAAGGTCGCGCGCAATTTCGGCATGCCGAACCCTGAAGGTTACCGCAAGGCTCTGCGTGCCATGAAATTCGCCGAGAAATTCGGCCGTCCCGTGTTTACCTTTATTGATCTGATCGGTGCCAATCCGGGCCTGGGTGCGGAAGAGCGAGGACAGGCTGAAGCCATTGCCCGCAATCTAAGAGAGATGGCCCGGCTGCGCGTTCCCATTGTAGCGACCATCACTGGCGAAGGCGGTTCCGGCGGGGCGTTGGCCCTGGCTGTTGCTGATCGTGTGTTGATGCTGGAAAACGCTGTGTATTCGGTGATTTCTCCCGAAGCCTGCGCTTCCATCATGTGGCGGGATGCCAGCAAGCGTGCTCTTGCGGCCGAGGCACTGCGGACGAACTCAGAAAATGTTCTGCGCTTGGGCTGTATCGATGTGATTGTTCCTGAGCCCGCCGGGGGCGCACAAAATGACCCCGAGTTGGCGGCCAAGCTGCTGGACGACACCCTTCAGTTGCAATTGAGCGAATTGAAACTTCTTTCGACGGATGATTTGGTACGCAATCGCATCTCCAAATTCCGCAACATGGCGCGATTTTATACCGAAGGATAACCGGGTGCTCAGAGGCGGTCTCATCAACACGGAACCGACGGGAATGCAGAGGCTGAGACCAGCTCGCTGCGGCGAGCCTCAGCGCAGCGGAGTGTCCCTATGAGCTTGCTTCGCGGTCCAGGTCGCGGACGGGCCTTTCTCCGGTTTCTATTGGGAATCGCGTGGCTGGTTGTTGCCTATTACCTGTCCTACATTGCCGCGCACGGCTTTAGTAGAGGAGCGGCCTTCCCTCTCATCCGAAATCTCTTCACCATCTTCATGCTGATCGTCGGCTATGGCTATATGGCGATGACCTGGGATCGCAGTCCTGATCCTTTCCGCGCGTTGGGACTGGCAAGCCGGTCAGGCCGGGCGCGCGAGTTCGCCATGGGCGCGGCATTGGGCTGGGGCATGGTCACCGTGGTCATCCTGATTGCAGCCCTCGCTGGAACGTTCTATGTACAGCTCGTCACATCGCCCAGAGCCTGGGCTTTGCTTGCATGGCAAATACTGGCGCTGGCCGCAGGCGCTCTTGCCGGGGAAATTGCGTTTCGTGGATATCCTTTTCAAAAACTGATAGAAACAACCGGGCCATTCGCCGCCACCATCCTTGCCGGCATATTCTTCGGTCTACTGCGTTGGGAAA
>JAJYSL010000518.1 GCA_021793595.1 Acidobacteriota bacterium
GCGCGGCCCGTGGCGTCGGTGACTTCGAACTCCACCCAGGCTTCGTAAAAATCCCGTTGTTCAGGAATCAATGAGTGCCCGATATGCTTGTTCTGAATCACGACCATCGCTTCCACAACATCCTTCGGCCCTACGGTGAAGGCTGTGGAACCTAGCGGAGCGATGAGCTTGTCATCACTTGATTTACGCAGCGCGAATATATCGACATTCAGACGTTGATCTTTCAAAAACGATTCTATCTTTTGCAATTGATCAGGGTATTTGTAGTAATACGGAATCGCAGTATTGCCAGCCGTCCATCGATGACTGGCGATTGCCCCCTTTTTCGCGCTGTAATCGTGCCACGTAGAGGTTTCGCTTGCCATGTGACAGTTCTGACAAGTCTGATGAGGTTTGCTGTAAAACGGTAGCGGGTTCTGATGAGAATATGAGGACGTCTGCCACTCATCGTATGTACCAAAAGCGCGCAGCCATTTGTAGCCATTCACCATGTCTGGCAACGCGGCTTTGTGACAGCTTCCGCAAAATTCCGCCGACTTATAAAAATCTTTCATGACCGCTTTGCTGTGCCGCTCCGGATGCGCCAGGATCGCATCGAAACTGACTTCGCCAGGAATAGGATTCCCCTTCGCGTCCACCATCACAGCGGGAATACCCATGACGTAGGAGCCTGTGCCGTAGTTGGCCTGTAGCTTCGCAATCGAATGGCATACCATGCATGTGACACCATCGTTGTCGAAGGACCGGTTTACCTTGGAACCGGGCGTCATGGCACCGGAAAACAAGGCAATCGGGTTATGACAGCCCTCGCAATGGCGCGCCGTAGGTATCCCTTTTTCGTTCATTAGCAACTGCACATTTTTTAAGTAGAACGGCTCACGGAAGGCATTGGCATGTGAGGACTCTCTCCACTGGTGATACGAGGCTTCGTGACAATGCGCGCAATAGGCAGCCGTCGGAAATGCCCCAGGCTGAATGAACGTGCCGCCTTCGATCTGCGCATTGCTGGGCCAGAAGGGATGTTCCTTTCCCCAGGGAAATTTGTAGGTCTTTTCAATCTGGGCCGCATACGCGGAACGTTGCGCATTGAAGCTTTCCTGGGCTTGCACAGTTCGAGTCCGCAAAATGGAGAAAGCCAAACACAAGGTCCATAGCGCAACTCCAACACCAACCAACTGGAGAAAGATTGAACGCGATAAATAGGTAAAAAACTTCAAATTCCGTTTCACAAACTTCATGACCAAATTACACGCTTTGAACCGGAGATTAGTCTTGCCACCTGTCTATGTCAATGGAGCAGGCAGGTCCCACTCGCGACTGTTTTGGTCAGCTTGAAAATATTCATTCACCGCTGCACTGATACGACAATTAGGCGTTCTGCTCCAACATTGACATCACAAATATTGTGGGCCACGGCTACCTGCTCTTTCGTGTTCCAAAGCGGTGTCAGCGAATGGACACCTTGAAGCGCCGTGTGCGAAAAATCCAGATGAAAGGTGCGTGGCGCGTCCGACTTATTCATCAATACGAGTAGTATTTCCCCCTGTGCTTCGGCAGGAAGAGGTCTACCCGGCAGAGGAGCGGCGATGCGCGCAAACACAAAGCCCGTGTCATCGACCAGCAGGTTCTGCTGGCCTCCCGTCTCCAATACTTCATGGTGCGCGCGCAGATCGAGAAGACCCTGCACCCAGGCATGCATGGCTTCCTGCTGCGAAGTACGGCCAGCAGATGTGAAGGCATCGCTGGTATCGCCAGGAAATCCTCCGGGAAAATCGCGCCGGTTGTCCGGGTCGTTTCCGCCATCCATGGCAATCTCATCACCAGAGTAAATTTGCGGCATTCCGCGCATGGTTGCCAGCAGCCCAAAGGCAATCTTCAGGCGGTCTGCCGTTGCTCCCGGCTCCGACATAAAACGCGGTGTGTCATGATTGCCGAGAAACGTGACAAGCCGCTCCGGATGCGGATAAAGCCAGTCCTGCCGTTCGACGTCGGTGAGTTTGGTCATCGGCGCATTGCCACTGGGCGCGGTTCCAGTCAACGTTGCGCGCAAGGCGAAGAAAGTCGGGAAGTCAAATGGAGTATAGAGTCCTGTGTCGATGCCCCCGTGTTTCACTCCACCCGCAAAATAGGAAACGATGGTGGGATCGGGGTTAAAGATTTCGCCAACGGTGGTGAGGTGCGGGTAGAGTGCATGTAACTCGGAGTGAAAATCCTGCCAGAAGACGCGATCGACATACGGAAACGTGTCCAGCCGCAATCCGTCGAGCGTGCCGGACTCAATCCACCAGATGGCATTCTGAATCAGATATTGCTTTACCAGAGGGTTCGACTGATTCAAATCCGGAAGCACATTGGCGAACCATCCATCCACTGCCGGAAGATACGCAGCGGGCGGCGCATGGGGGTCCGTGATGGGCGCAAAGCTTCCAGTTGCTTCTATATGGCGTGCGAGCGTTCCATGGAACCATTCAGGCGCTGGAGGATCGAGCACCCACGGATTCTTTGGCCCAACATGATTGGGCACCGTATCTAAAACCAGCTTCATGCCGCGGCTGTGCAGCGCCTGCGCCAGATCCTGATAGTCCTTCAATGTTCCAAAATGAGGATTGACCTGGTACATATCGACTGCTCCATATCCGTGATAATCACTCGCAGACATAGGGTCGTTGGCGTACAGCGGCGTAATCCAGACTGTAGTTGCGCCGAGTTGCTGGATATAGTCCAGATGTTTTTCAAGGCCGAGCAGATCGCCGCCATGATATGCGCGCGGCTTGCTTCGATCATAGGTCCCAGGCGCATTCTTTAGAGCATCATTGGAGAGATCGCCATCGGCAAAGCGGTCCGGCATGATCAGGTACATGACGTCCGCGGAGGAGAATCCCTGAAAGCCGTCCGTCGGTGCATGGCGCTGGTCCAGTTCATAAGGCACACGTGTTTCACCGCCAGCGGTGAGCAAGTTCAGATCAAAATGTTGCGGCGGAGCGGAAGCAATATCCAGCCACACGAATGCCCAGTGACCGTTCGTGGAAATTTTCGTTCGTCGCACAGAAATACCCGGCACACTGCTGCGAACATGCGCGTCTGTGAGATTTTTCCCGTGCATCAGCAGCATGGGATTCGGCAGGCCGCTCCACCAGTTGGGCGGGTCCGTCTCCTGCACCAGCGGTTTCCCGGGCGGGGTGGCAGTCTGAACATGT
>JAJYSL010000004.1 GCA_021793595.1 Acidobacteriota bacterium
CAACCAGCACCGGAATGCAATCCGCGGTTTGAATGCCGAGCAGCGCACCCGGCTCCGTCGCGATCCATCCATCCCCTCGCAGAGGTTCCGGGCTGGCGGATTTTTCGTGCATGCGACGGTCAGACCGGTGCACCAATCCGGAATGGATTTGACGCAGCAGCCGCAACTCTGGCGCGTTGTTTCGTTCTGATTTCAACGAGTGGTTAGCATCGGCGAGCAAGGCTTGCACAAACAGTTCTCGATTTCGCTTTACATTCTCCGGCGAATCGGCCGCGGTCAATCCTAAATTCAGCTCACCGCATTTCTGTTTTCGATCCTGTGGCCGATAGGCGGTCGATACTCCTCCGACGCGCGTGCTAAAGCCGTGGATCAGCCAGTTATACTGCTGCCACTGCGGCACGCGCAGGATATCCGGCCCCAGGGTCGTTCTTGCAGCCTTTTTCGGCGGTGCCATGGTCTGGCCAGCGCGCTTTTTCGCCGCTACAGGCGTTTTCTTGTTGCCTGCTTCCCCGCGACTGACCGCGATGCGCTTCTTGTGCGGACTGCGGGTCAGGCCGCCACGCTGGAACAGTGCGTCAAGTTCTTGAATTCTGGTGCGGTTGGATTGGGAAGTTGTTTTCGCTGGCACCACTAGATTCTATGCTGGGAGTCAATCCTGGGATAGATACAGACGCGAAAGGCCCGCGTTGGCGGGCCCTGCATCGAGGCTAGCGAAGATAGGTTTGGCAGGAACTTACAGGATGGGAGTCACTCGGTTTGCCGAGCGGCAGAGATAGCGGGTTGGAATTCTGAAAGAGGACTGCTGATTGGGATGCCTCATCTTGAACATTAATTGTGCAAATGAAGGGCCAAATATGAGGGGCGGCTCAATTGGTTACTCATTCCGTCCATCCAGGAACCAGAATCGCCTCTAACTTATTCATAATCAGTGTGATTGAGCAACCAGAAGACGTCTTACGATACCCTCTTGGGCGCAAAAAGTATGAACGATGTCTCCAACAGAGGTGGTATAAAAATACCACTAATGGGTAGTTGTATTCTCTCTTGTGCTTTCAGCGTCGACTCCCTTCAGGGAGATTTCTTCCAACTGCATTTGCTTGATTTTATTCAGCAACGCCTTGTAGCTAACTTGCAGCCGCCGGGAAGCCTCGCGTCGGTTCCAATGGGTCCTCTCCAGCATTTGCTGGATTGCGCGACGCTCCGCCTCCCAGGCCGCACGTCGGCCCACCTCCAGCAGAGACAAGTCGGAAGTGTTCGGATTTTCGGGGGGAGCAGGAGCCTGCAGTTGGCTGGGGACGGGTAGATCGTGCAACGACGGTGTGGTTTCGGCGCGGCCGTGGCTGGAAAGCTCGCGAAGAATCTGCGTTTCGCTGCCAACGATCACAAACCGCTTGCACAGGTTTTCAAGTTCGCGAATATTGCCCGGCCAGTTGTATTGCATCATGCGCTCGGCGACCTCGGGACTAAAGCGACGGAGCGGGCGGCCATATTGAATCGCATACTTCCGCAACAGGTATTCGGTGAGCACAGGAATCTCATCGCGGCGCTCGCGCAGCGGCGGCAGAAAAATGGTGACCACGTTGATGCGATACAGCAGGTCCTCGCGGAACAACCCGTCGCGGACCCGTTCTTCCAGCAATTTATTGGTCGCACACACCACGCGTACATCGACGGCAAGGTCGCGCTTGGCGCCCAGCCGGGAAAAGGTGCCGTCCTGCAACACGTGCAGCAGCTTGGCTTGCAGCATTGGGTGCATCTCGGCAATTTCATCCAGAAAAAGCGTGCCGTGGTTCGCCAATTCAAACTTGCCGGGTTTATCTCGGGTGGCGCCGGTAAACGCGCCGGCTTCGTAGCCAAACAGCTCGCTTTCCAGCAGGTCGTGGGGGATGGCCGCGCAATTCACTTTGATGAACGGCTTTTGCCGACGGTGCGAATATTCGAACAGCAGGCGCGCGATGACTTCTTTTCCCACTCCGCTTTCGCCACGGATCAGCACGGTGACATCGGTGCCGGCAACTTTTTCTACCGTGTTGCGAATCTCCGCCATGCGCGGATTGCCGCCTACCATAGCGGGTGGCGGCAGCAACGGCATGGAAGGATCGACCTCTTCGCCATCCTCAATCACAGGAGCTACCGTGGTCGCGGCCGCGCCCGCGTCGCCGAGTTGCGGGTCGGCTACCGCGGCGGCCGGAACCGGAAGCCGTTCCAGCACGCCCTGCGCCCGTTCCATCATGGACGCTGTATCCAGCGGTAGCGTCCACACATCTTCCGCACCCAGGCGAGAAATGCTGAACGTGATCTCTTCAGTGGGCCGGAACAATGCCACGACGATAGGCAAGTAAGGATGCCGCGCTCGCACCTGCTCCAGGAGGCTGCCGTGCTGATCCAACTCCAACACAAGCAGGTGTGGCGTTCGCTCCCGAAGTTGCTCCAGCAGATGTTCCGCAGAGCGCACCTGGACCAGCGACACCGTTGCGCCGGCCTGCATCAGCACTTGCGCCAACGATGCGGAATGCGCCGAATCTAAAACGGCGAGCAAAACCTGGACCTGGGTCACTGCCATGAAGAGGTAATTTGATTTTAGACGCTTTTCAGCGCTCCCTCTGGAAGATTCAGATGCGTAGAAAACTGGTGAATTGGCACCCACTCCACATATTCTCAATGTGCTTCGTGTAGCGATGTTGTGCAGGCTACGTGGGAGTGGAAGAATGCAACAGTTCGGCGACGGCATGCTGCAGGCGTTCGGAGAAATCCACGTGAGACTCGTTCGATTGCTGTTGCAGCGGCTGTCCGACGCGCACTTCAAGTCCTGGCGGCCGCAGTCGCGAAAGGCCTTTCCGCTGCGCAGCCTCCCACAATCCAACCAGCGCGACGGGTACTACCTGGGTGTGAGATTCCTGCGTCAGCAAGCTGATACCGGTCTGGAATGGCTGCAGTTCGCCGTTCAGTGTGCGTCGCCCTTCAGGAAATACCAGCACGTTGTAGCCGCGGTCGAGCGCTTCTCCGGCGTGCGCGAAGCTTCGTCGCAGACCCGCGCCCGCAGGCAACGGGAAAACATTCAGCAGCGCCGTCACCAGGAAGGCCTGAATGGGAGCCAGCCAACGCAGCGGTCCGACGCCGACTCCGGCTGCGTCGCGCCGCCGTCGCCACGCCGTCAGCAGTTCGGCGGACATGGCCACTGCCATGTGCGCGCGTACGCGATGCGGAAGGGCGTAGAGCACCAACGGAACATCCATCGCCGTCACGTGATTGGCAACATAAATCGACGGCTGGGTCGGCAACGCATTGCGATCGCATCGCACGCGAGGATGGGCCAGCAACCATGCCAGCGGACGCAGTTTCCATTCGATAAACAACATGCGCAGGAATTGCACGGGCGCGCTCCACGGCCAATGCGGATAGGGTGGTTCATCCCACCCAATCCGCGACGAGGATGGGGCGCCCGCGTTGGTCTTCCCAATCCCAGGTCTCCAAGGCGAGACCTGGGGCGCACCAGGCTCTTTTGAGTCGGCGCTCTTTTCGTTGACAGTCTGAAGCCCGGACCCTTCTCCGGCTTGCGCTGGGTGCAATAATGTCCGCAAATCTCCCAGCGTGCGCGCGCCAGCCACAGCAGCATCGCTGATGGAAACGCCGAACTGCTCCTCCATCGCCATGGTCAACTGCATGCGCCCCAGACTGTCGAGATGCAGATCACTGGCGAGCCCAGCCGAATCGTCGAGACCTTCAAGTCCCTGCCCGGTGACCTGCTGCAGCAGGGCCAGCAGCGGATCCTGGCTGGCGGTAAGCGTCCGCGGCGCATTTTCGTCGCGAAGCTGTTGCGAGACCCACGCGGCCACCTCTCGACGCAGCAGTTTTCCCATGGTGTTGCGCGGAAATTCATTCGCGGGCCAACGCAGAATGTTGCGGATCTGCTGAAACTCCTGCAGATCTCGATTGGCGTTGGAAAGGATGTGCGCCAGGTTTGCATCCTCGGCGCGATCCTGCAGGATCACAACAGCACTCGGCTCCGGACCCCGCGGGGATTCCCACGCAACCACCACGCAGTCGCGCACCCCCGGTTGCGCCTGCACCGCCTGCTCCAAATCCTCGGGATGAATATTCATGCCCGAGGCGGCGACAATCACATCGCTTTTGCGCCCAAGAAAGCGCATCTGTCCGGAAGCGTCCACCGCGCCCAGGTCGCCGGTATGCAGCCACTCACCGCTGCGCGGCTCGATACGGCCATTACGCCATGTTCCTGCGGCCAGCATCGGCCCGCGTACCAGAATTTCGCCGTCTTCGGCTACACGCACTTCGCGGCCAGCGAGTGGTTTGCCGATGCTGCCGCGCGTGGGATGCATGGGATGGTTCAGCGTCGCCAGCGCGGTTGTTTCCGTCATGCCGTAGCCCTGAACCAGCACAAAGCCAAGCGCATTCCAGAATTGTTCGACCTCTGCCGGTAATGTGGCGCCCCCGGAAACGAAAGCCCAGAACTTAAATCCGAAGCGGCGATGCACATCGCGCATCTGCCACCACTTCTTCCAGACGCGCTGGTTCCGGACGGCATCCAGGCGGCCCTGCATGCGGGGATCGCTGGAGAGGAAATGAACGCGCAGCAGTTCCAGCACGCGTGGTACCACGGCGGCGACGGATATGCGCTCACGGCGGATACGCTCCATCACGTGGCTGGCAACCAAATTGTCTTCATAATGTACTTGGGCGGCGAGCAGCGGAGGAACCCACAGGCCCATAAACTGGCCGAAAACGTGGCTCAGCGGCAAGGTGTGCAGAAAGCGCAATGGATGTACCCAGCGCTCGTAGCGCAGGTATTTCTTGATCTCGCGTTCCAGCACTTCGACGCTGGACAAAACATTTCCGTGAGTATGGACGATTCCTCTAGGGGTCGACGTGGTTCCAGAAGTATAGAGAATTTGCAGCGGCGTCTGCGCATTGAGCGAGGATTCGGGTTCAAGCATCGGCGAGCGAGGCAGCATGGAAGAAAAATCTTCAAAGGCAATTTTTGCTTCGGATTCCTGCGCCGATTCTTGCGGCAGTTTTTGCAGATGCTCCCGATCGCCCACGATCAGCCGCGGCGTTACATCCGCAATCACGCGGGTCGCAAAATCGATGCTGCCGGCCGCGTCCAGGGGGACTGCAATCACACCACGCAGCACGCAGCCAAAGAACGCCGCCACCCACTCGGCGGAGTTTGCGCCCCAAAGCAGAACGCGCTCGCCAGGCGCGACGCCGCGATCTGCAAGCATGCGGGAGAAGCGCCCCGCCAATATTGCCAGTTCGGCATAGGTGGTGACGACACGCCGATTGCCAGGATAGCTGACGATGGCGATCTGTTTGCCATGCCGCTCAAAATCTTCGACGAGAGTGGCGAGATGCTTTCGCATGATAAGTAGGGTGCTGGGAATCGCCGTGCTTCTTACGGGGACGGTGGTGTTTCATGAGGGAGGTCAACCGAGACCGGGCGCACGCGCACGCTGTCGACACGGCGATGCGAAGCCTCGAGCACTTCCAGGCGCAGACCTGCCAGTTCAATCACTTCTCCTGGAAATGGAATATGTCCCGCTTCTTCCGTTACCAGGCCTCCGACGGTGGTCGATTCATAATCGTCGGTCAGCGGTAATGAAACCGAGTCCTCGAACAATTCTTCCATCTGACTCAGCTCAAAATTGCCGGGCACGATATAAGAACCATCCGGCTGCGGCTGGGCGGTTTCTCCGGCGGCCGCAGTTTCATGCTCGTCACTGATGGCTCCCACAATTTCTTCCACGATGTCTTCGATCGTGACCAGTCCGGCGAGGCCACCATATTCATCGATGACCAGGGCCATGTGCTGCTTGTCGCGCTGCATTTCGCGCAGCAGGGATTGGATATTTTTCGTCTCTGGCGTAAACATGGCCGGCCGCGCAATGGAGCCGACGGTCACGCTGGCCGCTTCGACGTCGGAGATGTGCAGCAGATCGTGCATGAATGCGATCCCCACCACGTCGTCCAGGTTGCTGCGGTACACGGGCACGCGGGAGTAGGCATGGGTACGCAGTTGCTCTGAGAATTCAGCCAGCGTCACGTTTGCGGGGACGGCAAAAATTGCGGGGCGCGGGGTCATGACTTCACGCACAATTTTGTCGCCAAATTCCACCGCAGATCGGACCAGTGCGCGATCGCTTTCGTCCAGAATGCCTTCTTCCTTGCCGGCCTCAATCAGCGCTTCCACCGCTTCCGCCGAATCTTCTTCCACCTGCTCCTGGTCGGATTCCGCTAGTGCGGCGATGGAAAGCAGAAAACCCAGCACCAGTGTGATGGGGAACATCAGGTAGAACAGCGCGCGCAGCACGCCGGTGAGTTGCGCTATCCATTGGCCTCGAGTGCGGGTGAAGAACAACTGCGGCAAGAACTCATGGAACAGCAGAATCGTCAGAACGATGGCGAGAACCGTTTGCGCGACGCCGCTTTCAATGGACGCGGAGTTGTCCTGGTGCGCGCGTAACGCAACGTGGGCAAACACCAACGCCAGCGACGCAAGGGAGAGCAATTTCAGGATAGAAGCGGATTGGGCGGCATGTTCTCGCGTCATCGCCAGGCGCGGTTCAATTTGCTGCTCCCAAACATCGATATTTTCTTGAAACTCACGCGACAGAAATTTACCCATCTCCGAATACAACCGGTTCACGTAGGAGGCCAGGGTAAGAATGGCGAGCAGCAGCACAATCAAAATGAATTGCAGAATTGTCATGGCTGAACGGCCCGTTTTCTGCCTGCGATTGTGTGAGCGGCTGACCTGCGTGAGGCGTCGCTTTTCGCCTTCACCCGTTTGGGTGGAGCGGTCTGCGCGACCGTGCGGGCAATCAGGGTGGTGGGCAGTCGAAAGCGGCGTCGCAAATGTTCTTCACGGACGGCCATTTCTCCCGCATCGGTTTCGTGGTCATACCCGGCCAGATGCAGCAGGCCGTGCAGCATTAAAATTTTTAGCTCGGTGATCACCGGATGGCCAAAGCGCTGTGCCTGACGGGCCGCTGCATCGAGCGAGATGGCGAGATCCCCTGCGACCGGGGGATGGACTCGCCGTTGGCCGGAAGACGTTTGTATGGGCATTTCGAGCGCAGGAAAAGAAATCACATCGGTTGTGTGATGGATGCCGCGAAATTTTCCGTTGAGGCTCTTGATTGCGCTGTCGGACGCCAACAGCACGGAGACTTGGCCTGACACAGGCACAGCCTTTCGTGCTCGCCGCAGAAACAGACGCAGGGCGGGGAGAGCGAGCGTCGCCTCTGCTCTCCCTTGGGTACTGTTGTTGGCTTCAGGGTCGATGATGATCATCGCATGAAGCATGATATCGCAGAGCATCCGCTGGAAGGGTGAACTGCAGGGGCACAAGCGTGCTGGTCCGGGCGAAACGGCAGCTCGGCGCCCTACCCCTTTCGATCCCGTTCACGGAAAATGCCGGAGTCGTATGGAGCCTCACGTTATTGCGTTTGCACGAGCGGCTTGTCGTCGGATCCGCTGCGCAAGGGTTCCGCGATTTCCAGCGGCAGCTCCCGCTGGCCGCGGGTGTAGCCATCGTAGGCGCAAACGATCCGCTGCACCAGTTGATGGCGCACCACATCTCCCTGCTCGAAATAGCAGAAGTCGATGCCGTCGACGTTTTTCAGCACATCAATCGCTTCAACCAAGCCGGACTTGCGTGGGTTGGGTAAATCGATCTGTGTAATATCGCCGGTAATGACCGCTTTGGCGTTATTGCCCATGCGAGTGAGAAACATCTTCATTTGCTCGCTGGTGGTGTTCTGCGCCTCATCCATGATGATGAAGGCATCGTTCAGCGTGCGGCCGCGCATAAACGCCAGCGGAGCCACTTCAATCACGCTGCGTTCCAGCATTTTGTCGACGCGATCTGGCTCCAGCAAATCGTAGAGCGCGTCATAGAGCGGCCGCAAATATGGATCGACTTTTTCCTGAAGCGTGCCCGGCAAAAATCCCAGCCGCTCCCCCGCTTCCACCGCGGGACGCACCAGCACCAGCCGCGAAACCTTTTTCGCCATCAGCGCCGCTACCGCCATCGCTACCGCCAGGTAGGTCTTTCCCGTGCCGGCAGGCCCAATCCCGAACACCATGTCCGATCGCTCAATCGCCTCCAGGTATTGCCGCTGGTTGACCGATCGAGGCTGCACCATACGACGAATACCAGTGGAGCGCTGTTTGCCGCTGTCGACCAGGCTTCGCAGTGTTACCGACTTGTCGGCGACCACCAGTTTCAGCATCCCGTTCAGTTCGCCGTTCTGCAGCGTCACGCCAGCGCGGCGTAGCGCCTCATAGTCGGCGAAAATCTGCTCGACGCGGGAAATCAGTTCCGGTTCACCCTCCAGATAGAGAGCGTCGGAATGAAGGTCGATGCGAACTTTCAGAGTGTTTTCGATCAGATGAAGGTTTTCGTCGCGGGTGCCGAAGATGGGCTCGATGTTGGGGGTGATCTCGATGGTTTTGTTCATCAATAAGACTATTCGCCTCCATTGGATTTTGCTGCGCCAAGGCGGTAGACAGCGCGAGCTGCCTGAGGACGGTGCATTCTGTTGGATTGCCGGGAACTGGGTTCGGATGGCTGAGGGGCCAGCAGCGTCGGGTCTTTCCGGACGAGTTCGAACCCGTGGGAGGAGCTGTCCGGTCGGTTAGTTCGCAGTACGTCGTTGAGCACGAGGATGATGCGCACAGAGTAGCGCCGAGAAGAGATTGCGTCAATCGTGAAATGAAAATTATTTCGTGACATGAGAATGGGTTTGCCTTGGCCGCGCCGCGGTTTTCTATCCCAGTGTGTACTCGTATGCCCGAAGGAACAGTACATCGCTCGCTTCACAAGCATAAGATGGTGGCATCATGGCAGAGATCGCGATCGAATCCGCTGAAACCATGTTGCAGGGGTCGGTGCTGGTGTTGTTGCAATTTGATGTGTGTGAAGCGATCCGCCTGGATCAACTGCGGGAACTGATTCGCCCGCACACCGTGGAACAAACCATCCCCAAGCATGCTGCCCAGGGATATGTTCGCTATCAGCGCCCGCCCGTCGTTGAGTCTATTGAGCCGCTGGTGCTGGAGAGCGGAGAACAACTGAATGGGGAGATCAAGTATTACGACTACGGTGTGTTGAGCGTCGTCTTCGAGCTGGCCTTCTCCGGCGGCTGGGAAAAGTTGATCGGGCTCGCGAGTCGCTGGGTATGGGATGTCGACTTTGCAGCGCAGGCGACAGAAATTGTGCGCAGTCGGCTGGCGCGCGCCGCTCCAGCGCTGGTCAAGCCGTACGCCGAGTGGCTCAGCGAAGATTATTTGATCTTCCATGTGCGTGAAATCAGCGGCTCGCCATCCATCGCCGATCTGATTCATCTGTATGGATCACGCATCACGCAGGTGGTGCGCGGGGATATGGGCCAGCTTGCCGAGAGTGAATGCAATGAGGTGCTGCAGTCGCGCATTTCCTACTATGCGAACGATCTGGCCGTGATCGGTTGGAATGCCGCGTTCATCTTCGACAGCACGTCCGGTGCGCAGACCGCGATCCAATTGCTGGAGTATGCCAACTCCCAGCTGCTGGAGTTTCGCCACTATGACGATCTGCTGACGAAGGAATTGGACCGCGTGTACACGCTGCTGGATGAAGGCACCGGCATGTTTGCGCGATGGCGGCTGGCGCGCTCCGCAACTCGTCTGCATACAGTGTTGTTAGATGTGGCGGAGTTGACGGAACACGCGGATAACGCCATCAAGTTTTTGAGCGATATGTTTTCTGCCAGACTGTATAAGCTGGCGGCGATGAAGGTGGGTGTCCCCGACTATAAAGACCTGGTCACGCAGAAAGTGCGCACGTCGGAGGAACTGTATCGCTTTATGGTGGATCAGTTTAACCAGAGCCGCGCATTTTTTCTGGAGCTGACGGTGGTGATTATTCTGGTGATTGAATTGGTGTATCTGTTCAAGGGCAAATTGTTTTAGGCTGCGGTTTGGAGTTGCGAGTGCGCCGGGCAGAATGATTCTGTCGATCGCGAAGGCGAGCAGGGACAGGGATTCCATTGCAGTTGAGAAGGGAAGGTCGATCGAAGATGGTGGCGAAGAAAACATCCAAAAAGTCAACGAAAAAATCCGCCGGCAAGCGGTACCCGAAGACAGCGAAGAATGTCGCCGCCGAGAAAGGTGCGATAAAGCGAACCGCCAGGGTGGAGCGCGGAACGTCTGGGACTGGACCGCGGATCTCCGGCGCAGCGCGAGGGACGAAGAAGGCGAAGGGAAAGCCGTGCGATTAGACGACGCCAAGAACGCCTACGAGACGCTCTCGGGCATCGCCAGTCAGATTGTTCGCCATCTGAGCCTGGCCGGCATCGGCTTGATCTGGCTGTTCAACGTTGGCACGGGAACGAAGCCGGCGCTGCCGCATCCGCTGCTGCAGGGGGCGCTGTTCATTTTTCTGGCGCTGTCTTTTGATCTGTTGCAGTACTTGGTGGGGACGTTCACCTGGTTCCTCTATTTCCGCAAAAAGGAACGCGCCGGTACCCCGCCGGACAGGGAATTTCTGGCGCCCGCCTGGATCAATTGGCCGACGTGGTTTTTATTTAGCGTGAAGGCCGCGTGTATGCTGGTCGCCTACCTGGGCTTCATTCTGCCCTTCCTCTTCACCACATTTTCCGCTGCGTCCTAGCGAGCGGGCAGATGCCAGCAGGCGCATTTCTATTGGCCGGAGGCGGAATCGCCGGCCACAGGATAGCCGTGTGCCACCCAATCTTTGCCGAAGCTCGTTTCCAACATCACCACGTGCAGGTGGGTGAATCCCATCGCTTTCAGCTCCCTATACGCCGGACGAATGTTCGGACACTTTCCAATCGGGCAGCAGCCGCAATACAGGTAGATGTCCGCCGTTTTCGGCAGCGCGGCTACAGCGTGCTTCAGAGCCTCCAGCCCCTCCGGTGTGGAGGCGGGGCCGGCATAGATGGAGCCAGGAATGTGCTTGCTGTTATAGAGAACCTGAAAGCCAACCTGCAGGATGGTCGGCTTCGCGCCCTTCGAAAGCTTGGCGGCTAGCTGGCTGGGTTGTGTGGTTTGCGCAGCCATCCATGGATTGGCAGGGGCCTCCTGCGCAAGGGCTGTCATTGCCAGAACGCTCGCCACGGCAAGGATCGCAGTCATCGCATACCGCACGGATACGCTTCGAGGAAAAATTTTCATATCGCCAGTGTACTGCCAGGGTAGGAACGTTAGTAATTCGACGGCTGGGTCAAATCAAAGAAGCCCATACTGAACTGGAAACGGCAACGATCCCACGATGCGCAAGGTATCGTCCCGAGGAATGCTTGGAAGCAGATGAGGTGATGATGAAAAAGTTGGACGCGGAGTATCCAACGGAAACACAGGTGAAAGAAATGTGGGAGGCGCTCGAGGGCGGTGACGACCGGGCGATTCTGGCGGTGCTCCAGAAGCGGCAAGAAGAAGTCAGGGTGCGGAACAATTCGATCGACAAACCGGACGGCATCAGGCAAGTACAGCGTGCGGACAGATGAGCCGCGAATCTCATCTAGAGCAAGAGGCGAGACATGGAAAAGTCGACGTCAAAGTATCCGACGAACGAACAGGTCAAAGAAACCCTGGATGCATACCACAAGGGCGCGGACGCCTTGATGGAGCTAATACTAGAGCGCCGAGTTGAAGAAGAGGCGGCGAAGTCCAAGGTCAGCCCGGTGCAAACGAAGGATTAGGTTGCGCAGCCTAGTGGTTGTGCGGTGCGGGCCACTACGGACAATTTTTAGTGACACCGTCGGTTCGATTCAAACTGGCCACCCGGAAAAACTAAGTTGTTTTCCACCCAAACCCGAACATCGGGAATCCGCGGAGGGGGGCCTTGGTGAAAAACGATCCAGCCGCGGAGGTCGTACCATCGATTGTGAGTAATGTTCAGAAATGGAAGTTGCTCAATGTAAATCTCCGGCCTTCCCTGTTGAGTGGTGCGCCAAGGTTGATTTTGATGTAAGGCGACTTTTACGATTAGGCGCCCCTCGCTGAGGTGGTAACTCAGGTCGTCATTGCCGGCCTCGGCTTCGATGGAAGGAAAACTTTGGGCCCATAGGCCAAAAGTTGCGGGCTGTGCTATCACACTAAGCTGAGCCCGCACGGAGAGGTCATCGCGGTACGGAATTTTCTGCTGGCGAAAGAAACCATACGTCTTTTGGCGCTTCGTCCATCCATTCTGGAGGTCGGCCTCCATAACTAGCTTGGTGCGGCTGTCGGCATAATGCACATCAAAAACTGCTCTCGGCATTTGGTGGCAGTGTCTCACCACATAGGAGGAGAGTCAATTAATCGCCTCAATTTGAGGAATTGACCCTTGTCGGGCGTTCACGTAGACTAAATGCTTGCGCAGGAAGGCGATTTTTCCGCCCCCGCCGCATTATGACTTCAGGCAAATTCCAGCTCCCTAAGCGCTTTTGTAACGTGCAGCTTTGGTAGATGATGGAGCCGCCCGGGTCAACAGACTTCCGATTCAGGGAAAAGAGAAGGGTTTCATGGCAAATCATGTTTCGTCGTTAAAGCGCGCCCGGCAGACCGTCAAGCGCACCGCCGTCAACCGCGCCAACCGCACCAAGCTTCGCAACGGCCTGCGCGCCATGCGCGAAGCCCTGACTGCGAACGATGTTCCCGCGGCGCGGGCGCAGTACAACCAGACTGTCTCGCTGCTGGACAAGAGCGTGCAGAAGGGCATTCTGCATGACAACACTTCTTCCCGCTACAAGAGCCGCCTGAATGCTCGCGTGAAGGCGTTGGCGACGAAGACCGCGTAGTTTTCAACCCATCCTTGCCTGCGCAAGGATGGGGAATCCGGATATTCTCTGGGTTTAGAACCCAGGTGAGCTTCGCGCACCTGGGGCATCCATATTTCTCCTGTTCCATCGCCTCCCAATATTTCTTATTTTTCGTTGCAGAGTTGCTGCAGCAATTGCGCCCAGCGGTCGCCGTAATCGTTCCATCCCCCCAGGTGCCGGACGCGATCGAGTGCGGCGGCGCTCATCCGCTGTTGCAGGGCTGGATCGTCGGCGAGCTGTTGCAGCCTGTCGGCGAGTGCGACCGCGTCGCGAGGCGGAACGATGAAACCTTCTTTGCCGTCGGTAAACAGGTTTTCCGCGCCGGAGCTGGAGCTGGCGAGGACCGGGCAACCGCACGCCATGGCCTCCCCCTGCACCATGCCGAAACCTTCGTCGATGCTGGGCAGCACGAGAACGTGACTGCGACTAAGGTACTCGAGCAGCTGTTTCTTGGGCACGAAGCCGAGCATCTCGACGTGCTGGGTGGGAAGCTTCGCGAGCACCGGCTTCATTTCGCGCAGCACGCTGCCAATCAGACGGAGGCGCTTCCGAGGATGGCAGACGCGTGCAAACGCCTCAAGCAGATACGGGATGCCTTTGTGCAGGCTGATCTGGCCGATGAAGACAACTTGGAATTCATCTTGTGCCGGCACGGCGACGGGGCGGAATGCATCCAGGCGAACACCGTAGGGGATGATATTGATTTTTTCTGCCGGGACACCCTCGGCGACGAAGCTGCGGGCGGCGAAATTCGACGGGACGGTAATCGCGTCGGCCATGGCATATTGGCGCTCTTCCCGTTCCGTATCGCGAATATCTTCCGTTTCCAGGGGAATACCCCATCGGTCGTACTCTTCTTGCATGACCCGGCCGCGATAACGCGCGTGGGTCGAGCCGCGGTCGCAAATATATTTCCCGCCGCGCGACTGCACTAGCGCTCCGGCTGCCAGCCCGGCGCCGGAGATGGCGATCAGCGCATCAAGATATGTGTTCGATCGAGCAATCCGCCGTGTCATCCATTTGTCGAAGGCCAGTCCGTTCCAATAATCGAGGCTCTCCGTCCAGGGAGACGGGTAGAGTCCAAATCGTGCCAGGCCGGCCAAACCGCCATGAATCCATGGGAATGTCTGGACGTATTCGTGCGGCAGGCGCTCTCGTCTCAGTCGCCGCCAGGGATAAGTGGAATAAACCGTGTCTAAATAATCGTAGCGGCGTAGTTGATGCGCGAGTTCGAAATGGTGGAAGACACCAAAAACAGCCTGAGATACGCGCACTGGTCCCCGTCCCGAAAAGCCGAAGTCGATAGAATTGTTGCCGCAGCCAGCACGGCGAACTCTTTGCACCTAAAGTATCAGGATGCAAGGTGGAGTGAAATGAATGGCGGTGTTGCGGCATCAATGCGCGACAGCGTAGTAGCCTTGGCGGGCCTGCACCTTGAGTGTTTGACCGTTCTGCTGGCATGTGACACGAATATGCCGATAGCTTCCGTCCAGTGCGCTGTTCGAGGGCGTGTAGGCGACTTGGTATTCCGTGCGAAGTTGCTTCTCGATCGCGTCGAAAGCGGCCGGTAGTTTTTTCCCATTCTTTCCGATGGGAAACACCTCGCCCCCTGTGGCTTCGACGAGTTTGCGCATGGCGCCGTCGCTGGAAAAGTCGAGTGTCCCGAAAATTCCCGGATCGCTGATCAACAGTACGTACACGACTGCGTCGGCTTTCTGCGCAGCTTCAATCGCAGCCTGCAACTTTTCGTCGCTGCCTTCATCCTGTCCGTCGGTGAGCAATACCATCGCCTTGCGCCCGGATTCCTGGCGCAGTTTGTCGTTCGAGGCGAGATACACCGCGTCGTAGAGCAACGTGCCTTTTGGTTTGGTGATCGAGGGCAGCGTGCCGTTGGCATAGTTGCCGGAGCTGGAGTTGATCTGCGCCGCATCCAGCGCACGCTTCAGGTCGTCAGGGTTGCTGGTCCAGTCGGCCAGCAAATCGACCGTAACGTCGAAAGAAATCAGAAAAGATTCGTCCGTGGGCCGCAGGATGCGCCGCAAAAAAGCGCTGGCAGCCTTCTGCTCATCCGGCAAAACACGCTCCTGGCTCAAACTGGTGTCCAGCAGGATGCCGATCGACAACGGCAGATCGGTTTGCGCGGTAAAACTTTTCAATTTCTGCGGCGCATCGTCCTCAAAGACATTGCAATCGGCGCGGGTCAGGTTCGGGACCAGCTTGCCGGACTTATCATGGACAACAAAAAACAAGTCCACCAGGTTGACGCTGACGCGCAGGGTAGAGATGGCGGCCGAAGCGGGAGATTGCGGGGTGCCGGAATGTTTCGGCGGCTGGGCCGGTTCTGCCTGCGGTGAGGCGGCTTGAGGCTGCGCGACGCTCGGCGGAGGCTGCGAGTTGAACTGCGGCTGAGCTGGCGCTGTTGGCCGAATCTCCGGCTGAGGTTGCGCCGGTTGTTGCAGCGGAAGCGGATTTGATTCGCTCTGGCCGGGTGGTGCATCCGGCTGGGGCGCCAATTGTCCCCAGAGCATGGAAGAGGTGAGCAGCAGGAGCACCGTGAGGGGCAACATCGCCAGCCGCAGCCGCCCGCTCGACCCTGGGCGCTTCTTTCTTCGGCTTCGTTTGAGGCGATTCAAGGAAGTTTCCTCATTGCGCGGTGAGTTGCGACCAGCCCAAACGGGACGCTTGAGCTGGTTTTGCCAAATTGCGGCTTTGGCATGCCCAATCCAAGACATCCCGCAGCAGTTTTAGGCGCTTGACAACTCTGCTGGGCACTTTCTGCTTCCCACCGTACAATGAAAAGAACAAGAACGGAAGACAACCCGAGCGGAAATTTAGAATCGATGCGAAACGATAGCGGTCAGGATATTTCATGATTGGAAGTAGAAGCTTTGCCCGACTCTCCTGTACAGGTGCGGTGAAATTGGGGGTCTGGTTGTTTGCCAGCCTGCTTTGGATTGCGGGGCCACAGGCCGAAGCCCAGGATAGCGCCCACCAGGTGCCCAACGCGCCCGGCACCAACAGGGCCGACCTCGGCCAGAATGGGACCAGTGCACCCACACCCCAGCAACATGGAGAAGGCAATCCGCCCTCATCGTCGCTGAAATTGCCGAACCTGCTGCAGAATGTCGCTCCGGGAGAAGGCGCACCCCCCCCCGCGAGCACCAGCAGTTCCGGTGGTTCGACGCCTGCCGGCCAACCGTCCGCGGCGCCGACCCAGCAGCAGCCTGCTCCGCCATCCAATGTCCCGCCACCGGTGATTCCTCCCAAGGGCGAGGGTCCATCGGTCGCGACCTATACCATGCGGACACGGGTCAATTTTATTCTTGTGCCGGTCACGGTGAAGGACTCCCATGGAGCGATACTTCCCGGGCTGACGTATAACGATTTCCAGGTGTATGAAGATGGGGTCCAGCAGCGGATCACGTTCTTTAGCGAGGATCCGTTTCCGTTATCGGTAGCGTTCGTCGTCGACCAGGATCTGCCATCTGACACGATGAAGAAGGTGAACGAGGCGCTGAGCGCATTTCAGGGCGCATTCGCTCCCTATGACGAGGTTGCGGTGTACACCTACGCCACCCACGTGAGCCAGGCGACGGGATTTACCGGTGCCCAGAGCGCGCGTCTAACGGCCACGCTGGATCGGGTGAAGTCTCCAGGCCGCTATATGGAGGTTCCCAGCAACACCGGCCCCATGGCGGAAGGCCCGAGCATCAATGGGCACATGATCGATCCGAATGTGACACCAACCCACGACGGCACCTTTATTGGCATCATTCCGAAAGAGAGCTATGTGCTGAACGACGCTATCCTGCGCGCCGCGACCGATCTTTCGCAGCGCGGACGGGGACGGCGCAAGATGATTTACGTTATCAGCGACGGCAAGAACCAGGGAAGCACTGCTTCGTATAAAGAGGTCGTTCGCTATCTGCTGACAAATCAAATTGCGGTGGATGGAACATTGGTTGGGGAGTCTGCCATGCCGGTATTGGGCTTCCTCGATCGTTTCCATATTCCGTGGCAGATGGCAGACAATCTGCTGCCGAAATATGCCAGCGCCACAGGCGGCATTTTGGACGCAGAGCTTTCCCGCAACGCGATCGAGGCCAGCTTCGCGCGGGTTGCCGGTCAGGTCCGCAACCAATACACGCTGGGCTATTACAGCCACATCTCTGTGCTCGACAGTCGTTTCCGCAAGATTGAAGTGCGTGTGCTGCTGCCGAACGTGACCGTAGTGGCTAAGCAGGGCTATTACCCGACTGCCACGCAATCCCAGTAGCTTCGGATGACGCCATCCACGACGACAACCGTCCTGGGTCTAAGCGCAGCGATCGTCTGGGGCGCGGCGGATTTTAGCGGCGGCTTTGGTGCGCGCTATCTCCGCGTCTACTGGTTCCTGGCCATCTCACACGCCTCCAGCCTGATTGCGCTGGGGCTGCTGGCTGGTCTGCTGCATCAACCAATTCCCAGCGAACGCATTTTGACCTATGGATTGGTCGCGGGCCTGGCCGGCGGTATCGCGTTGCTGGTGTTTTACTACGCGCTTTCCCTGGGCAGCATGGGAACAACCGCGGCGGTTACCGGCCTGCTGACGGCTGCGCTCCCCGTTTTATTCTCGATGACGACCATTGGCGCTCCCAGCCGTCGCCAACTCGTCGGATTCGTGTTGGCCGCCGGAGCCATATGGCTGATCAGCAGTCCTTCGAGTCCCAACGAACAAGTCGTCGAGGGCCAACGAAAAAAGCTGGTGCTGGCTGCAATTTCTGGCGTTGGGTTTGGCATCTTTCTGATCGCGCTGCGGCAAGCCAACAGCGGCGGACTGTTCTGGCCCCTGGCGGCATCGCGTGTCGGCAGTCTGTCCCTGGCGATTGCAGGCGGACTCATCCTGAGTCGCGGCCGCTTTGTCGTCGAACAAGATCCGCAAACAATCCGACCTCCTCAACCCTCGGCCTCGCGGCACAAGGCGATTCGCAAACGCTGGCTGCTCGGGATCGGGTTGGCGCTGGTGGCGGGTGCCTTCGATACCAGTGGCAATTTCCTGTTTGTCGCAGCCACACGCATTGGCCGGCTGGACGTTGCCGCGGTTCTCGCTTCGCTCTACCCGGCCTCAACGATTCTATTGGCCGCATGGCTGTTGAAGGAACGCACAAATCGGCGTCAGGCGCTGGGTATGACCGCCGCACTGGTGGCGGTTGCGCTGATTTCCTGAAATAGTTTTACGCCGTGCGGTAGATGACCCCGGGCTGCACCACATGTCCCCAGCTGAGGGTTTCCGCATCGGCAAGATGGAAGTTTGTGCCTGGAATGAGTCCTGCCTGGATGAGCGTTCCAAACTGGAAGTACACCGCGTCCATGTCCGACGGAAGCCCAGGATAATGACCAAACCCTCCGTCCGCATTCTGGCAACGGAGCGCCCAGCGCGCCGCTTTGGCAATGGCAGCCCGACATGCGGGCGAGTTCGTTCCCAGTTGGCGCAGAATAAATACCGCGTCAAAACAGGAATGCACGTCCCAATCCGGAGCTTTCAATTGCCAGCCTCCATCGGCCCGCTGGTCGCGGAGCACGCGCTGCACAATGGCGTCGGCTTTGGGGGTGGGCTTGCCAACCAAGCGATAAAAATGGACAAGGTGGAATGTGGCCGCGACGTGATCGCCAAGGTATCCATCCGCCGCTTGATGCTCTTGAATGTGGCGTTCGAGATCTCTCTGATATATGGGCGGAAATGGCACACCAAGAGCCGCGTAGAACAGCGGGAAAAAGCTGACCGTATACCACGGGAGTTTCGCGAAGGCATTGTTCTCGAAGAAGCGGTCCAATACGTGGGCGGGATTCACTCGAGGCTTTTCTCCCAATGCGCGAAGTCCAACTACACCTTGAACGGTGTTGTAGAGGACAGCAAGATCGGCGTTGGGATCCAGACTCCCGGCGAGGTTCACAAACAAGCTCTCCGGTCGCTGATGACACTGGATGAAATCCGCCGACTTTTCCGCGTGTGCAAGCGTGCGTCCTTCAGGCTTTGCCAGGGTTGCCGCATACGTGACGGCGGCCAGGTCGCTTTCCGCGGTGTCGGACGACCCCGCGTACTTCCTGTCGGGCGAAGGCGAATAGCTACCATCTGGGCGCGCACAATTTTGAATGAACCGAAAGGTAGTGGCCTTGATTTTCCGGCCATCGATATCAGCGGTCGCTGACGACTCGTCAGCGAGCATATCTGCCTCAAGCGAAGCACCGGCGGCAGCCATCATTGACCACTGCAAGAGATTCCGCCTCGAAATTGGCTTCGTTCCATCGCTCCTGAAATCGTTCGTGCTTGTACTCGTTGCTCGCACTGTCCTTATCCTTCTTTTGCCGGATTAGAGATTGTCTCCGCTTGCCCACCAGGGACGATTCCAGCACTCTGACCGGTCCACTGCAGCGGCGACGCGCGGCGCAGAACTATGGCACGCCCTTCTTCCGCCAACAATTTCATCCCCACCATGGAGAGTGAAAAAAGATTTGGGTAACGGTGTTTCACCTTCCAGCGAAGTTCCCGCTGGGTTCGAGTCGTGGCGTGTTCCGATTCGATGAATTGCGGCAATTCTTCCAGCGGAGTGCCGTTGCGCACCGCATTTCGCACCAGTTCCATGGAGGCGAGCGAGTCGACAATTTCTTCGGCAACCCTGTCATGGACATCCGGGGCGATCAGTCCGTATTGCAGCTTGAAGTTGTTGAGCTTGTCCAGGCTGGCGTACATCGCCTTTACGATTTGCTCCCGGTTCAGCAAATCCGTCTCGTAATTCAGCATGAACTCCCACGACGGCGCTGAGAAGTGTCGGATGTGATCTTCCAGCGTGTCAGCAAGCCGTTTCAGGCCGAATTGTTCCGGATGTTCAAACGCGCGGCTGGCAGGATCGAGAAAGGGCGCCAGGGGTGCGATGAAATAGCACAGGCGCTTGTCGCAATTGCAGGACTGATGAATCTCTTCGCAGAAATCGATGTTGCGCATCGCGCTGTCGTAGCTCTGGTGGGGCAGTCCGACCATAAAGAAAATGTCGAGCTTTCTGCAGCCATGATCGAGTGCCGATCGCACCAGGCGAATGATTTCCTGATTGGTGCAGGGAAATTTTCCATTCTTCCGGCGAACGTCTTCGTCCGCACTTTCCAGCGTGATCTCCAGGCTGTAGTTGCGAACGGTACGCTCCACCTTCTCGAAGAAGTCGTTATCCGCACCCCAGAACAACTCAAAGACCAGCTCATTGGTAGGTCGCAGGGCGCAGACTCGCTCCAGAAATTCATCGACATACTTTGTTCCGCCCTGGCGAATATCGCCAATCACAAAGATGGGAGTCCGGCAGAATCGCTGGATGCATTCGATATCCTGCATGAGCTTTGCCGGCGACCGCATGGACGGTTTGGTCCTCGCGCAGTTGAAGGAGTAGGCGCTGCGAGAACCTCCGCAGAGAGCGCAGTCCTGGGTGCATCCTCGCATGGTCAGCACCGCGCTCAGCGGATAGCTCAGCCAACCCTCGTAGGGCAGCGCATCCAGCAGGCTGCGATATCGAAATACCGATCGCATGGCGTAGCGATAGTCGGGAATGTCGATGTCGTCGAGATTCGCGGGCGTCGGACTGAACGCATTCTCAAAGACTTTTCCGTCGCGCTTCCAGGTAAGGTTCGGCACCGTGGAAAAATCCAGGGTCCCGGACTTGATCTCATCGATCAGCGCCAACATGGAACTTTCGGTGGAGTCGCCGCGCACGACGAAATCGACGCAGTCGTGCTGCATAAGTTCGCGATGATAATAGGTTGAGGAGAGGCCGCCGAAAATGACCGGCGCGTCAGGGTGATATTTCTTCACCAGCTTGGCAATTTCGATGCTTCCCTGGGCGTGCGGCAGCCAATGGAGCGAGATGCCGAACGCGGCTGACTCTAATCGGCGAATCTTTTTTTCAACGTCGAATCTGCGATTGTGCACCATGCGGGCAGCTAGGTTGACGATTTTGACGCGATGGCCGAATCGCTCAAGGTATCCGGCGATGCTGGTAAATCCGATCGGGTACATGTCGAAGACAGAACTGGAGGGAACGACATCGCTGATGGGGCCGCGAAACTGATTGTTCTTCCTGAAGTCGTAGAAACTCGGCGGGTGCAGTAGGACCAGGTCAAATTCCATCGTTCTTGTGTCCTGACTCATCGAGTCTAAGAATGCAAATCAACGGAACAGTTTTACTCAGCTTGAAACGCGAAAAGCCGCACGTGGATGTGCGGCTCCTGGCATGGAACTCGAATACCGGATTGAACCATGGATTTCCATCGGATACTCTCCGGATGGTTGGGCTTTCGATTCGAGATTCTACTTGACTTCGGGCGTCGTCTTCGTGGTATCGGGCTTGTCGGCTTCATCGGAACTGCCGATTCCCTTGATCCCTTCCTTAAATCCTTTGATGCCTTCGCCCAGGCCTTTGCCCAGGCCGGGGAGTTTGCTCGGTCCAAAGATCAGAAGCGCTACCACCAGAATCACTACCAGATGCCAGGGCTGTAATAGGTCACCCATACATTGTTCTCCCGCAGGCTTGTCAGTCGCCTGCCTAGTCTACTCAATCGTATTGTCGCACAATCCCGCACCGCTTGTGGCCCAGGGAGCGAACCAGCGTTGCGTCCATGAAAGTGGTGGATCGGATTCACCCAGGCAGGTTCAGGCGAACCAGACATCCGGAAACCCGGCGATTTGCCAGGAAGCCGTCTCATAAACATGGAATCACTCAAGACGTTGGGTGTAAGACCCGCAATCGGGGTTTCAGGTCGTTGGCCGAAGTCGCCACGCTGTGTATGAGGAAGCTCCTACTGAGTGTCCGCCGCGTCGCGTGTTCCGTCCAGTGGATGTACGGTCGCCAGTCGGCTGCGAATTTGTTCATAAAACTTCCAGACATTTTCCCCATCGCCCATCGTCAGCCGCCGATAGATCTTCAATAGGGGATAGAGCTGCGACCCTGACACCAGCAGCGTGGGCACGGCAGCGTTTCCGCCCGGATATTGGATCAACTCCCATCCACCATGCCAGTAGCGCCGCACGACCTCACCGAGATAGCCGCCCCACAACTTCACCTGCTCCTCGACCTGATCATTTTCCAGCAGATTCAGGTTGGAGCTGACGCTGGCGAGGATTGTCTCCAGCGACTCGATGCTCTCCTCGGAGTAATCGAGTTCAAATCCAAAGCGGTCGTGGGCGATCCTCACGGCGCGATCGGCGCAGCTTTGCATCATTTCGGCGATGGATTGGAAGTCAGCCATAGCTCAAGGGTAGCAGCGTGCCGATGAAAGATGAACCCGAGGAAACGATTTTCCCAGGTCTACCCGAGTGTTAACTCGCCATAGAGCATTTTTTAGCTAAATCGCGCTAATTTGCATCAGCCATAGGAAGCACAGGCAGCGAAGCCAGGTCCACTGTCGACGGATCGTCCCGCAACTTCAGGTACAAGGTGGTCCCATTGGGACGAGGGACCTTCATCGTATTGCCGGCAAATCCCAGAGGCACGCTGGTCGGTTGCGCAAATTGCGGAGAGGCAGCGATCGAATCAATCAGGAACAGGTTTTCGCCGGTGAGCGTGCATAATTCGGCGGGATTGGATGGGCAATCCACGTGTTTCAGCTCTGGCAGACGCACCAGATTTGCCAACGGCTGCAAACCGCCCGGAACTCCAGCCGCCGTGACCGGGCGAAACCGCAGCGGACCGAAGGCGGAGGACCCGAACGCTTTGGCAGGGTCCAGCGTGGCAAACACAGTTTGCGCGTCCTGTAACGTCAGCGAGTTGTTGGCGAGCGTCAGTGAGGTGACAAAACCGCCGTCGGCTGCTCCCACTTCGATCGTCTGGTCTCGTGGAAATTGCCGGGGCGCCACAGACTTTAAAAAGAAGTTGAGATGCCCATATTGCGGCAAATCATTTTCGTTGCCCAAATGAATAAACGCCGAGCTTGCGCCGGGAGTGACGTCGATCGACTTACTCAGCAACTCCACCTGCGGACGCGCGGGTGCAATCGTCACCGGAAAATCCAACACGCGCTCATCGTTTAAATGGACGTGGGCCACGATGGTTGCGTCTTCGACAAAAACCTTGGAACCGGCAAGATCGGTCGATGTCTTCAACTGCAATGTATCTTCTGTGCCGCTGTGTTTCATCGATCCGACGTGAAAAATGGTTCCTGCCAATTCGACGGTCTTCACTTCCTGCAGCTGAGTGCCGGTCATCACCGCCTGATCATCCCCGGCGTGCAAAATCAACCCATTCACCACTGCGGATGGCCGATAGACGTGGATCGGCACCTTTTCGGGTTTGGTTTGGCCATATTCGGCGACGGTTAGGATGTAGACTCCCTGCGACGATTTGGTCACAGGCAGATTCACTTCCAGCAGCCGGGGTGGGGTGCGGGTAATCGTGGCCTTTTCGACCGTTCCCTGCGGGGTGGAAACCGTGACTTCCTTGACGCAAACCACACTGTCCGCTTGCAAATGCAGAGATATTTTGTCGGCTGCGGTTACGGCATTGGTTTCGCCGTCTGCAAAAGTCCACTGCTGGGGATGAGAGTTGGTAAAGGCGAAATCAGGACCGTTCCACGGATCGAATCCCCAATCACCACTCAGGTGACCGGTCACGCTTCCCGAGACGCCGGAAGTCTGCAGCGCGCGGGCATCCACCACAAAACCGCCGCGCTCCGCATCGGCGGTCGCCGGCAGATCCACTGAATGGCCTGCGGAATCTTGAACATGCAGCGCGATGTCGTGTGCATAGTGGGTGGAAAATACCAGCGGCGCTCCCTCGACGGAGAGCACCAGCTTGGGCCGCTGCAGACACAGCAGTTCTTCCGGATGGACAGCGCGCAGCATCGGAAAATGAACTGGCGCGACCGGGGGCAAACTAGCCACCATCGCCGACTTGGGATTGGTGAAGGAAGGAGGGCTGCTCAGTTTCAACTGAATTGCGCCGTCGTCATTCACAGACAAGGCAGGGATATAGGCATATTGTGCGGTGTGCATGCTGCCCACAATGCGCACCATATCCACCACCGCTCCGACATAGGGGCTGTACATGCCGCCTCCGGCTGCCGTGGAAAAGCTCAACTGATTGATCATGTCTCCGGCCGCGCCTGAGGTTAGGGCCGTGACCATCGACTGGCTCTGGGCGTCATTTAGCACTACATTGTCAGGGTTCTGGATCAGACATGCCTCCTGTTGGTCAGGAGCCAGTTCGAAACAGGACGTATTGATTTTTAGATAGAGAGTCTGGGACAGCAACTTTGAGCGGGCCTGCAAGCGAGTCGGATCGGTGCTGGATATCTTCTTCACAGCGTCGATATAGGCATCCAGACGTGAACGGGTCAGGTCGGCGGCGTACAAGTCCTGGGCTGCGCGCACAAATACTCCGGGACGCGCCCGTACTGCGGTTCGGACAGTGGTGAATCCGCCGCCGGTGTCCGGAGCCCAGAAAATCAATGCCTCCAGAGCGCCTTCTGGCACATAAACATTGACTCCATTTCGTTTCACCTGCGGTTTCCAGGTTTCTACCTTGGTAAACCAGTTCTCTGGCGGAGGATTGAATGAGCCCCGCAGAAAGACTGGAATCAGCAGGTAATGGATCGATTCATTGGCAGGAAGATCGGGATGCAGCCACATTTTGTCGCCGGCCTGCAGGTTTGGAACCTGGGAGATGGGCAGACTTCTGCCGGCACGAGTGATTGTTATTTCCAGGCGCGGTCCGGGCAGATCAAAAGGCGCGGTGGCAGCGGAAGCAAATGATGACACCAGGACAAGCATCGTAACCGCAGGAAGACCCGCGCGAAACCGTAAGCGCCAATTCATATCCCATATTCTACGGAATGATCATGAATCCTTCATCGCGTGTACCGAGTTCGACACCAAGAATTTCAACCAGAGATTAGTGAAGTCTGCGATGATTGCGAAGACGTTCACGATCAGCTCGGAGTGGTTCGGAAATGGAACGGATACAAAAGCAAGAACTTCTGGACAGCGATCTTTGGTCCGTAGCGGAGGTAGCCTGCGCCTTGGGAGCGATCGAGCGGGTCAATCGCCTGTATGGCGGGCACCGTATGCACAAGCGCCTGTTCCGGCGCGTATGTTCGAAGCTGAAGGTAAATAAATTGCAGGTCCTGGAGGTCGCTTCCGGCTATGCGGATGTGTTGCAGGCCGCATCGCTGATGCTGAAGAAGCAGAATATCTCCCTGGAAATTTCACTGCTGGATCGCTGCGCCAAACATTTGCCGCAGGGCCACAACTGGCATAAGGATTTGCACCCGCCTACATTAATGACAGGCGACGCGCTGGCCTTGGAGTTGCCGGACAAAAGCGTCGACATCGTTTCTTGTTGCCTGTTTCTCCACCACTTAAGCGTCGAGGAGGCACGCGTCTTCTTGCGCGAGGCCCTGCGTGTCTCCCGCGTCGCCGTACTGATCAACGATGTAGAGAGAAACCGGATGAATTATTTTCTCTCCCATCTATACAGATTTATGGATCCCAGCCGGCTGTCGCGCCACGACGGGCCGACCTCTGTGCGTCAGGCCTATACGTATCAGGAAATGCAGGAGCTGCTGCAGGAAACGCGCTGCAGCTACGAGCTGGAGCGGGGATATCTCTATCGCCTGGGTGCGATTGCCTGGAAGCAGGAGCCGCAGTCGGACTAGCGAACGTGGCAGAGAAAGGTCATTTGCAAAATTGGAAAGCGAACAGGCCATCGGAAGGCGCTTCCAGTGGCCGCGCGTAGCGAATTTCGTCAACCTCAATACCCCACACCATGGCCTTGCGGCGTATGCCATCCGCAGCCCAGCCATCGTTTTGATAGAAGCGCTCTGCGCGCACGTTCCCCGTCAACACCCACAGAATCGCATGGCGAAATCCGTGCTCGAACATTTGCGCACGAGCGGCCGATACCAGCGCCACGCCAAGTCCTTTGCCCCAATAGTGCGGATCGACATAGAGCGCGCATAGCTCGCCGTGGTCCGGCATGTACGAATCGGTCACCGGCATGGTGGTCGCGAATCCTTGGATCGCTGGACTCAACCTCTCTTCGAACGCCACAATCGTGTGCGGCTTCAATGGATCGCGGCTCGCAAAATCGTACTTGGCGGCTCGATCTTCAGGGCGAAGTTGATTCAGGTAATCTTCAGGAAGGATGTTTCGGTAGGCCGCCTGCCAGGATCGAACGTGCACGCGAGCCACAGCCATTGCATCCTCGGGTTGCGCGGGACGAATCAGCATGTCCGAGTATGGCATAACGACATGTGTCGCGCTGCAATTGCCGGATCAGACGTATTCTCGCTCTCGGTGGCGAATCTGTTTATACCGCGCGAATGCCTGCCGCTCATCTTCCAGTCCCAGCACGGTGCGCAGCTTTGAACCGCGATATGTATTCGCCGCCATCGCCAGCATATTACGGGCGACGAACCATGGGTCGTGGCGAAATACCGTGGGCAGGTGCCGCGTCTTCATCCCGCGCTCCGCCCTCCAACGCAAATACTCGATCTCGTCCGCTGACAGGGATTCATTCTTCACGACGGAAGTGGTACCGTCATACTCTTCAAATCGCTCATGCTGAATCAGGCCTCGGCGGCGAAAATCGTCCGTCATCGGCGTGCGAGGATAGGGCGTGGGATGTTGAATGTACGGCCAGTCGACATACTTGCGCGCAAAAGCCAGGTTCGCCTCGATCGACTCAGCGGTATCGCCCGGGCTGCCGACAATCAGTCCTCCCACCACGTACATACCGTTGCGATGTAGATATTCGATGGCCTGCAACGTGGCATTGCCGGTATTGTGGCCATTCGATCGAGCCGTATTTTTTGCGCTTGCCTGCAGCAGCTTCAAATCGCTTTCAAGGATGTTCTCAATCCCCAGAAACACATAGCGGAATCCGGCACGCTTCATCAGAGGAGCCAGCCGCTCTCCATGGTTGGCGATGGCCGAAGTCATGCCTTGAACAAAATAGTCGAGATGATTCAGCTTGGCTTCGATGATGGCGTTGCAGAATGCTTCGAAGCGGTGAACATTCAATGTGATGTTGTCGTCGACCAGGAAGAATGTGCGCGCCCCATGCACCTTCGCATCCCGAATGTCGGCAATCACGCGGTCGAAGGAATAGGTGTGAAAATTGCGGCCACGCATTTCAACGATCGAGCAGAAGCTGCAGTCGAAGGTGCAGCCACGCGATGTTTCGATGACGTCCACCTGCCGCCCCAGCATTGTGTACCCTTTTAAAACTCGCGCGCTTCTCTTGGGCAGACGTATCTCCTCACTGTCCAGACTGCTGGTCGCGCGCAACTGGTTATGAATCCACTTGCCCTGGTGGCGATGCGACAAGCCGGCGATAAAGTGCATGTCGCCATTTTTCTCCAACGCGCGTGTCAACTCGCGGAAGGTGATTTCCCCTTCGCCACGCACGATAAAGTCGATCGGCATGGAAAGATAGGCTTCGGACGCGAGGCTGGGATCATAACCGCCGACGACGATCTTTGCGTTGGGTTTCAGCTGGCGAATCAGATGGATGAGGCGTTCCGCCGTACGGCGCTGAAACGTCATAATGGAGAGCCCAACCAACTGCGGATCGTGCTCTTCAAGTAAGCGTGCGACTGTCTGTCGCACGCTTCGCTGGCACAGGATCAGGTCAGCGACGGCTACTTTGTGATGCTCATCCACATTGCCGGCGAGCGACGTCAACGCTCCGTTGGGCATTCGGATCACGATTGAGGGCATGTGCTCAAACGAGTCCGGCATCGACAATAGCAAAATGTTCATAGAAGCCCACCTGCCATAATCTGCTTGGCTGGCATTCTAAACTGAAATCCACGGAACTGGCGCATCTTGTCGTGCTGGTCGGTTGGCCAGCCATCGGGCCCGGGCGCTCTGTAACGCCCACTGCGACATGCAATCTTCATGTGCGAAAAGACAGGGGGGTCGCCCTAGCTATACGACAGCCAGCGAATCATTTCAGGCAGCGTGGGTCGTTTGCCGTACATCAGGATGCCGACTCGATAAATGCGCGAGGCTACCCAGAGCACTCCGTAGGTGGAGGCCACCATCAGGACCACCGACAGCGCCAGTTGCCACCATGGCACCACCATCGCCGCCATGCGCAGACACATCACAATGGGAGTGCATGGCGGGAACAGCGAAAGCAACACCACTGGCCATGCCGACGGATTGCCGAGGATGTAGACCATCAGAAGCAAACCGACCAGCTGCGGCATCACCAGGATCATGCTGAACTGCTGCACCTCAGACTCCTGGCTGACCGTGGCGCCAAAACCGGCGCTGAGCGCGCTGTAGAAGAAAAATCCGAGCAGAAAATACAGGATGAAGAATACCAGCTGCATGGGCGTGACACCGTACGCCGCCAGATCGCCATGTCCGAGTTCCGCACCGAATGCGGGCGCGCTCAGAAGCAGCACAGCCGCAATCCAGACACCCATTTGCGTCAGGCCTGCCGCGCCCACGCCGAGCAGCTTGCCCGCCATCAGGGATTCCGGTTTGGCGGTTGCCAACAGCACTTCAAATACCCGAGAGGTCTTCTCCGCAACCACTGAATGGGCCACATTCATTCCGTAAAATACGACAGCGAAATACAAGATGAACGCCATGATGTAGGCGCCCCAAAAGCCCTTGCTGGCGTCCGATGCCACTGCCTCACCGTTCTTCACCTGCCTGGTTTTCAGGTCAACGTCATGCAGCAACCCATCTGCCTGGCTGCTGGCCATACCGTGGTTCATCAGCGCTTCGCGCACCAGCGCGTCGCCAATGGCGCCCTGCATTTGATCGGTTCCGACAAAGTCGGCTGAGCCGCGAGAGACATACGTCGCCTCCGGCACGGCTCGCCCTGGCTGTACGTTCAGCCACAGATACCCGTCGATGGCCTTCGATTCCACCTGTCGATTCAGCGCGGCCAGACCGCCCATTGCAACGGGCGATTGCACTGCAACGTGAAGCTGCGTTGGCGGTGCGTTTTGCCCGCCGCTAGGATCGTCCTTCTTTGTGTGCACCCGCAGCAATTCTGTACGAGTGCATTGCGCCAGCAGTGGATCATTCGACACGACGACAATATTTCTGGCTCCGCTGGCCACCTTTCCGGAGAACGCGCCCATGCCGACAACGGCGGCAAATGCCAGCGGTATCAACACGGTGCTAATGCGGAAGGCCTTGCTGCGGACCCGCTCCACATATTCTCGTTTGGCAATCAGCAGGGCCTCACGCATTGACGCGCCTCCCAACGGTTTGGATAAAGATCTCTTCCAGCGAGGGCTCGATCAACTCAAACTTGTAAATCTTCGCGTTCTGAAAAGCAGTCCGCAGCAGGTCCTGTGCGTCCGCGCCGTCCCGCAGTTCAATCTCAACGTGGCCGGCGAAGGCTTTGCACTCCTTGACCGCAGGATGATTCACAAAGGAGCTGTTGCCTTCAAAGTCGATCACGACATGATTGCGCGGATAGCGGGATTTCAGTTCGCGCATGCCGCCGGACAGGACTGCCTTACCGCGATCCACCAGGCAAATGGAGTCGCACAATTTTTCCACCTGGTCCATGCGATGGGTGGAGAACAGGATGGCCTTGCCAGAGTTTCTCAACTCCAACAACGTCTCCTGCAACAATTGCGTGTTCACCGGATCCAGGCCGGAAAAGGGCTCATCCATGATGATCAGCGCAGGTTCGTGCAGCAGCGTGGAAATGAACTGAATTTTCTGCTGCATTCCTTTGGACAGCTCTTCGGTCCTGAGGTCGATCGCATCCAGGATTTGCAGCCGTTCGCACCATTGGCGGGCGCGAGAATTGGCCTGCGCCGCATCCAGGCCGTGCAATTGCCCCAGAAAGACAAGCTGGTCGATCACCTTCATCTTTTTGTACAGGCCGCGTTCTTCCGGCAGATAGCCGACGCGGGTCAAATTCTTGCGGGAAAATGGCTGGCCGAACAGCGTGACTGTGCCGGAATCCGGCATCGTGATCCCGATCATCATGCGGATGGTCGAGGTTTTGCCGGCGCCGTTCGGACCGAGGAGACCGAACATCTTGCCCGCCTCAATTTGAAGACTCAACGCATCGACAGCCACCTTGGTGTCGTAGGTTTTCGATATTTGATTCAGTTCAACGAGGTTCATGCGAGCGCGGTTCAGTCAGTTGTTGGCAGTGTAGCAAAGGGGCATTTCTTGCGGACGAATCTGGGCCCGAGTAACGTATCAGTTTCCGAGTCGCCGACCAACCGGAGGTGAATGACGAGAAGCGCGTTTCACAGGCCTTCAGATTCTCAGTTCGTCCGCGCCGAAGCCCGCCAATAAAGCAGTCGCCGCGAACAGTAAGGTATCGCCCACATAGTTGACCCCTTCCACGGCGAGCGGAGAGCGGATCTCCGTCGCGAGGATGGGAACGTAGAAGAAGATCGTGAGCAGCACAAGCATTGTGCCCGCACTGGCGGCGGCGGCACGGCGAGTGCGGCGAATCATCAGCCCGACGCCTGCGACGAGTAAAGTCGTCCCGACGATATAGGCAAGCAGCGTCGGCGCAGGTACCCAAGCCGGCGTCATCTTGTCCAACGGGACGCCGGGCACGAACCGGGGGAAGAGAAAGTGCTCGAATGCAGGAAAATACTACGACAACAGGTATGCGTTGCTCAATTATTCTGACGATCAGTCCCGCGAGGTCGGGTGGCAGAAGCGATTGCGCGCCCGGCTCGCAATCGAGTCCGGAGCGAGGGGGGCAATACGGCTGGTAGCATCCAGAGTGTGATCGCCCTCGACACTCCCATTCAATTTGTGAAAGGCGTCGGCCCGCGCGTGGCCGAAAAGCTGAAGGAAAAGAACATTCTTGTCGTCGAGGACCTGCTGTATCACTTGCCGTTTCGGTATGAAGATCGGCTGAATCCGCGCGCGTTGAACGAACTGGTTCCCGGCGAAATGGCCAGCGTTATCGCCGAGGTGCGGGGTACAGTCCTGCTGCGGACGAAACGCATGCCGATCTTTGAAATGACGGTTGGCCAGGGTACGTCGTCGATGAAATGCATGTGGTTCCATGGAACGTATTTGAAGGATAAGTTTCAGCCGGGCCAGATGCTGGCGTTGTACGGCAAGGTGGAACCCTCACGCAGCCGCGCCGGGGCGTTCAAGATGATTCAGCCGCAGATTGAAGTGCTGCCGGGACCGAACGATCCGGAAGAAACGCTGCTGGAAGTCGCCCGCATTGTTCCTGTGTATGAATCGCTGGGCGGCGCGCAGCTGAGTTCGCGCTGGTTGCGGCGCGTCATTTTTCGACTGCTGGAAGATCTGGGTAACTCGCTGCCGGAAACGCTTCCAGTGGAGTTGTGCGAGCGGATGGAACTGCCGTCACGCGCAGAGGCCTTGCGATCGGTCCATTTCCCTCCCGCGGGAACCGGCCTTGGATTGTTACAGGCCGCCGCTACCCCGGCCCATCAGCGGCTCATCTTTGAAGAGCTGTTTTTTCTGGAACTGGGCCTGGAACTGAAACGGCGGCGGATGCGGGAGCGGCTGGGGCCAGCGTTCACCGCCGATCTTCGCGTGCGCGAGGCGCTGAAGCAAGTGCTGCCGTTTCATCCCACCGCCGCGCAGAAACGCGTGTTGTCGGAGATCGTGCAGGACCTACGGCAGGCGATGCCGATGCGCCGCTTGCTGCAAGGGGATGTCGGCTCCGGCAAAACCATTGTGGCGCTGCAGGCCGCATTTATCGCGATTGAAAACGGTTACCAGGCGGCCCTGATGGCTCCCACGGAAATCCTTGCGACGCAGCATTTTCTGGCGGCGCGGCGTTTGCTGGAGCGGTCGCAGCGGCAGCCTCCGTATAACGTGGTGCTGCTGACGGGTTCGCTGGACGAAGACCGAAAGCGCATGAACCGCGGACGCATCGTGCGCGGTGAAGCCGATCTGGTGATCGGCACGCATGCGCTGATTGAGGAGAAAGTGGAATTCGCGAACCTCGGCCTTGTTGTGGTCGATGAGCAGCATCGCTTTGGCGTGATGCAGCGCTTCCGCCTGATGAAGAAGCCGAACACGGCGGAACCGCATGTGCTGGTGATGACCGCGACACCAATCCCGCGCACGCTGGCGCTGACGCTCTACGGCGATCTGGACGTAAGTGTGCTGAACGAGCTGCCGCCGGGGCGCACGCCGATTGTGACGCGGCGGGTGGTGGGTGAACGGGCTGAAGAAGTGTGGGGATTCGTTCGCAAGCAGGTGCAGGCTGGACATCAGGCCTACATTGTTTATCCGGTGATTGAGGGCAGCAAGGACGATCAGCCGGAACTCGACTTCGCCCACGATCCGGAAGCAGAGGCAGCATCAGAAGGCGAAGCCTCCGCAAAGACAGAAACAAAAGGGAAGTTCGCAGCAAAGAAAAAGGCAGGCACGAAAGCGCGGCAGAAAACGGAGTCGCTTTTCGAGAAGCCGGCCTTGAAATCCGCAGTGGCAATGTATGAAGAATTGCGCGCCACCCATCTCGCCGGGCTTCGACTCGGGCTGTTGCACGGGCGGCTGGGCGCGGAGGAAAAAGAAATTGTGATGCGCCGCTTTCAGCGTGGCGAACTGGATGTTCTGGTGGCGACCACCGTGATTGAAGTTGGCGTGGATGTGCCCAATGCCACGGTGATGGTCATCGAGCATGCGGAGCGGTTTGGCCTGGCGCAACTGCATCAACTGCGGGGCCGCGTCGGTCGCGGGGCGGCCCGCTCCTATTGCATTTTGATGACGGCCGGACGGGTGACACCGCAGGCCGACGAACGCCTGGACGCGATGGTGCGCACGCAGGATGGCTTTGAATTGGCTGAACTGGATCTGACGTTGCGTGGTCCGGGAGAATTTTTTGGGACACGGCAGGCGGGGCTGCCGGATTTTCGCGTGGCCAACCTGCTGCGAGATCGAAAACTGCTGGAGTTGGCGCGGCAGGAGGCAGCGCGGTTTGTTGCGAGCGGCGAGAAAGAAATGTCGCGCACTTCGGTGGAGATTGTGTGGGCCCATTTGAAGGCCCATTGGCAGCGGCATTATGGCTTGGTGGAAGCGGGTTGAATTCAGCTCCATCTGTTCCGCAAAACCGCCCTCGCGGCGGCGTGCGACACCGGCGATGTGATACCGTGCAACCATGATCGTTGGCAGCGGCGTAGACATGATTGAAATTGCGCGCATTGCGGAAACGCTGGCGCGCTATGGAGACCGATTCTGCCAGCGCATCTACCTGCCCGGAGAAATTCGCTATTGCCGCAGTAAGAAGAATGGGGCGGAGAGCTTTGCCGCGCGTTTTGCCGCCAAGGAGGCAGCCGCCAAGGCGCTGGGCACAGGAATTCATTTCGGTGTCTCCTGGCGCGATATTGAAGTGGTTCGAGCCTCGAGCGGACGACCGGCTCTGCTGTTTCACGGACGGGCAGAGGCCATGGCGCGCAAGCTTGGAGTCCGAAATGCTGCTATTTCGCTGACCCACTCCCGCACCAATGCGTTGGCTCAAGTGGTATTAGAAGACTGAAACAGTTTGGTTCCGCGAACCTCCTCATCCGCAACGTCTCCAGCCCAAAAGAACACTGCATCAGAGTTGATTTTCGCAGCCGGAAACAAAAAATCGCATCTATATCGAAGGCTGGCAGTGTTACGAGCATTTGGATGTGCGGAGTCCTCTGCTATGCTCGACTGTATTCAGTCCCAAGGCGGGTGCATCATGCCTTCCAGTCGGTCCGCTTTTACCAGGAGAAGCTGTGCCAAATCAGCACGAGGTTCGTTGGTCACAATTGAAAGTGGGCGTCCTGGTGATTGTTGCCCTTGCAGCGCTATCGCTCCTGATTACGCTGATGTCGGGTAGCTCCGGCGGAATCTTCAGTCGCCGCATCGTGGTGCACTCTTACTTTGAAAATGCGTCCGGACTGAAACCCGGTGCGCCGGTGAACCTGCAAGGCGTAACCATCGGCTCCGTCAAGAAGATCATTATTGTTCCGGGGCGGAAGTTAGCGCCCGTCGAAGTGATCATGAGTCTCGGCCTGACCTATAAAGCCGCGCTGCGCACCGACACCTCCGCTTCGCTGGCCACAGCCGGCGTGCTGGGAGATACCTTTGTCGACCTGGATAGCTCACACGCAACCGGGCCCCCACTGAAGACTGGCGATGAAGTTCCTGTGGTACAGACGCCGAGCCTTTCGGATGTAATCAGGTCCAGCCAGAACACCATCCAGCAAGTGAATGTGATTCTGGCGAAATTGAATACGATGGCCGAGGATCTGCGCTCCAGCAAGGGGTCTTTGGGTTTGCTCATCAACAATCCGGACCTTTACAAGCGCGCAGTCACGACACTCGCCCAGTTGCAGGGAACCGTTTCCAAGGTCAACCATGGTCAGGGAACGCTGGGTAAATTGGTGACGGACGACGAGCTCTACAAACGCGCCAACGATACCGTCACGCGGCTGCAGGATATTGTGAATCAGATTGACTCCGGCAAAGGCACGGTGGGCAAGCTGATGAAAGACGATTCCCTCTACAACAACGTGAATCAGTCCGCCGCCAAAGCCAACCGGCTGATGACCCAGATCGATGAAGGCAAGGGAACGCTGGGAATGATGGCGAAGGATGAAGCCTTCCGCAACAAGGTCAGCCGCACCGTTTCCGATCTGCAATCCATCCTGCATCGCGCCGACGCGGGCGAGGGAACCGTGGGCAAGCTGCTGCACGATCCTTCGCTCTATAACAACAGCGATCACGCCGTGGTGGAGATGCGGAGACTGCTTGCTGCGGTCCGCGCCAATCCAAAGAAATACCTTGCGATCCGGCTCCATATTTTCTAGCCCTTCCTCGTGATCCGGCTCGCTCCGCATTGCCCAGCTCGGCGAATCTATTTGCTCCGTGCCGCCAAAGATCCCAGGACTCCGCTACGGAAAAGATATGGCGAGTTTCATGTACGATTTCGCCCGCCGTCCTCTCCTGCTAATAAAGCTGGGACTCAACTGGCACAAATACGCCGAGGCTTTTACAATTGGAGAGCAAGCAATCCAGACATCAAATTCTGCGTTGGCAGTCCTCTGCGTCGCACCCATGACCAAGAGGTTGAAGGATACACATGAAGTTTTGGAAGTATAGCCGTGTCGCTCTGGCTTTGATTGGTTCAGTCGTTCTGGGGCTGGGCATCACTTGCTGCGGCGTCTACACCACCGGTTACATGTACGTGACCGGGGCGCAGTTCAATCAGATTGGCGCCTACAAGATTGACCACGACTTTGGCTACTTGACGCCGGTGACAGGCTCGCCGTTTGGGAATTCCGGCGGCACCCCGGTTCAGGCAGCTGTCATTCCGGGCGGGCGCTATCTGGCAGTCGTGAGCCAGGGAACGCCGGGCATCGCCGGAACGGGCAGCGTATCCATCTATTCGATTGGCGGCGGCGGCGTCATTGCGTTTCAGCACAGCTATTTCACTTCCGGCATTAACCCCGTGGCCATTGCACTGGCGCCTGCGGGGAATTACCTCTATGTCCTCGACCAGATGGCCCCGCCGGATGTCGTGAGCGGCGTCGATCAGAATGCCGGCCGCGGCGATGTAACGGTTTTCGCCATCGACGGCACCAGCGGCAAGCTGACGCTGATTACCAACCAGAACACGTTCAACACCAACGGTACGCAGTTGCCCTATTTCACGGTGAACTACAATCCGGTCATGCTGGTGACCGCCGGTGGCTATCTATATGTTCTGGACCAGGCATACAACCCAAATTTGGTGAAACCTCCAGCCGCCTGCGTCAACGCGCCACCGACCTCAGCCTGCGTGACGCCAGATGTTTTCCTGTACGCCATCAACACATCGAACGGGCAGTTGACTCTGACCCAGAACGCGCCACTGACCCTGGGCATCCAGCCCGGTGCGGCCAGCACCATCGCGGTCGGAGCGGGTGGAAGATACATCTACATCGCGGACAATGCCCTCGGCGCCAACTCCGGCCGAATCCTGCCTTTCACCATTGGCGGCGGCGGCGTATTGCAGAGCCTGGTGGGCGGCCCCACCAATAACATTCCGAACGTGACCTATCCCGATGCCGTCGTCTCGAATTCCAACGCACAATTCTTGTATGTTGCGAACTACGGCCCGAGTTCAATTTTTCAGGGGAACAGTTCGATTTCCGCTTTTACGATCAGCACCGCGAATGGGCAGTTACAGCAGTTGCCCGTTTCCTCGGGAAGCAACCCGTTCCAGACGGGATCGGGACCGATCTGGATGGTGATCGATCCTACGAACCAGTACCTCTACACCGCCGATCACAATAGCAATACGGTTACCGGCCACATTATGGGTGCGACCAACGGTCAGTTGTCCAACATGTTCAAAGGCACCACGTTTCCTACGGTTGGGCAGCCAACCTTCGCAGTCGTTACCAGTCGCACGTACTAACAGATGGATGAAGGATGTGTTTGGGGCCTCTGTGAGGGAGGCCCTTTCCGCTTCTCTCGATGGAGATTCCAACAGGTCACTATTGTCGACACTCTGCCTGGAGAAAGTAGTTTGCAATGGGCCGCCATTTCTGGCGGAGCGCTAGCAGAAAGCCGCTTGGCGCTTTTACAATACAAACGGGAACAACCCCACAAGGTATAAGCAAGGAATCTACCCCTCGTTGCTGTATCCAAAGCCGGGGACAAAGGAATCGCATGAAGTGGAGTCAATACGGCCGGCTCACATTGGCCTTGGTTGCATCGCTGGCTCTTGGATTGAGCATGACGGCCTGTAATCCAAGTTTCACGCTCGGGTTTGTCTATGTCCTCAACACCACGGGCACGCAGGGGACGATCAGCGCGTACACGATCGATAGCGTTTCGGGCGCTATCACACAGACGGCGAATTCGCCCTTCCCTTCGGGCGGCGAGTATCCGGTTGCTGTTTCGGCAAGCAATAACAGCCAGTGGTTGTACGTTGTGCATGAAGTCGACAATACGGTGGTCCAGTTCAACATTGGAACCGATGGCAAACTGTATCAGGCGCACACCTACAACACGCCCGGCACCTATCCGATTTCGATGACCATCGACCCCAGCAGCAAGTACCTGTTCGTCGTCGACAGCTATGCGCCCGGATTTAACGGGGTCGCGCCGCCGAATATCAATCCGCTGCAGACCAACACCGTTCCTACGCAGGGCTGCGTGGTGGTCTATCCAATCAGCCAGACGGACGGTTCGCTCGGCACTCCAGTTGCGGGAAATGATGGAAACTGCTTCACCGTTGGGACACCCGTGCTGGGTTCCCAGCCGATTGGAGTGACCGCAACCGCATTCGTCAATTATCTCTACGTGGCAGATCAGGGCACGCACTCGGTCTACGCCTATTCCGTGAATTACACTACCGGCGTCCTGACTCCGCTAGCCGCGAACAATTTTCAGGCTGGCGTCAAGCCCAGCGCGATCATCAGCGATCCAACCGGCCGATTCCTCTATGTGACGGATCAGTATCAGAATCTGATCCTCGGCTACAACATTTTGACGGATGGAGCCCTGCAGTCGCAGGTGAATGGACCGTTCCCGACCGATCTGTTTCCTTATGGGATGGTCGTCGATCCACGCGGAAAGTTCCTGTACGTCACCAACTACAACTCGAACGACGTGCGTGCGTATAACATCCAGGCGTCGACTGGCAATCCTTTGGCGACTGCGGGAGCCGGGTATGGCACTGGTACCGGGCCGACCTGTATCGCGCTGGAGCCAGCGTATGGCCGCTTTGTCTATACGGCGAACAATCTGGACAATTCCGTGACAGGATTTGAGCTCAATCCAAAAACCGGGGTATTGGTGACGGTACTCAACAGTCCCTTTCCCGCCGGTGGGTTGCCGGATTGCGTTGCCGCAGTGGCCAATGGCACGCACCCAGTCCAGCAAATTACTCCATAACGTGGAATCTGCGGATTGGGAGATCGATGTTGCATCAGAAAAGGTCCGCATTCGCGGGCCTTTTCGGTTAGGCCATTCCTATGGGGATAGAGCGAAACGGCCATGGTTGCGGCAGTTGGCCGCCGCGAATTGCACTTGACTGAAATTCAAGAGTTCATCGTCATCGGGAAAACCTTCTGGAACTTTTGGGCAGCAATCCCTCTTCGTAAATGGCGATGAGAGTTCTTGAAGATGGAGCGCTGTGTCGGTGCAAACTCGCACAGGCTCAGTGACTTTTGGCTTGCTTGTAACGTCCAATGAATGGGCTGAACCCAATTCAGATTGAATCCAGATCTGTTTCCCGATGTCGATTTGAAGTCCATCCAGAGAACTAGTGCGTGGTTTGAATCATTGAGCAAGGGATGCCGACAACGTGACTGCAACGCTGACCCCGTCCATCGCCTCCAGTCGCACTGCCCTGCGATCGGCATTTCTTATCCTGACAATTTTCTGTTGCCATCGAATTCTTCGAGCCCAGGATAACTATGAAATCCAGGTGTATCCCTCGGAGACGATCGCTCCCAAGACACTGCTGACGGAGTTGCACAGCAACTACACGGTGGAGGGCAGCACCACAACCCAATACGGGATGCTGCCAACCCAAGGCCAGGAACACGAAACCATTGAGCTGACCCAGGGGATCACGAACTGGTCCGAGGTGGGATTTTATATTTTCACCGAAGAAAAAAACGGGAGTGGGGTGCAGTGGGTGGGCGACCACATCCGACCGCGCGTGCGCGCCCCGCTCAGCTGGCATTTGCCGGTAGGCTTGAGTCTTTCCAACGAAATTGGATATGCTCGCGCGGCGTATGCCAATCCAACATGGTCGTGGCAGATCATGCCCATCGTCGATAAAACCATGGGGAAATGGTACTGGTCGGTGAATGGGACCATGAATTGGGGAATTCATCCCACGTCGCTGCCACCAGGTTCGACCCCCGAGCAAATCCAGTACTACTACCGCGATGTTTCTCCCCATGGCATGACATTTGGACCCGCAGCCACGCTGACCTATCAGCCGAACAAATACTACAACGTAGGTCTGGAGTACTACGGTTACTACGGCGAGTTTGGACATTTCGTTTCTCTCCATAACCAACAACAGCAATTTTTTCCAGTGGTGAATCTGTTCGTCTCTCCCAAGTGGGAGATCAACATTGGCGCCGGATGGGGCGCGACCGCCTCCACCGATCACCTGATCGTGAAGGGAATTTTGGGCCATTACTTCAACTGGGGCGGATGGAGAAGACATTAGACCCTTTCGCGGCCCGACTAGAATTCCGTTTATCCTAAAAGGCATGGCGTATTTTCTAGGGCTGGATGCCGGGGCGACACGAACACGATGCGTGCTGGCCGATAACGATAAAATTCTCGCTCGCGCCTCCAGCGGCACCATCAAAATCATGCACCGGACGGTGGCGGACGTCCAAAAAAATCTGGACGATTTGCTTCGTGAAGTTGCCGCAGAATCGGGGATATCTCTCCACTCGATCGCCTGCACATGTGTCGGCCTGGCCGGCATCTCTGTTCCCCGCGTTGCGGATTGGGTTCGCAACGAATTGCACGCCCGCGTGAGCGGCGATATTTTGCTGGTGAGCGATGGAACGATTGCGCTGGACGCGGCTTTTTCCGGCGGCGCTGGCGTGATTGTCGCGGCGGGGACGGGATCGAACGTGATTGGGCGAGCCAGCGACGGACGAGTGGCGCAAGTGGGCGGCTGGGGTCCGGTAGTCGCTGATGAAGGATCGGGAACCTGGATCGGCAAGCGGGCGGTTCGCGCCGTCTTCGATGCGTTGGATCGCGATGAAGAGACGCTGCTGATGAAAAAGATTCAGGAAGCGTGGGCGCTGCCAAGTATCCGCAACCTGGTCGATGTGGTGAATCGCATTCCCGGGCCGGAATTTTCGCAGCTTACGCCGGTGGTGGTCGAATGCGCGCAACGGGGCGATCCGGATGCCATTCGCATTCTGGAGGAGGCGGGAGAGTACCTGGGGATGTATGCGGTGCTGGCGGCGAAGCGGGTGATGAAGATGGAAAGCCAGGGCGCAGCGCTGCCGGAGGCGGCGTTTACCGGCAGCGTGTTGAGCGAGATTGCGCCGGTGCGCAAGGCGATGATCGCCTATCTCCTGCGGGAACTTCCCGGAATACGAATCCGGATGGAAGCGGTGGACCCGGTACTGGGAGCGCTGTGGCGGGCACGTTCGGCTTAAGGAGAAACATGGGACTCGCAGTAGCTGGTCTTGAAGTCAATCCTGCAATCATTGCGCCCCTTGATCGGGGCTTTCTTCCGGCTTCGCTGTTTTCGCGGAAGTACCGAGAATTGACAGCGGCATCGGGCGGTGTGCCGTTGCGTCTGGCGCTGGAGCGCGGCGGCGGCGAGATTTCAACCTTCGAGACTACGGTGGTTCCTCCCCATGCGGGTCGCCTGGAAGCCACGCTGCTATACGTCGAACGCATCGTGAAAATGCTGCTTTGGCAGCGCGGCGGATGGAAGGTGTACGTTGGGGGTCCGGCCGAAATCGGCAATCATATCAAGCGGGTCTATTCGCCCACCGGCGTGCGCAAATTCGACTACGAGTTCATGGGCGATGTGTACGAGCACGCGTTTGAAGTCGTCGTTACCACAGCTGAGGCCGTTCCGGAAGCCAGGGAAAGCGCGGTGCCGCTGGGCCGCCACCTGGACGGCTGCCGTGTTGGATTCGATTTGGGCGCCAGCGACCGCAAGGCCAGCGCCGTCGTCAATGGCGAGACGGTGTTCAGCGAAGAAGTGGTTTGGGATCCGCGCAATCAATCGGACCCCGAGTATCACTACAACGGTGTGATGGACTCCATCAAGCGTGCGGCTTCGCATATGCCGCGTCTGGATGCCGTGGGGGGCAGCGCAGCGGGCATTGTGATCAACAACCGTGTGCGCGTCGGCTCGCTCTATCGCGGCGTCCCGAAGGACCAGTTCGAAAAAATCTCATCGCTGTTCGCGAGGATTCGCGAAGAGCTGGGCGTTCCCATGGAAGTAGTCAACGACGGCGAAGTGACCGCACTCGCGGGCTCCATGTCGCTGAAGGATAACCCGGTGCTCGGTATCGCGCTCGGGTCGAGCACGGCCGTCGGCTACGCAGACCACGCCGGCAACATCACCAGTTGGCTGAACGAACTGGCGTTCGCTCCAATCGATTACCGCGCCGACGGACCCATCGAAGAGTGGTCGGGTGACACCGGCTGCGGCGCTCAGTATTTCTCGCAGCAGGGTTCGAACCGCATCGCTTGCAGCGCCGGAATGGAATTTCCGCCGGATATGCCGCTGCCGGAGCGTCTGATTGTTCTGCAAAAGAAGATGGCCGCGGGCGATCCGCTGGCCAGGCAGGTGTACGAAACCATCGGCATCGCACTGGGCTACGCGGTTGCGCACTACGCCGATTTCTACGAACTGAAGCACGTGCTGATACTCGGCAGGGTGACGACAGGACTGGGCGGCGAAGTCATTCTGAAACGGAGCCTGGAAGTACTGCGTGCGGACTTTCCGGAGCTTGCCTCCCGCATTTCCATCGCGCTGCCTGACGAAGCCAATCGCCGCGTCGGACAATCCATCGCCGCCGCCAGTCTGCCCGCAATCCAAAGAAAGAAGGAATGAGTGGGGAAGCCCGCGTTTTATGCGGACCCAATCGGCACGACGAAAGTCGCGCCCTGACATAGAGCCTGGTCGTTCTGCGTCCTGCCCGGTGCTCTAACCGGAGAAGACCTGCCCGTTGAGAAGTAGGGTGCGGACCTCGCCGGTGGGCGTGAGCACTGTGATGTCGGCTTTGCGGCCCGGCGCAAGCTCCCCGTACGTTTCTCCGAAACCTGTCATGTGAGCGGGATTAGTCGCGGCGTAATGAGCAGCGACGCCGTAGGAAGCATTGGTAAATTTCACGAAGTTGCGGACCGCGCGGTCCATGGTCAACACGCTGCCCGCCAATTTTCCTTCAAACATGCACTTCCCATTGGCCACGGTTACATCCATCGTGCCCAACTTGTAGACGCCGTCCGGCATTCCTGTAGCGGCGATGGCGTCGGTGACCAGAATGCCTCGGTCTGGAGTCTTGGCCTTGTGAAACAAGCGCACCAGCAGGGGATCGACGTGGATGCCGTCGCAGATCAATTCCGCGTAGAGATGGGGTTCGTCCAGCACCACACCCAGCAGACCGGGTTCGCGATGGTCGAGTGGCCGCATGGCATTGAAGGTGTGCGTGGCGCTGACAGCTCCCGCCGCGACGCCAGCCTCGGCTTCAGGAGTTGTCGCGTTGCTGTGTCCCAGGCTGACGCGAATGCCAAGACGAACTGCTTCCTGGATTAAGGCGACAGCTCCCGGCAACTCCGGCGCGACGGTCATCAGGACGACGTGGCCCCGAGACGCATCCCAGAAACGCTGCAGCAATTCGATTGACGGCGGCTGCAGGTATTCCGCCGGCTGCACGCCGCGTTTACTGTGGGATAAAAACGGGCCTTCCAGATGGATGCCGAGAGGTTTCGCGCTGGAGAAATTGCCAGATCCTGTGTTGGCTCGCTCGATCTGCTGCGCCATGCCTTCCAGCGCGTGCAGCGTCATGTCAATGGGAGCCGTTACAGTGGTTGGCAAGTAGGCAGCGACGCCGCGGGTGGCCAGGAATTTTCCGATGGCATCGAACGCCTCGTCGGTGCCCTCCATCGCATTGTGCCCCATCGCCCCGTGAATGTGGACGTCGAAATATCCCGGAACCAGCGTGGCGTCAGGAAAGTCGAGATGTTGCGCCCCCTGCGGTACCGCAAGCGCGCCGCGCGACTCAATGCTGGTAATCAGACCATCTTCGATGGTCACCTGGGGTGCGTCAATTTCTGTCAGCGGAGTCAGCAACTTCGCTGCTGTCAATACTGTGGTCACAATTGCCACCTTTCTGATGAAACTTTTTGCTTGCGACAAGCATGCGAGCAATTTGAACCGACGACTTTCGTCGATTCCCCTATCACCCAGAAATTTCCATGTACATACTTAAAGATATCAAGCATAGAAGGGACGCGCAGGACGCAACCTGCAGGGTTGCACCGGGCGCGGCTTCAATTTTTCACTTCAGGCCGTATCTCGGGCCTCTCCGTCACGTCGCCTTCTACCTGTGGCTAAAGTACAGCGGGCCGAAGTGTTGTAGCATCAAATCAAATTCGGACACACAATGAACGCAGCATAACGTGGAGCTATTGGAGCCCGCAGGAATGACCGCAGAAGGTCGAGCAAAACCCAGCGCCGATGGCGCGTCGATGTCCGCCGAAGCCGGTGGTCCACCGATCGCGACTGGCACAGTTTTTAGTGATGGCGATGCCTCCCAAAGAATATCGCTGACAATGCTGCCTCTCTGCGTCGATCTGGATGGGACCCTGGTCAAGTCGGACACCCTCGCGGATTCTCTCTGCGTGCTGGCTCGAAACCATCCATGGGAATTGTTGCGCCTGCCCAGATGGCTGGTGGCTGGGAAGGCCCGATTCAAGCGGGAAGTATCGACCCGCGCACCGCTCGATGCCGCGCATCTTCCTTATAACGAGGCTTTGATCGTCTACCTGCGAGAGCAGTCCGCTCTCGGGCGTCCGCTCTATCTTTCCACCGGCGCGGATCAGCATTTGGCAAACGAAGTGGCGCGGCACCTTGCCCTGTTTGACGGCGTGTTCTCAAGCGACGGCGTCACCAATCTGACGGGTGGAGCGAAGTTGCGTCTGCTGGAATCGCGCTTCGGTCACGGCGGTTTCGCGTACGTCGGCAACAGTCGGAAAGATCTGCCGTTACTCGGTGCATCGAAAGGCGCGATGCTCGCCAACCCCACCGTGGGATTGCAGAGTCTGCTGCAGCGCAAGAAAATTCCCGTGCAGCGGGTCTTTCAAGATCGCGCCTCCGGAATCCGATCTATCTGGCGCGCTTTGCGGGTGCATCAGTGGGCCAAGAATGTATTGATCTTTTTGCCGCTGATCCTGGCCCATGCGTTGAACATGAGCGTGCTGCTGCAATCGGCGCTGGCATTTCTCAGCTTCAGTCTGGTTGCTTCCAGTACCTACATCGTGAATGACGTTCTCGATCTTACAGCCGATCGGATCCATCCCCGCAAGCGCCGGCGGCCGTTCGCGGCCGGAGATCTTTCTGTGATTGCAGGCATCTGCGTGGCGGTTCTTCTGTTCGCCGCCGGGGTGGCAATCTCGCTGCCGATGGCATACCGATTCACATTGTGGTTGCTTGTCTACTGTGTCGTCACCCTCGCCTACTCCCTCTATTTCAAACGCGTTGTGATTGTCGATGTCATCATCCTTTCCGCGCTGTACACGCTGCGCATCCTGGCCGGCGCGGCTGCGGCAAGGGTTCCCATCTCCGATTGGCTGGCGGGATTTTCCATCTTTTTCTTTTTCAGCCTGGCCTTGGTCAAACGCTTTAGCGAGTTGGAAAATCTTCGCGCCCGGGGCGTCGCTCCCAGCAATGGCCGCGGCTACCTGGTGCACGACATGGAGCAGTTGCGGGCCTTTGGCACGGGCAGCGCCTTTGCCTCCATCGTTGTCTTCACCCTCTACATCAACAATCCGGATGTGCGCAATCTCTACCATCATCCGCAGCGTTTATGGCTGCTGACGCCGCTGCTGATCTGGTGGATGAGCCGCGTCTGGCTGCGCGCATCGCGAGGACAAATGCATGAAGATCCCGTGATTTTCGCGTTGACAGACCGAGCCAGTTTGCTGGCAGGTGTGGCGATTTTCTTGATTGCCCTCTCCGCTTCGATATAACTGGAGACAATGACAATGCCATCGAAAGCGCCGGTGTTTGAATCCTGGGGTCGCTATCCCAAGTTGGATGTTCGCGTCGAACCGCTGTTCTGGACCGATGATTATCCTCGGGGAACGCGTCTTCCTCCCTCCGTCCTGGCCGTGGGGATGGGCCGCAGCTACGGCGACGTCGGCCTGCTGGAAGGCGGCACCATGCTTTCTACACGCGGGCTTGATCGCTTTCTTCACTTTGAGGCGGCCACCGGCCTGTTGCGCTGTGAAAGCGGCGTGACCCTCGATCAGATTCTGCAATTCTCAGTTCCGCGCGGCTGGTTCCTGCCCGTCACTCCCGGCACGAAATATGTCAGCGTCGGCGGCGCGATTGCCAATGACGTGCACGGTAAGAATCATCATGTCGCAGCCTCTTTCGGCAATCATGTGCCGCGGTTTGAGCTGGTTCGCTCCGACGGTTCCAAGTCGATTTGCTCCGTGGATGAAAACCCTGAGATGTATCACGCCACCATCGGCGGCATGGGTCTGACCGGTTTGATTACCTGGGCGGAAGTACAGTTGCGGCCCATCGCGTCACGCAAGATTCGCTACACGGCCATCAAGTTCAGCGGCATCGACGAATTTCTTTCCATCTCCAGCAGCAGCCGGTCGGAGTGTACGATGGCGTGGATCGACTGCATCTCCCAGGGTCGCGCCTTTGCTCGCGGCATTTACATGCAGGGAGATTATTCCGAAGTGATGGAGCCGAAGAAAGCCTCGTCCAAGCCGCGGCTTGCGGTACCGTTCGATTTTCCGTCGTGGGCGTTGAATCGCACCTCCATGCGACTGTTCAACGAGCTGTACTATCGCAAGCAACTGCGGCGGCAAGTGACCGGGCTCGTCGACTACGAACCATTTTTCTACCCGCTCGATAGCGTACTTCACTGGAATCGCATCTACGGCAAGCGCGGTTTCCTGCAGTTTCAGTGTGTCATTCCCTGGCGCTATGGAAGGGATGGAATTATCGCAATTCTCGAAACCATAGCCGAGTCCGGCATGGCATCGTTCCTGGCCGTGTTGAAGGTGATGGGAGAGATGCCCTCTGTGGGATTGATGTCATTCCCGCAGCCAGGCATCACCCTGGCGCTCGATATTGCGTTGAAGCCCGAAGTGACCTTCCCGTTATTCGAGCGGCTCGGGGAGATGACGCGAGAACTGGGGGGCCGTCTCTATCCAGCGAAGGATGCATGTATGACCGGACATCAATTTCGCTCGTTCTATCCGCAATGGCAGCAATTCGAGCAATACCGGGACCCGGCATTTACCTCGGCGTTCTGGGAGCGGGTGACAGCCGATGCGTAGACGCCGCAGCCAAATGGAAAGCCTGGAAGAAACGCCAGGTCAGCGACAGAACAGGCCCAGGAAGCAGCCGCTGCCGAAGACCATCCTTGTGCTGGGCGCGACGTCGGCAATTGCGCAGGCCTGGATGCGCCTGTTGGCGCCGCAGGGAGTCAGTTTTTTTCTTGTTGCGCGCAACCCCATCCATCTGGACTCCGTGGCGAAAGACCTGGCCACGCGTGGAGCCACCGCGGTCTACATGGAGACAGCAGATTTGGACGACACCGCAGGCCATGTTGGCCTGCTGGAACGCGCGGCCGCCGCACTCGGGAATCTGGATTGCGCGTTCATTGCTCATGGCGTGCTCGGCGATCAGGCCGCGGGTGAGCGGGATTTTGTCGTCGCCTCGGCCAGCCTGCAAACCAATTTTCTGTCCACCGTGTCGTTGGTGACGTGGCTGGCTAACTATTTTGCCGCGCAGTTTCATGGCCGGCTGGTGGTCATCTCGTCAGTCGCGGGAGATCGCGGCCGTAAGAGCAATTACATCTATGGCGCAGCCAAGGCCGGCCTGAATGCGTTTTTGGATGGTGTTCGCAACCGGCTGGATCGTGAAGGCGTTCAGGTGTTGACGGTTCGTCCCGGATTTGTCGCGACGCCGATGACCGCGCACCTGCCTCAGGGGCCGCTGTTTGCTACGCCGGACGCTGTTGCGCAGGACATCTTGCACGCGATTGAGCATCGCCGGGACGTCCTGTACACGCCATGGTTCTGGCGGTGGATTATGGCGCTCATTCGCGTCATTCCCGAATGGAAATTCAAAAAAATGGATTTGTAGCTCCCTCCCTATCCCGTTCCGCTGCAACGAATCACTGCCGGGAACCAATTTGGCCGCGCAGCCGTATCATCTAGATAGCGAACGGCCAGGAAGCGAGATCACGCATGGGATTCCGGGAGTCACTGAAAATCGCGCTGCAGTCGTTATGGGCGAATAAAATGCGCTCCATTCTGACGCTGATTGGCGTGGTCATCGGGGTCGCTTCCGTCATCATGATTGTCACCATGATCAATGGTGTGAACACGTATGTCGCGACCAAGGTCTACGGCTACGGAGCCGACGTGTTCACGGCCAGTCAGATGCCGCAAGTGATCATGAGCAGCGAGCAGTACCTGAAATACCAGAAGCGGAAAATCTTGCGCATGGACGACTACGAAGCCGTCAAAAATGAATGCACGGACTGCACCGCGGTGGGCGCGGAAATTTCAAAAACTGGCAATGTCGTCTCGCAGCATCAGTCGGCTACAAACGTCAGTATTCGCGGATGGACCACGGACATGCTGACGATGTACAACTTCAACATCGCGGAGGGCCGATCCTTTACTCCGACGGAAATAGAACATGACGCCAAGGTAGCCGTGGTCGGCTATGACATCGTCGACAATGTGCTGGGCATTGGCGATCCCATCGGAAAAGAAATACGAGTGGACGGAGTCGTGTATCGGGTCATCGGTGTCGTCGAGCGCCAGGGAAGTACGCTGGGCCAAAGCCAGGACAACTTTGTCGGCATTCCGATTTCGAGCTACCAGGCTGTATACGGTACCAACGACTCTGTCACCATTTATGGCAAGGCGGGCGGCGTTGACGAAAAATTGGAACGGGCCTCCGACCAAGTGCGGGCGATTCTGCGCGCCAAGCGGCATGATGCTCCGGGCCAGGATGACAGCTTCAGCATTGATACCAACGCCAGCTTTGTCGGCCTGTTCAAGAGCTTCACCCAGAGCTTCTTCGGCGTCGCCATTGGAATCGCGACCATTTCCCTGGTCATCGGCGGCATTGTCATCATGAACATCATGCTGGTTTCTGTCACGGAGCGGACGCGGGAAATTGGCGTGCGCAAAGCGCTGGGGGCGCGCCGCAGCGATCTGATGATGCAGTTCCTGATCGAGTCCGCCGCCATGGCGCTGGTGGGAGGATTCATTGGCGTCATTGGGGGAATCACTATCGCTAAATTGGTTACGGTCATGATCGGGTTCCCCACCACCATTGCCCTGTGGTCGGTGCTGGTCAGCTTGCTGCTGGCCACCTCCGTTGGAATCTTTTTCGGTGTCTATCCTGCGCGCAAGGCCGCCATGCTCGATCCCATCGTTGCCCTGAGGTCGGAGCTGTGAGGAGATTTTTGCGTTCCAGCCGGTCCCTTGAGTCCATGCGAATGGCGATGGAAACACTGCGCACCAATAAAATGCGCTCCGGCCTCACCATTCTTGGGATTGTGATTGGCGTAACCACGGTGATCGCGCTTTCGTCCTTTATCAACGGGTTGAATCAGAACGTCGAAAATCTCGTCTCCTCCTTCGGGACGAATGTTTATTGGGTGTTTCGTTTCCCGGTGATCAACGTGCGCCCGACCGCGGAAATGCTGGCTCGCAAGCAGCTGACCATGGATGACGTGGAGGCGCTGGCCAAGCAGCCCCACATTGTCGCTGTATCACCGCAACTGCGCTATCAGAACTTCGACCTTGGTTTCGGCAATGTCGCCGTAAAATACAAGGGGCGCAGCGTGCAGCACACCATCCTCGAAGGAGATACCGTCGCCGAGCCGGAAGTGGATACCGTGAATATTCCGGTGGGGCGATTTTTCTCGCTGTACGAGCAAGAAAAACATTCTGACGTGGTGGTTCTGGGTCACGATACCGCGGATGAACTATTCCGCGGCGAAGATCCCTTGGGCAAGGAAGTGGAAATTGGAGGCGACCTGTTTCGCGTGATCGGGGTGATGGAAAAGCGCAAGACCGCGTTTGGCGGCGGCAAGAATCCGGAAGATAATGCTGCTTATTTCCCCGTTGGAACATTCCACAAGATCCACCCGGAAATCCTCGATTACTGGATTTCTGTAAAGTACGATGATCCAGCCAACAAGCAGCTGGTGTACGACGAGATTGAGCAGACGCTTCGGATCCAGCGCAAAGTTCGCTTCAATCAACCGGACAATTTTGCCATTTTCGCACCGGATGCCATCACCCGAATCTGGAATCAGCTGACCGGCGGCATCTTCATCTTTATGATCGGGGTTGCCAGCGTTGGACTGATGGTAGGGGGCGTCGGCGTGATGAACATCATGCTGGTTTCTGTTACCGAACGCACCCGCGAAATTGGCGTTCGCAAGGCGATTGGAGCCACCAAGCGCACCATTCTGCTGCAGTTCACGATTGAGGCGATCACACTGTGCGCTGTAGGCGGTTTCATCGGTGTGATCGTCGGAGCTGCGCTGACTCTGGCGGTGCGGCTAATCTTTCCTACCATTCCGGCCTTTGTTTCCACCTTCTGGGCCATCACCGGCTTTAGCGTTTCATGCGCCATTGGCCTGATTTTCGGCATTTACCCGGCATGGAAAGCAGCCAACCTCGATCCCATCGACGCGCTGCGCTACGAGTGACGGTCGCGCCATCGATAACGCGGGCTGGAATCTGAGCGACAATACTCGCAGCCACTCATGATTGCATCGCATACATGGTTCACAGTCGCGCAATGGATTGCCATCGTCTTTACCGCGCTGACACTGACGGCGTTGGTATACTCCATCTTCGTGTTTCGCGCCGCACGCGCCTACACGCGAAGCCTGCGTCTGCCGTTGCCGGCCTTCTATCCCGCGGTTAGTATTCTCAAGCCGGTGAAAGGCGTCGATCCGGAGATGTACGCCGCTTTTGCCAGCCACTGCCGTCAGGATTATCCGGGCGAATATGAAATTCTCTTCGGCGCCGGCAGCATGGAAGATCCGGCCGTCGCGCTGATCGAACAATTGCAGCGGGAATTTCCGCAACAGAAGATTCGTCTGCTGATTTGCCCGGAAGTTCTCGGTGCCAATGGAAAAGTCAGTAACTTGGTCCACATGGTGCCGCAGGCGCGCTACGATCACCTGCTGATCAACGACAGCGACATTCGCGTGACTCCGCATTATCTGCGACATGTGATGCCGGCGTTTGCGCTGCCCAGCAATACCGGCAAAAAAGTTGGAATGGTGACGGCGCTGTACCGCGGTCATTCTCACGGTACGATGGGTTCGCAGTTGGAGGCCCTCGGCATCAGCACGGACTTTATGCCCGGCGCGCTGACTGCACGATGGATGGAAAAAGGCTTGCGGTTCGGTCTCGGTTCCACGCTTGCAGTCACCCGCGAAGCCCTCGACGCCATGGGCGGCTTGCGCCCACTTGTGGATCACCTGGCCGACGACTACGAACTGGGCGCGCGAATATATCACGCGGGCTATCGCGTAGAGCTGGCGCGTGAGGTGGTCGAAACTTCGATCCCGGCTTATTCCTTTTCTCAGTTTCTGGCGCATCAACTGCGTTGGGCGCGTGGGGTGCGCGACGCCAGGCCGTTCGGCTATTTCGGCTTGCTGATGACGTTCGGCTTGCCCTGGGCGCTCGCAAATGTAATTGCGTCCGCTGCTTCGCTCGACAGTATTGCCTTGTTGAGTGTGATGCTGTGCGTCCGCTTCGCCATGGCGCTTAGCATCGGCGTGGGTGTGCTGGGAGATCGGGCGACGCTGCGCGACCTGTGGCTGCTGCCTTTACGCGACGTGGTAGCTCTTGGCGTGTGGTTCTGGAGCTTCGCCGACGATGCCGTCGTTTGGCGCGGCGAGCGCTTTCATGTGCGTGGCGGAAAGTTGATCCGCGAACAATAATGGCAAAAACTGTCTGACTCCGCGCGGATCATCGGGGATATAGTTAGGTTGAAGGCTTGCATTGGAACAGAAGATCGTGATGAATATGGTTTCCGCTCCGTCATTCAGCAGCACCCCGGCGCAGCAGCCTGCGCCTCAGGCCGCAGCGTTGATCTATGACGATTGGTACCCCGCGATACGCAGCGATCGACTGCGCCGAGGTCAGATCGCGACCGCCATGTTGTTGGGTATTCCTCTTCTGCTGGGCAGAACCGTGGACGACAAATTGTTTGCCATGCGCGACAGCTGCCCGCATCGCGGTATTCCGCTGTCCTACGGCTCATTCAATGCTTCTGGCGTCACCTGCAAATATCACGGCTGGAGGTTCGATCCCGTCACTGGCCAGTGCAGAGAGATTCCATCGCTGACGCCCGACGATACCCTCGACTGCACTCGCGTCTACGCGACCGCCTTCCCCTGTGAGGAGCGCGACGGACACGCGTGGGTCTATGTGCCGGGCCCGGGGGCTGGCCGAGTGAGCCCGGAAGATCTCCATACTTTGCCGCCCATTCCGGAAGTGGCGAAATTTGGAATGCGCTATCGCTGGGCACACCTGGCTGCGGAGCTGCCCTGCAACGTCGATCATGGAATTATCGGGTTGATGGATCCGGCGCACGGTCCCTTCGTCCATCAATCCTGGTGGTGGCGCAGTGGTAGCAGTATCCACATCAAACACAAGCAATTTGAGCCGATCCCGCAAGGCTTTCGCATGACCGCGCATGCCCCCTCCGCCAATAGCGCGCCCTATAAATTGCTGGGTGTCTACGGCCAGGCGGTGATGACGACCATCGATTTTGTACTCCCCAACCGCCGCTATGAGACGATCCGCTGCGGCGATAAATGGTTTTCCAGTCTCACGACAGTCACACCGACGACGGCGACGACATGCCGTATTGATGTGTGTGCCGCGTGGAATGTTTTTTTTCGCGTTCCATTTGTCACCTCGATTGCCAAGGCCTTTGGACGCCGATTTGTCGAGCAGGATCGCCAGACCATGGTCGAGCAGGCGCAGGGACTGCAGTTCAATCCATCCCTGATGTTGATCGATGATGCCGATCGACCGGCGAAATGGTATTTCGCACTGAAGCAGGCACGCCTGCAGATGGCGGCAACCGGCAAGTTTGAACATCCGCTGTCGGGACCGGTCATGCTGCACTGGCGCAGCTAGAACGATTCCGCGCCTTTATTTGTCGACAGCCAGCTGGTCGACGTCGATATCCAATTTGGTTCCAAGCTCACGAAATGTTTGTTCCCACTCGATGTGGTTCGTATCGGCAAACGTTCGCTGGTGCGAGATGGTGTACCAGAGATTCTGCGCCTCCCAGACATCCACCTGAATCGGCAACTCATGCAACACGTCGCAGACCTGTAGCGCGGTGTCGAGATACTTGCGATCCAAGTGCAATTCCAACTCCTGCATAGCGCGCAACATGCGCTGGCTGGCCACGAATGGCACAGAGACAGGGTCGATTTCAACCTGGTCGGCGCGTATTTGGGTCAGCAATCCTCGCAGGCGAGAGGCATCGAACGGATCGTTGGCCAGTTCCTGCCTTAGGTCCGCATTTAGGCTGAATTCGGCGGCCAACATCAGGACACGAGGCTTGGGCATTCCGCTCAGACTCAGGTAGTGCAGCAGCGAAATGTGATCTTCATACATCGTTCGCATCGTGCCTTCCATCTCCCCCAAAGTATGGTCCAGCAGGAGTTGTAGAATGCGTCTCTGCTCATCGCGGAATAGCGAACTCAGTGAATAGCGGGTGGTATCGAACTCGCGATCAAAAAGCAGTATTCCTTCGGCAATGTCGGCACTCAGAAGGGTATCCTGCATCTTTTTGACGAAATTCTGAAATTTGTTTTGGTCCGCTGTATCGACGGGTTGGACGGTGGCAGAAAGATTTTGGTCGCCGCGGTAGTACACCGCGAACAAAACACGCTCCTGTTCCAGCGTAATCCGCGAAGAGACTTCTGCCTGACCGTAGGCGAAGCGGCGGCGTCCCATGCTGAGCAGTTCACCCGACGTGCGACGAACGTCGTAACAAAACAGCGGCGTGATTTCCGGCTGAGGCTCGAACATGGAAATGATGGCGTAGTGCGCACCCACCCGTTCCAGATCGATCTCTTGCGCCAATACGCTTTTGCGATAGATTTCCGCTCCGTTGACGCGGTCGGGCCCGTTGCTTTCCGCCTCTGCAAGGCGTTGGAGGAACGCTGGCTCGAGCGCCGCGCCGGGGGCGCCGAATACTTCCGCCGCCAACTGCAGCACGCGGCCTGCATAGGAGATCACCTGTACCGTCTCGATCCCTGCCAGGTCGTCGAAAAACCATCCGCAACTGGTGTACATCAGTTGAAGGTGACGCTCCATTTCCATCAGTTTCAATGCCGTGATGCTTTCCAGCGGCGACAGCGCGCGCAGGCAATGTTCCTCCAAAAAGGTTTGCTGCGAAGCCGGAATGCGATTGAGGATCACCTGAATGTAGTTGTCGCGCGCGACCGCAGGATCGCGAAACAACGTCGCCGCGGAGGTCTGCCATAAGGGCCGTGTTGTATCGCGAAGCCAGTCGAGAGCGTTGCGCAACGGCGCCCGCCACTTCTGGTTCCAGCCAGGATGCTGCCCTGTGTTGCATCCACAGTCGGAACGCCATCGCTCCACACCATGGCCGCAACTCCAGGAAGAATTCTCGCGAATCTCCGCCTCCGATGTTGGAGGAAATTTCTCCAGGAATTCTCCATAATTGGTTAGATGGACTTCACTGTCCTGCTCGATCAAGTGCAGCGCATACGCCAAAGCCATATCGCCATGTCGATGGTGGTGCCCGTAGCTTTCGCCGTCGGTTGCAATGTGGACAAGCTGCCCTGCCTCAGTGTTGTTGCGGAAACCGTTTAGCAGGCGTTTCGTCAGGTCCCCGCCGTTGTTCAGCAGGCCTTCAAATGCGATGGCGCGCGATATGGGCCCATCGTAGAAAAATACCGCGATGCTGTGGCCCTCGGAGGTGTGTACCAGGTACGGCTGCGTTGGGTCGACGCTTGCGTTGGGAGTTTCCCGCCATGTAGGGCCTTCCGGATCGTTCTCTGTGCCAATGTCCCGGACACGGGCGCACTGGTGAGGCGCCAGAATTGTGAACAGGATTCCGTGCCGCGCCAGCAGGTCCAGGCTTTCCAGATCGACGGCCGTTTCCGACAGCCACATGCCTTCTGGCTTGCGGCCAAAGCGATGTTCAAAGTCGGCGATGCCCCAGCGGATCTGCGTAATCCTGTCCTGCGTGGAGGCCAGCGGAAGAATGATGTGGTTGTAGACCTGCGCGATAGCCGAGCCATGTCCGCCGAACCTTTCCATGCTGATGCGGTCGGCGTCGATGATCTTCTGATAGCTCACGGGAGCGGATTTTTCCATCCACGCCAGCAGGGTGGGGCCGAAGTTGAAACTGACGCGGGAATAGTTGTTGACGATTCGAATGATCTTGTTCTGCGAATTCAGAATGCGCGAGCTGCCGTTAGCGGCATAGCACTCATGGTTAATGCGGGCATTCCAATCGTGATACGGCGCAGCGGAGTCCTGTACCTCAATCGCTTCCAGCCACGCATTCTCGCGCGGCGGCTGATAGAAGTGGCCATGCACGCATACAAATCGCTGCGGCGCGTTCATCGATTTCTCCGCGCGGTTGGGGTTTCACCTTCGACTGCAAGGTCACAGGCGCGCCATAAATACCAGCTGGCCACCGAATGCCATGGGTCCCAGCGCGCTGCCCGGCGTCGCATCACATCGGGTGCAGGAAGATCGGCGGCCGTGACTGGATCGCCCGAGCGCAATTTGCCGAAGGTGAGGGCGAATCCTTTGCGGACTCCATAGTCGGAAACCGGAAGCACGTTGGGTCGACCCATGCGAAAGATGAGCAGCATTTGTACAGTCCACACGCCAATTCCGCGTACCGTGGTAAGTCGCGCGCAAATATCATCATCGGCCATTCGATGCAGCTTGGTTAGAGGCGGCACAATCCCTGCTTCACTTTTTTCCGCCAGGTCTCGAATCGCAAGCAGCTTACTTGCCGAGAGGCCAGCGCCACGCAACGCGGCGTCTCCCAGCCGCAAAATCCCAGACGCGGTCGGGGTTTGATCGGGGAATAACGCCAGGATTCGGCCATGAATTGCTTTCGCGGCGCGCCCATGCAATTGCTGATACACGATCGATTCCAGCAGAGCTTCAAAGCTGGAATGCGTTGGCTTCAACCGCATGGTGAAAGGTCCGGAACGCTGCATCAATTTGGCAAGACGCGCGTCCGCCGCCGCCAATTCCTGACACGCACGGGCGTAGTCGTAACGAACTTTGCGCAAACCGCCAGTCACTGTTTCCAGTCTATACACTGTTGCGTAGAAGCTGCCTGATCTGTGACCTCGCGACTCCGGGCAACGATCTTGAGTCCGCTTTGATTGCGGTTTTCATCCCGGACGTATCGAGCGATTTCGAGTGTATGAGACAGCTTCTAACAGCCGAGGTGAGCCGTGCAGCAGAACAACGGAAGCATTCCTACAGAAGACATTGGATGGATCGTTCGCGGTGAGGAACATGCCACGGGCGCGCGGCTGCAGGTGCGCGCGCCCTTCGATCAATCCGTCATCAGCCATGTGTGGCAAGCAACCTGGACGGACGCGCAGCAGGCGGTGACGGCAGCGGTCGAGGGATTCGCGCGCACTTCCGCGCTGGGATCGTGGGAGAGGCAAAACGTTTTGACCGCTGTTGCCGCTCGGCTGCATTCGCAGCAGGAACGATTTGCGCAGACCATTATGCGCGAGGCCGGCAAGCCGATCACAGCCGCCCGCGCCGAAGTCGATCGCGCCATCCTGACATTTCGCGTGGCTGCTGAGGAGTCGACCAGAATGGGCGGAGAGGTTCTACCTCTCGACCTGATTCCATCCTCCGCTGGAAGGTGGGGACTGTCGCGCAGATTTCCCAGCGGCCCAATCCTGGCGGTTACGCCGTTCAATTTTCCGTTGAATCTGGTCGCGCACAAACTCGCGCCTGCCATCGCCTGCGGATGTCCAGTGATCCTGAAGCCCGCGCCGCAAACCCCGTTCAGTTCCTGGCTGCTGACGCGTGCCATTCTGGAAGCGGGCTGGCCGCCTGAGGCGCTCGCGTTTCTTCCGCTTTCGAATGAGGACACCACCCGGCTGGTGGCCGAAGACGATCGCATTCGCGTGGTCAGTTTTACTGGAAGCGCGCGCGTTGGGTGGGAGTTGAAATCCTTGGCAAAAAAGAAACGCGTGTTGCTGGAACTGGGCGGAAACGCCGCGATGATCGTTCACCGCGACTGGCCAGATCTCGAAAGCGCGGCCCAATCCGTGGTGAAAGGTGGATTTGGATATTCCGGGCAAAGTTGTATCTCCGTGCAGCGCGTGTATGTGCAGCAGTCGATCTTCAAACCGTTTTGCGACGCAGTACTCAGACAGGTTGAGACGCTGCGTGTGGGCGATCCGGCGTTGGACACGACCGACGTGGGGCCACTGATTCGCGAGAGCGATGCGGAGCGAGTGGAGGCTTGGATTGACGAGGCCATTCGCGGCGGTGCGACACGGCTGGTCGGAGGCAAGCGGACCGGCTCAATGATCGCCCCGACTGTTTTGACCGGGACGCGCTCGCCGATGAAGGTGAACGACGAGGAAATCTTTGGTCCTGTCATCGCCATAGAACCGTACGAAAATTTTGCCGATGCTCTGGCCGCAGTGAATGCGTCGAAGTATGGTTTGCAAGCCGGCTTGCTGACGCGCGATGCAGGTCTGATTGAGCAAGCCTATCGCACATTGCAGGTGGGAGCGCTCGTCGTTGGCGACGCGCCAACCTGGCGGCTGGACTCGATGCCCTACGGCGGCGTGAAGGATTCCGGAGAGGGACGAGAGGGCGTTCGTTACGCGATAGAAGAGATGACTGAGCCGCGCCTGTTGGTGATGGCTCTCAAGCCCGATCCACAAGGATGAGACTGCGGTCCGCATGACATTGCGCGCGCATCCGGAACCGATGGCATATGCGGTTGGATCAGCGGATATATAGAAATGATTTTCATTTACAAGAAAAACTTTCTCGGAAACTTTGAATGGGGGTTGCCGAACTTTCCATCGCTCCTGTACTCTTTTTTTCGGGTCGTCGAATTTTCCCGCGACGCCGAACTCTTGTTTTGCAACCAAAACCCGTCACAGCTCATCGCCCAACAAGAACGCGTTCAGCGGTGGGTTCGGAGCAAATTCAGACAGCCAGGCTAAACGCCGGGCGAGCAGGCAGGAAAGCACCTACACATGGCGCAGATTTTTGACCGCAGTTCCAATTCGCTGACTCGGATCAGTCTTGTTCTTTTTGGAGTAGTCTTGATCGGGGTCGGCGTAACGCTTAACTACCTGCAGCGTTCCCCATGGGTCACCCGTCAGGGCCAACGCGCGGAACAGCCAGTTCCATTCAGCCACAAGCACCACGTTCAAGGCCTCGGACTGCAGTGCCAGTATTGCCACACGTCAGTGGAAAAATCGAGCTATGCCGGCATTCCGCCGACCAAGACCTGCATCAACTGTCACGCCCAGATCTGGACCAATGCCGACTTGCTGGCTCCGGTGCGCAATAGCTGGGCAAGCGGCAATTCTATCGTGTGGATCAAGGTGCACGATTTGCCGGATTACGTGTATTTCGACCACTCCATCCACGTCAACAAGGGGATTGGCTGTTCTACCTGTCATGGCCGCATTGATAAAATGCCGCTGACCTATCAGGAGAGCTCGCTGCAGATGGAATGGTGTTTGAACTGCCATCGCAATCCGGTCAAGAATCTTCGTCCAACGTCGGAAATCTACCAGATGGCATGGAAAAGCCCATCCACGCTGCATCCAGTCTGGTGTACCAACCAACCCACCACGCCTGGCGTTCCGACTGCGCAACTGGTGAACTGCGTCACTCAGAATCCCGACAATGACGCCGCCCAGATCGCCGCTCTCGACCCGCCGGCCAGTCCTCGTACCGGCACAGATTCGCCGAAATTTTTCGACATGCAATCGTGGTCTTCGCCCGGGGATGGTTCCGTGCATGCCCAGGTTCCCGTCCATCCACATTTCGTCAAATTTACCGACCAGACCTCTCTTGGGAACTATCTTCTGGTGCAATACCACATTCGTCCGCCGCGGCAGTTGACCAGCTGTGACACCTGTCATCGATGAATCGCGATATGCAAAGGAAAACCCCGCCGATTCCGGACGCAAGCAACGAAAGACAACCGCAAAGGTCAAGATTCGAAGATGGAAAACGAGCATAAGACCGGTACCCACGAGACCATGGCAACGGATTCGGTTGAAAAGTCAAAATCGGCCCAATTGATTGAGGCGGCACAGGCGCGTCTGGCAGGTATGTCGGGCAAGCGATACTGGCGAACCATCGACGAGTTGGCCGACACGCCCGACTTTCAGGATGCCTTGCGGCGTGAATTTCCGCAGCATGCTGCTGAGTGGGTCGATTCAGTTTCCCGTCGCGGATTTATGAAGCTGATGGGTGCTTCCATTGCCTTGGCTGGTTTAACGGGATGTACCAAGCAGCCGGATGAGCCCATTTACCCCTATGTGAAGCAGCCGGAAGATTTGGTTCTGGGAAAGCCGATTTATTTTGCAAGCGCACATCCTTTTCCCATGGGTTCCGTTCCGCTGCTGGTAAAGACTGAAGCCTTTCGCCCCATCAAGCTTGAGGGCAATCCAGAGCATCCCATGAATCGCGGCACCTCGGATGCATACACCCAGGGAACGCTGCTGGGCATGTACGATCCGGATCGTTCCAAGCGCCCGTTGTATCGCGGTGAAACGCGAGACTATCCAAATTTTCTGGCGGATTTTACCGCCATGCTGGAATCGAAGAAGGCGAGTGGCGGTCAGGGGCTGTATTTCCTCAGCGGTACCGTGGTTTCGCCAACTCTGGCTGCGCAGTGGAAGAGCGCCAGCGCAAAATATCCCAACGCGAAGTGGTTCCAGTACGATCCGGTCAATCGCGACTCGTCGCGGATCGCTTCGAAACAAGCCTTCGGCGACTTCTTAGATCCGCAATACAAGCTGGATGCGGCGGATGTGGTGCTTTCACTGGATGCGGATTTTCTCTCCGGCCTTTGGCAGCCTGGATTTCTAAAGCTGGCTGCGGATTTTGCTCGGCGGCGCTCGCTCGAACCGGGCATTGAAATGAACCGCGTGTATGCAGTCGAAAGCACGCCCTCAACTACAGGGTTCAAGGCCGACCATCGGCTGCGGATGCGGGCCAGTCAGGTTGAAGCCTTTGCGGCTGCAGTTGCGGCTGGTGTGGGCGCAGGGGCAACTCCCAGTGGGGCAGGATGGACGCCAGAGCAGACCGCCTACCTGAACGCGGTGGTCAGGGATCTCAAGGCGAATTCCGGCAAATGTCTGGTCATCCCTGGTGAGCAGGCCGCCCCCGGAGTTCATCTGGCAGCCATCGCCATGAACCAGGTGTTGGGCAATGTTGGAAAGACGGTTGTCTATACCGAGACCGTGAATCCGATGCCCACGGTGGAAATCGACGACCTGAAGCAGTTGGTTGCGGATTTGAATGCGGGCAAGGTGGATTGGCTGGTGATTCTCGATACCAATCCCGTGTACAGCGCGCCTGCCGATCTGGAATTTGAAAAGGCGATGGGTCGCGCCAAGACCGTTGCTCACATGGGCCTCTACGTCGATGAAACCGCCGAAATCGCCGATTGGCACATCAATGCTGCGCACTATCTGGAAAGCTGGTCGGATGTGCGCGCTTACGACGGCACTGTAAGCATCGTCCAGCCGATGATTGACCCGCTCTACGGCGGTAAGTCGGCGCATCACCTGATTCAGGCCATGCTGGACCAACCGGACCTGTCTCCGATGGAAGCCGTCCGCCAGAATTGGAAATCTGTGCTGGGCGGCGCGCCGGCTGCAGGCAAGGCGGGCGAGGCCAAAGCAGTGGATGCCGAAGCAGACCTGCCGTGGCGGAAGGCCTTGCATGATGGGTGGATTGCCAACACCGCGTTTACACCGAAGCAGGTGAGCGCCAAGAACACCGCCTCAACGGCTGCGCCCGCTCCGGATGTGACCGCGATGGAAGTCATTTTCCGTCCTGATCCGACCATCTACGACGGACGATATTCGAACCTTGGCTGGATGCAGGAACTTCCCAAGCCAATCACGAATCTTTCCTGGGATAACGCGGCGCTCATGAGCATTCAAACCATGGCCAAGCTGAACGCCAGTGAAAGCGATGTAGTCGAGATTGAATATCAAGGCCGCAAAATCAAGGCCTCGGCCCTGGTTGCACCGGGTCATCCAGATCAAAGCATCACCATTTACCTGGGATACGGCCGCCGCAATGCGGGTCGCGTGGGCACTGGGGCTGGATTTGACGCTTTCCCGATTCGACTGGCGTCTTCACCATTGTTTGCCGTGGGCGCCACCGTCACCAAGACCGGCGCGACCTACGAGTGCGCCTCCACCAAGAGCCACTACATCGACGATCGTGGCGCGTTCGCACGCTCGTATGGCAACGTAGCCGAGGCGAAAGAAGCCAAGCCGGATACAACGCCGCACTCACTCGAAGGGCGCGAAGCAGAGCACCGCGGCATTATTCGCGTCGCCACGCTGGAAGAGTACAAGCAGAATCCAAGCTTTGCGGCGGCGGACCCGGACTTCAATGCGCCATCGAAGGACACGACGCTGTTTCCTGTATGGGATTACAGCAAGGGCTATCAATGGGGACTGTCGATCGATATGAACTCCTGCGTCGGCTGCAATGCCTGCATCATCAGCTGCTACGCGGAAAACAACATTGCTGTGGTCGGCAAGCATCAGGTGAAGGTAGGCCGCGACATGCAGTGGATTCGCATCGACACCTATTTTGAAGGCGACCTGAATGCGCCGAAGGCCTATTTCCAGCCCATGACCTGCCAGCAATGCGAGAATGCGCCCTGCGAGCAGGTTTGTCCGGTGGGCGCAACCGTACATACTCCGGAAGGCCTCAACGCGATGATCTACAACCGCTGCGTCGGCACCCGGTATTGCTCCAACAACTGTCCATACAAGGTGCGCCGCTTCAACTGGCTGCTGTTCTCGGATTACACGACGCCGTCGCTGAAGCTGATGCGCAATCCTGAAGTTACGGTCCGCAGCCGCGGTGTCATGGAAAAGTGCACCTACTGCGTGCAGCGGATCAGCAAAGCCAAAATTCGCGCCGACAAAGAAAATCGTACCGTTCGTGATGGGGAAATCGTCACCGCCTGTCAGGAGGCGTGCCCGACCCATGCCATTACGTTCGGAAATATCAACGACAAGAATAGCCGCGTGTCCAAAATAAAAGCGCAAACACGCAACTATACGGTCCTGGCAGATCTCAACACGCGTCCTCGTACGTCTTACATCGCCGGAGTAATGAATCCAAGTCCGGATTTGATGGAAAACGTCTGATCGACAAAGCGATACACAGATACTTGAAGGCTGACCAACAATAGAAATTTCAGCCCATTGAATGAGGTCGCACGAAGCATGGCTACCAAAGATATTTCGCCTCAAAATCCAATGATCGACCCGGAGACGGGAGAACAGCGGGTCATCGCGCCTGGGCACACCTTCCGATCGATCACGGAAAAGCTGACGCGCATTGTGCTGACGCCGCATACGCCGCTGGGGTGGTTCTTCGGCTTCGCGCTGGCGGGCAGCATCGCGATGATGTTGCTTGTGGCGGTAACCTGGCTGTTCCTGAAAGGCACGGGCATCTGGGGCATCACCATGCCGGTGGCCTGGGGATTCGCCATCATCAACTTCGTGTGGTGGATTGGAATTGGCCATGCCGGAACGCTGATTTCCGCCATTCTTCTCTTGTTCAAGCAGAAGTGGCGCAACTCCATCAACCGTTTTGCGGAAGCGATGACGCTGTTTGCCGTGGTCTGCGCGGCCATGTTCCCGGTCATCCATACCGGTCGACCCTGGCTGGCGATCTACTGGCTGTTTCCGTATCCGAACACGATGAATTACTGGCCGCAATTCCGTTCCCCGCTGATGTGGGACGTGTTTGCGGTTTCGACCTACGCCACCATCTCCGTTGTGTTCTGGTACATTGGCATGATCCCCGATCTGGGGACGCTGCGTGACCGCGCAAAGTCAAAGTTCGGCCGCTTTATCTATGGCCAGATGTCCCTCGGCTGGCGCGGTTCGGCACGCCACTGGATGCGGTATGAAACCGCATCCTTGTTGCTCGCGGGTCTGGCGACGCCGCTGGTGCTCTCCGTCCACACCGTCATCAGCTTCGATTTTGCTGTCGCCATCATGCCGGGCTGGCACACCACGATCTTCCCGCCCTACTTCGTGGCCGGCGCCATCTACTCCGGATTTGCCATGGTCCTGACGCTGGCGATTCCGATCCGCAAGTTTTATCACCTGGAAGATCTGATCACGATTCGGCATCTCGACAACTGCGGCAAGGTCATGCTGGCCACTGGCTTTATCGTGGCCTACGGCTATATGACCGATATCGCGTATGCCTGGTATTCCGCCGACAAGTGGGAGTTCTTTATGGCGTGGAACCGCATTTTCGGGCCCATGGGCTGGTCCTACTGGATTCTCATCTTCTCGAATATCGCATTTCCGCTCACCACGCTCTGGTCGCGCCGCCTGCGGCAGAACGTTGCCTACCTCTTTATCGTGTCGCTGATTGTGAATACGGGAATGTGGTTTGAGCGCTTCGTAATTGTCGTGACCAGTCTTACACGCGACTACCTGCCGTCCTCGTGGGGTACGTACCGCGCCACTCGCTGGGACTACATGACGTTTGTCGGCACGCTTGGATTGTTTACTACTCTATTCTTCCTGTTCATCCGACTCCTACCCATGATTCCAATGTCAGAAATTCGTCAGATTTTGCCCGGCGCAAAAATCAATGAAGCAGAACTTCAGCACAAGGGTGGTGACTAATGCCAGTGCGCGAAGGAATTTACGGATTGCTCGCCGAGTTCGACACGCCCACTGAGCTGGTGATGGCGGCCAAGGCTTCTTACAGCGCCGGATATCGGCGCATGGATTGCTACACTCCCTATCCGGTGGAAGAGGCTGCAGAAGCCATGGGCTTCGATGAGCCAAAGGAAAAGGGTGTATCCCGCGTGTGCTTGCTGGGCGGCATCCTCGGCGGCCTCGCCATGTTTACGCTTGAATCCTGGATTTCGATCTGGGCCTATCCGCTGGACATTGCAGGACGCGGCAAGTTTTCCTGGGTGGCGTTCATCATTCCAGCGTACGAGTGGACGATTCTGTGGGCCGGGCTCAGCGCTGGCTTCGGAATGTTAGCGCTGAATCGCTTGCCCTCGCCGTACCACCCCGTCTTCAACGCGCCGAATTTTCGCAACGGTGCAACGTCTGACAAGTTCTTTCTCTGCCTGGAGGCCGATGACCCGCGCTTTTCCGTTACGGAGACTCGTTCTCTGCTGGAGTCGCTGCACCCAGTCTCGGTCGTCGAGGTGGAGCATTAATTTCATGCCAATACATTCCAAAAATTCACTGTTTCGCTGGATGACGGTCACTGCCGCTCTCGCCCTGCTGATTCCGCTTGCCGGATGTCGGCAGGATATGCAGAACGAGCCAAAGATGATCCCGCAGCGCGAGTCGAAGTTCTTTCCCAGTGGACGCTCAGTCCGGCCGCAGGTGCTGGGTACGGTGGCGCGCGGGCAACTCGACGCCGATACGTATTTCTACACCGGAATGATCGACAAGAAGGAACAGAACGCGATGCCGTTCCCTGTCACCATGACGGTCATGCGACGCGGTCAGGAGCGCTTTGATATCTATTGCACACCGTGTCACTCACGCGTTGGCAACGGTCGCGGAATGATTGTTCAACGCGGCTATAAGCCGGCGGGCGACTACATGAATCCGGCGATCATGAAGAAACCGCTCAGCCATTATTTCCGTGTCATGACCTATGGATATGGCGCCATGCCGGACTATGCGGCGCAGATCACGCCTCAGGATCGATGGGCGATAGCCGCCTATATCCGAGCATTGCAGCTCAGCCAAAATGCGACGCTGGCCGATGTGCCCGCGGGCACCAACATCCAAACGCTGGCTGAAGTTTCGCAGCAAATGGGATTTGGCTCGAACTTCGTCGCGGACTGGACCGTCCCGCAGTTGACCAACGTGCCCAGTGCCTACGATATGAAGTCGGAAATCGATGCCGGGAAAAATATGCCCGCGGTGACCAAGACCGCAGCCAGCAATCACTCCCCGCGTAAGGGAGCAAAGTAGACGGTGACGGACTCAAGCATGGAACACGAAACCCACGCATATCAGTTGCCCGCAGACCTAAGCGCTCCGCCAGCGGTATTGCGCTGGCGTCTCCGCGCCATATCCATCGCTGTCATTTTCGCAGTGCTGGCGGTGATCGACCTTTTGATCAGCCATAACTTTGACTACGTGTTGCGCGGCTGGCTAATGGGGTTGATGATTTGCCTGAGCTTTTGCCTCGGCGGGCTCGCGCTTTTGATGGTGCAATGGGTGAGCGGCGGAAAATGGGGATTGCTGATTCGTCGCCCGCTGGAGGCGATGAGCCGCACCCTGCCGCTACTTTTCCTGATGTTTCTGCCGATCGCGATTTTTGCCAAGCGCTTGTACATCTGGGCTCGCATCCTTGATCCGCAGGCGGCATTCCACGCCGGAGTCATCGATGCGATGCAAGCCCACGCCATCGCATACAAGCGGCCCTATCTGAATCTGGAAGGCTTTTGGATTCGCGGAATCGTCTATTTCATCATCTTCGGAATCTTCGTGTATTTCCTCAACCGCTGGTCGCTGCAGCGCGACTTCGACAAGAACCACGGCAACTGGTTTTGGCAGAAGCGCTTTGAAAATCTCAGCGGTCCCGGTCTGGTGGTCTATTCGCTGGTGCTGACCGGCATGTGCGTCGAGTGGGTCATGTCGCTGGATCCCACCTGGTTTTCGTCCATGTACGGATTTATGTTCATCGTCTCCCAGGGATATGCGGCGCTTGCCCTGGCGGTTCTGATGGTGCTGGCGCTCTCGCAATATGAGCCCCTCAATGCGATCTTTCGCGTGCGGGAGCAGCACGATCTGGGCAAACTGCTGTTTGCGTTTGTCATGTTGAATATTTACATGGCGTTTTCACAGTACCTGATCATCTGGTCCGGCAACCTGCCCAACGAAATTCGCTGGTACATGGATCGCATCACCGGCGGATGGGGACCGATTGCGGGATTGGATTTTCTCTTCCACTGGGTGCTCCCGTTCTTCCTGCTGTTGTCGCGCGATCTGAAGCGCAACAAGCGGAGACTGGCCACCGTGTGCTGCATCATGCTGTTCGCTCGCTTCTGGGATACCTGGTGGTTGATCGCGCCGAATTTCCCGGAAGAGCGCCGCAATCTCCATTTCAGCGTGCCCGAACTGCAGTACCTTTTTGTTCCCGCGGCGATGGTTGCACTGTGGATGGCCTATTACTTCACAACCCTGCGGACGCGCGGTCTGGTGGCATTGAACGATCCGCATCTGCCTGAAATTCTGGAGCCTGAACATGCCCACGCATAATCCGTACGACCCCAACAATCCGAACCAATCCGGCAGTCCAGGCTCGCCGCAGGACGCCGAGTCTGGGGATTTCATGACGCTGCATCAGCAGCCCGATGCGGAAAGCCGCAAGGTCGGCTATGAGCTGACAGACGCCAACATCACCGACATCGCGGGATTTCTGGTGGTGATGGCCGCTTCGATCGCGGTGGTCTTTGTCCTCGCTTTTGGTATAGGCAAGTTGATCTATTACGGACTCAACAAGCAAGACGGCTCCCCGAGTAAGTGGAGTCAGATGGCAGGCGTGAAGCCCGGCAACATGGAATCGAATCCTACAATTGAGCAGCAGCAGTTGCAGTCACTGGTGAAAAGATTCCCGACCCCACGGCTGCAGTCCGACGACGGTAACATGGAAGTCGCCGACATGCATGCCCGCGAAGACATGCTGCTGGATCACTACACTTGGATCGATCAGAATAAGCAAACCGTCCGCATCCCGATCGAGCGCGCCATGCAGCTCATCGTTCAGAAAGGGCTGCCGGTTGAAAGCCAGCAAGGCCCGCAGGAGCAGGCGATGTTTGGCGATACGCCCACAACGGTGACAGCGCCGCTGACGGATGGATTTGCTCGCACCGGGCCTGAGCTGCAAATGATTGAGGCGCGAGACCAGCGGCTGGGAATTGGTCCCTATTCCGAAACCCATGCGGAGTTGCACCCGGATCACTAGGATTGAATGAGAACAGCGTCAACAATTCGTTTCCATCTCGCCGCCTCCCGGGCGCTGAAAGCGGTACTGTGCGTGTGTCTGATGGCCGCGTTCTTGCCTGCAATCATCCATGCCCAGGTCGCGCCGATCGGCGAAAAGTCGATGGGTGAGCCGGCGCAGGACAAGCTGCCCGAAGTACTGCAGAAGACGACGATCCACCAGAATCTCGATCAGCCAATTCCGTTGAACGCCGAGTTTCGCGACGAAACCGGCCGCACGGTTCATCTGGGAGATTATTTCGGCAAGCGGCCCGCTATCCTGGCGCTCGTCTACTACCGCTGCAACATGCTTTGCCCGGAGGAAATGAACGGGCTGGTCGGCGCGTTGGAAATGTTGAAGTTCAACCCGGGAAAAGATTTCAATGTCATTGTAGTCAGCTTCGATCCCAGTGATACTCCCGCGGAAGCCGCCTCGCAGAAAGCTCTCTACGTAAAAAGATATGGTCGGCCTGATACCGCGAACGGCTGGCATTTCCTCACCGGGCCTCAGGCGTCTATCACTGCGCTCACCAAGGCGGTCGGTTTCGGATACGTCAGCGTTCCCGGGCCGGATGGAAAAATCGATCAATTCGCCCACCCCAGCTCCATTGAGCTGATTACGACAGAGGGCATGATTTCGCAATACTATCTGGGGGTAGAGTACTCCGCTCGCGACATGCGCGCTGGGCTGGTGGAAGCCTCGCATGGCCAGATCGGAACTCCGGTAGATCTGATCTATACCTATTGCTACCATTATGACCCGCACATGGCGAAGAACAGCATGATTGTGGTACGCATCGTGCAGCTGGGTTGTATTTTGACCGTGCTGGCACTAGGAGCATTTATTTTGATTTCGCTGCGGCAAGAAGCTATGCAGGGTGGCAACGCGGCAGTTACGAAAAAGGCGAACGGGTAAAAAATACATGTCGCACATCAGTCCTGTACTTTGGGAATTTTTAGTTCATTGGCTCCAGCACTTTGCCATCTTTCCGCCGGAAGCTTCCACCATTGCTCCGTACGCGGATGCGCTGTACTTTGCGTTGGTAGGGATGACCGTTACTGGCCTGGTGCTGGTGATGACCATGGTCCTGTTCTTCTCGCTGCGCTATCGCAAGGAGCGGCATCCGGAGGCGGTCCAGATTGAAGGCTCGACGCTGCTGGAGGCGACATGGACGCTGATTCCCCTGGGGATCTTTCTGGTGTTTTTTGTCTGGGGTGCGCTGCTCTATTTCCGCGTATTCAATCCCCCACCGAATTCCATGAACATCTATGTCGTCGGCAAGCAGTGGATGTGGAAGGTCGAACATGCCGGCGGCCAGCATGAAATCAATGCGTTGCATATTCCCGAAGGCGTTCCTATACAGGTGACATTGATTTCACAGGATGTGTTTCATAGCTTCTCCATTCCGGCATTTCGCGTGAAGCGCGAAGCTATTCCGGGCCGCTACACGACGGTGTACTTTGAAGCGACCAAGCCCGGAAAATACCACCTTTTCTGCACGCAATACTGCGGCACTGACCACTCTCAGATGATCGGATGGGTGTACGTGATGACGCCGGCAGACTACAGTAGGTGGGAAGCCAGCAACACCAGTGGCGCATCGCTGGCGCAAAACGGGGAACGTCTCTTCGCCAGCGTAGGCTGCAACGCATGCCACAACGGCACCGCCTCCGCTCGCGGTCCAAATCTCGCCAACGTCTACAACACCCGTATCCGTTTGACCGACGGCTCAACTGTGGTCGCGAACGAAGCCTATCTTCGCGAAACTATTTTGAACCCGTCGACGCATGTACCCGCCGGATATGCTCCGATCATGCCCACCTACCAGGGGCAGATCAGTGAAGATGGACTCATCGATCTGGTGGAATATATCAAGAGCCTGGATTCCAACTACCGTATCCAGCAGACGCTGAATAAATCTCAGATATCATCAGCGCAATCCTCAACTGAAGGAAAGCCGGTCCCAGCACAAGGAGTAGCAAAGCCATGAGCACCATCGTATCGCTACCAGACCAGTCGACAGCGAAGCTGCCAGCAAAGTCTTATCTCAATCAGGAGTATGGATTGAAGAGCTGGCTGCTGACAGGCGACCATAAGCGGATCGCGATGCTGTACCTGTTTTCGATCACCTTCTTTTTCATCATTGGCGGTGTCCTCGCGGGTTTGATCCGGCTGGAGCTGTTGACGCCGCCCAGCGACTTGATGGCGACCGACACCTATAACAAAGTGTTCAGCATGCACGGTATCATCATGATCTTTCTATTCCTGGTGCCGTCGGTTCCGGCCACGATTGGAAATTTCCTGATTCCGCTCATGGTGGGTGCCAGAGACCTTGCCTTCCCCAAGATCAACCTACTCAGCTGGTACCTGTATATGGCGGGCGGCCTGTTTGTGCTGGCGGCCATGGTGCTGGGCGGAGTCGATACTGGATGGACCTTCACCACCCCGCTTTCCACGCACTATTTGAATACGCACGTGGTGACCGCCGCGATGGGAATTTTTCTGGCGGGATTCTCGTCCATCTTTACTGGGCTCAACTTTATCGTCACCATTCACCGTATGCGCTGCCCGGGCATGACGTGGTTCCGCTTGCCGCTCTTTGTTTGGGGGCATTATGCGACCTCCATCATCATGATTCTTGGCACCCCGGTCCTCGCCATCACCCTGGTCCTGGTGGCACTGGAACGAACCATGAATATCGGGGTCTTCGATCCCACCAAGGGCGGCGACCCTCTACTATTTCAACACTTGTTCTGGTTCTATTCCCATCCAGCGGTGTACATCATGATCTTGCCCGGGATGGCAGTCATCTCAGAGGTGGTCAGTACGTTTTCTCGCAAGCGAGTCTTCGGCTATACGGCAGTTGCATTCTCATCCGTCGCCATCGCCGTTTTCGGTTTTCTGGTGTGGGAGCATCACATGTTCATCATGGGTGTCAGCCAATATTCCGCGCTGGTATTCTCGCTGCTGACGATGCTGGTGGCCGTGCCCTCCGCCATCAAGATTTTCAACTGGTCGATGACGCTCTACAAAGGGTCCATCACCTTTGAAACTCCGATGCTCTATGCTTTCGGGTTTATGGGGCTGTTTACCATTGGCGGTCTTACCGGTATCTTTCTGGCGACGTTGGGCATGGACATTCATCTGACCGAGACCTACTTTATCGTGGCGCATTTCCACTTTGTCATGGTAGGCGGAATGCTGATGGCCTATTTGGCTGGAGTGCATTTCTGGTGGCCGAAGATGACCGGGCGCATGTATCCCGAAAGTATTTCCAAAACTGCCGCCGTTATTACCTTCATCGGATTTATTGTCACGTTCTTCCCGCAGTTTATTCTCGGCTACCTCGGCATGCCGCGTCGTTATGCAGCCTATCCGGCGGACTTCCAGGTGTTGAATGTGTTCTCGACCGCCGGCGCTTCCATCCTTGGCATTGGCTACCTGCTGCCTATGCTTTACCTGCCGTGGTCGCTGAAGTACGGAAAGATTGCCGGCAACAATCCCTGGCAGGCGACCGGGCTGGAGTGGCAGATTCAATCGCCTCCCTTGACCGAAAATTTCCCCGAGATTCCGATTATGGATCACGAAGCCTACGACTACGAGTGGCTGGCAAACAAGACTCACCACGAGGTACAGACCGTTGGATAGCCAATCGATCGCGACAATGCCAAACGAGCTGGAGCGCGCTGAACTGCCGCACGCGCACGAACATCCTGCGTTTATGCGGCACCATTTTGAGGACATTGGCCAGCAGCGCGAAGCCGCCAGCTTTGGCATGTGGGTATTTTTGCTGACGGAGGTGATGTTTTTCGGCGGACTGTTCTGCGCTTACCTCATCTTCCGCAACTGGTATCACGCTGCGTTTGTCGCCGGCAGCAACACGCTGGACATTACCCTGGGCACGACCAACACAGCCGTCCTGATCGGTTCCAGCTTCACCATGGCCATGGCGGTATATAGCGCAGAAATGCGACGCAGAGGCCAGCTCGTTCTCTTTCTGCTGCTAACCATCGGTTTAGGCAGCGTGTTCCTTGGCATCAAAGCCGTCGAATATCACCAGAAGTATGTGGATCATCACATTCCTGGAATGAATTTTTCCATCCAGGAATTTGTGAACCCCACCAATCCCAAGGCCGTAAAGCTGGCCCCTGACATGGCGGAGAAAACGCAGCTGTACTTCTTTCTCTATTTCGCCATGACGGGGATGCACGCGCTGCACATGATCATCGGCATTGGCATCCTGTTCTTCCTGGTAGCGCGAGCGTCGAAAGGCGCCTTCACTGAAGGCCACGTCATGCCCATCGAAAACTTCGGCCTGTATTGGCACTTTGTCGACATCATCTGGATATTCCTGTTCCCATTGCTGTACCTGATCAGTCGCTATCGATAGCGGGTGAAGCGATTTGCAAGAGAAATTGACCACACCCGCAATCGCGGGCAATATGGAGTGCCGAGTATGACCCAGAAGACCAAAGAAGCCCATCAGGATTCAGAAGTTCACATCGTAAAGCCGCCAGTGTATCTGGCAATATTTCTTGCCTTGATGGTTTTGACCGCGCTGACGACGGGCATCTCGTTCATTGATCTGGGAGTATTCAACGCCGTCATCGCATTGGGTATTGCCTGTCTGAAGGCGTCTCTGGTCGTGCTGTTTTTCATGCACATTCACTACAGTTCTCGACTCCTCAAACTGACAGTGGCCGCGGGACTGTTTACGTTTATGCTGCTCATCAGCCTTACCATGACGGACTACATCAGCCGCGCCTGGGGTATGTTCTAAGCACCCGTCGCGCGCGGCAGACTTCGAATCGAGCCAATGAAAGATGCGGATCAACAGGTCCGGCTGCGTCGCTTCTGGGGAGCGGCGATCTT
>JAJYSL010000519.1 GCA_021793595.1 Acidobacteriota bacterium
AGCGAACCCAGATGCAGTTCGCTGGTGTTTCGAAAACAGGGAGAGCTACTGCCGGTGAAAGACTTCAATCCTTTTTTTCGAGTTTTTGCCGACAGTCCATGACACAGCTGTCAGGGTGTTGCCGTCGGCGGAAATCTCATCTGTCCCGTGCTGCACCAGCTTTCCGTCGACTTTGACAGAGTAGGCCAGCTTTCTTGGAGTCAGCATCGTCACCGATTCCGTTAAGCCCTTCGGCATGTCTGGATACGCAAGGCTCATGTCTGAGCCGTCGGGGTTTCCTTGCATTTCGAACTTAATGGAAGGATATTCCCACCGCAGGATGCCGGCGGAAGGCGAGGAGATGATCAGCGTGTCGTGGACCTCGACAAAATCGCTCCTTGTGGGATCGGGTTTCCAGCGCCCCACCCATGGATTCTCCGCGGAAAATGCTGTTGTTGCTGACAGAACAAGCAGAACAGATGCAAGAAGGAACTTTTTCATGTGAGACCTCCAGCCGAGCTGCGCATTCCGCGAGAAATCGGGTTGGGGAGTTAACCCTCTATCTTTTTTTGTTGGGCAGCGCGGCGTTGCTTCACCCATCCCTGCTTCACAGTCTGGCGAGAGCGGCCAAGAGCCAGCGCGCCAGCGGGAACCGGCTCCGTGATGCAGGAGGCTGCCGCCACATAGGTATCATCTTCCAGCGAAACCGGCGCGACCAGGGTGGAATTGCTGCCCACAAAAACACGATCCCCAATCTGCGTGGGATATTTATTCACGCCGTCATAATTGCAGGTGATGACGCCGGCACCAATGTTGCAGCCGGAGCCGACGGAAACATCGCCCAGATAGGTCAGATGATTCGCCTTCGACTTTTCTCCCAGGCGCGCATTCTTGGTTTCGACAAAGTTGCCGACGTGGGCCTCGCGCCCAATTTGACTGCCCGGACGCAGATGCGCGAACGGCCCAATAGAGGCGCCATCGCTGATAGTCGCTCCGTCCAGCACGCAACCGTTGCGGATCAGGACACCGGCGCCGATATTTGAATCCTGAACGACCGAATACGACCGAATGCGGCAATCCTCGCCAATGTCGGTTTTGCCCAGCAATTGCACAAACGGCTCCACGATGGTGTCCGGGCCCACGGTCACATCCGCATCGATGACGCAGGTTTCCGGCCGATGAATGGTCACCCCGTGCGCCATCAATTGACGCGCAGCCTGCATGCGTAACGCGCCCTCCAGCTCCATCATTTCGGCAATCGTATTTGCACCCAGCACTTCCGTTGCGTCGCCGATTTCATAGGCGACAACGCGCTCGCCAGCCGCGCGCAGAATGGCCGCCATGTCCGTCAGGTAATACTCCCCGTGAGCGTTGTTCGATTGCAACGCGTCAATGTGCCGATAGAGCGTCTCGATGTGAAGTACATAGATGCCGGAGTTGATTTCTCCAATGTGTTGCTGATCGTCCGCCAGCGCCTTTTGTTCGACTATGGCGGCAACTTCCGGATTGCCCGGCGATACTCGAACCACTCGTCCATATCCGAAGGGATTGTCTGGTCGCGCCGTCAGAATCGTCATGGCAGCCTTCTGCGCTCGATGAAAATTCCGCAGATGCTCGATGGTTTCCGGCCGGATGAGCGGGACATCGCCGGAAAGCACCAGCAGATCACCCAGTCCGCGGACGGATTCGCCCAGGCACCGCACCGCATCACCGGTGCCCAATTGCTGCGCTTGCAAGACGAAGTGGACCCCTGTGGCAGATACAGTGCGCTCCACCTCCTCCGCCTGGTGACCCACGACGACAAAAACCTTCTCCGGCGAGGTGACCTTCAGAACGGCGTCCAGCACATGCTGTAACAAGGGTTTCCCGGCGATCGAGTGCAGCACCTTTGCGCGCTTGGACTTGAGCCGCGTACCTTTTCCGGCGGCGAGGACGGCTGTGGCAAATGTGTGAGATTCCATGACGTACCCATCGTCTCACAGCTACAGGACAAAATTCAGGATCGAGGGGGAACGAGCCTCGTGTGCCCAGACAGCAGCTCCGGTGTGCGCTGTGGCCCCCGTTCGACTGTTCCGAGAATCACCCACAGCTAAACAGGAGGACAGCAGAGCTCAACCTACAGCAGAATTGCAGGGGCCGCGAGCGAGACCCGCTTTGAGGGCGGGTCTCAGGTTCCATAATGGTGGGCCTCTAGTGTAGGAGTCTGCGCTTAGTGGGCGTTCTTTAGAATATCTTCCGCATAATAATTGACGACGCGGGCCTGATCGCGCAACGCTTCGTTATAGGCGCTTTGCAGCAGGCGCGAACGGCTGTCGTGCAGTTGCTGACGAATCATCTGCTGCACGCGAGGATCGCTCAGAGGATGTTGTCCTGCCGGTTCAATCGCAATTAATTTGCAGATCATGTACGCTGCAGGCTGCTTGGATGCGCCCTGCACGATGGGCAAAACCGGAGTGATCTGCCCGGGCTGCAGCTTGCTGACGGCAGCATAGACCTCGGGTTCGGACTTGAGTTGCGACGCCGGGATAAAGCCCATGTCGCCCCCACTGGAAGTGGTTTCCGGCGCTTCCGAATAATTTATGGCGAGCTGGGCGAAATCGGCTCCAGTTTCCAGCTGGTTATGCAATGCATCGATCTTCTTGCGCGCTTCCTCATCATTGCGCGCTTTGCTGTTTTGCCGATTCTGGACGCGACCGCTTGGATTGGGAGTGACCACAATTTGCGCCAGGTGGTATTGCGGCTCGATCAGGTTGAACTCAGACTGGTGCAGGTTGTAAAAATTGGAAACGTCCGCGTCGGTAATGTTGATCTTGGATTCGATCTCTTTGTTCATTACCTTGTCCATCGTGAGATTCAGCCAGATATCGCGGCGGACATCTTCCAAGGTGAGGCCCTTGGCCTTCAACTGGTCATTGAACTGCTGTTCGGTGTAGGGAGCTTTCAGCTGCGCAATTTTCGCGTCTACCTCGGCGTCGCTGGCCACCAGGTGCAATTTTTCCGCCTGCTGTCGAATCACTTCCTCGCCAATTTGCTGATGCAGGATTTCCAGTTTCAGCATCGCCGCTTCATCGGCGGTAGGCTGCTGCTGTCGGGAATTTATCTGGGTCTGGTAATACTTATTCACCACCGATTCGGTGATGGGATGGCCATTGACCGTGGCCCAGACATCCGGATTGGGCGTGCGCTTACAGCCTGCGAACGAAGCAAAAAAGAG
>JAJYSL010000520.1 GCA_021793595.1 Acidobacteriota bacterium
CGATCTTTGCACAAGATGGATCCTGGGCAGACAGTCGTTCTGAACATTATGCGTGACGGAACGCCGATGGAACTCCACGTGGTGTTGGCGGACCGCAACACCATCGAGAAGCAGGCATGGTCGCAGCATTACACGGTTCCCGATCCCAGTGCCCTGCCCCCGCAGACAAGTTTCTTTGGTTCGATGCCGGCAGAAATCGGCAAAAGTCTGGGTTCCAATGGCGGTCTGATGAGTTACATTCCCGGCACGCCGCCCTACACCGGCATTGCGCTGGATATTCTGAATCCGCAACTGGCCCGGTACTTCGGCTTGAAAAATTCCACCGGCTTGCTGGTCAAAAGCATCGACCCAGACAGTCCTGGCTTGCGCGCCGGCATTCAGGCGGGAGATGTGATTTGCAAGGCCGACGATGTACCCATGACCTCCCGCAGCAGGTGGAACCATGCCCTGCGGACAAACCGCAATGCTGCCATCAAAGTGCAGGTTCTCCGCCACCGCCATCCGCGCGTTTTGATTTTGACTCTCGCGGCCAGCAAATCCTGACTTCCTCCGAACCGGCGAACAGGCGGCTGTAGACCTGGCCCAGCCATCGATCAACTTGGACGCGCGTGGGGCGATGGAACGCTATGGACCAGTCCCCCGATCAAAATCGCGCCGAATACCAGGGTAATCGCCACAGCAAGCAGACCCGCGGAAAAGAAATGCGTGCGGTCCAGCAGCCACCCCATCCACACCGGACCCACAAACCCGCCAAAATTGCCGAGAGCGTTTACAACTGCAATTCCCGCAACTGCATTCCCTCCTAAATGGTCGGTTGTGGTAGCCCAGAACAGCGGCATGGCGGAAAAGATTCCGAGAGCCGCCAGCGAAAATCCTGCCACACTGACTGCAACCAAGTGGGTAGCTGAGGCGATGTACATACCCAGCGCAGCGGCCAGAAACGCCAGCACGACGTGCCAGGTTCTCTCTTGGGTGCGATCGGAGTGGCGACACCACAGCACCATTCCCACGGCGCTGACAAAGTATGGCAGTGCGGTAATCCAGCCGGTGCGGTCCAGCGCCAGCCCTTCGGAATCGAGAATGCGCGGGATCCAGAATCCCAGGCCGTAAAGACCAATCATCAGGGTGAAGTAGGCCAGGGTAAAGCCCAGCACCATGCGGCTGCGAAGCAGATGTGTCCAGGAAAGATGAGCCGGGGCAGCGCCGGCTTCAGCGGCAATCGCGGTCAGCAGCCGCGTCTTTTCCTCCTCCGAAAGCCAACGCGCGTCGCTTGGGCCGTTGGCAAGAACCCAGGGCACAATGGCTCCAAACAACACCGCAACTGCGCCTTCTATCAGGAATAACCACTGCCATCCCCGAAGGCCCACCATGCCGTTCATTCCCAGAATGGCGATAGACAGCGGTGCACCCGTCACAGTGGAGAGCGGAATGGCGACGATGAACAGGGCCATCAGGCCGCCTCGCACCGAAGCTGGCAGCCAAAAAGTAAGGTAGAGAACCACTCCCGGAAAAAATCCAGCCTCTGCGGCGCCCAGCAGAAAACGCATCACCACGTAAGAGGGGCCGGAGTGGACCCACGCCAGCCCAATGGAAACCACTCCCCAGATCACCATCAAAGCCGCGATCCAAATCCTGGCTCCAATTTTTGCCAGCATTAAGTTGCTGGGCACCTCAAACAGAAAATAGCCGAAGAAGAAAATGCCGGCGCCGATTCCGAACACCGTGTTGCTGATGCCAAGATCGCGATTCATCGTGAGAGCGGCGAAGCTGACATTCACCCGGTCGAGAAATCCGATCAGATAGAGGAACATGAGAAACGGAATCAGTCGCAGTGCAATACGGCGGTAAATTGCTTTCAGTTCCGCTGCACTCCGTTCCTGTTCTGAATCCCTGGGTGGGCTCATGGATGGTTGAGGCAGACCGGTTTCGAGCATGCCCCAGTATATGCATCGATCCGCTGCATCGGCATCGAGCGACGGCTCCGCGGCCGGAGATCTGCGCGCGTCGCTTTCAGCCAAAGCGTCGCACGACCATCTTTCGCGCACGCTATCTCAAAGCTCCCACAAGCTTCTTCTGGCGCCCTTCGGCAAACGACGCGCCAACAGCGGTGTAATGAACAGCACGGCGAACAGGGTCGTGATCATGCCGCCCACCACAACGCGGGCCAGCGGCTGCTGCGCTTGCGCTCCAATTCCGTTCGCCAACGCCGCCGGCAACAATCCCAGTCCGGCAGCCATGCAGGCCATCACCACGGGCCGCATTTCCACCAGGCAACCGTGCAGCAGGCCCCGCTGCTCTCCTAACTCCGACTGAGAATGCCGCACCCCGCGCAGAAAAACGACAGTCCCCAGCGTGTTTAAGCCCAAGATGGACGTAAAACCAACTGCCGCAGAGATGCTAAAAGGCGTATGCGTCACCAGCAACGAGAAAACCCCGCCAATCATGCCAAAAGGAATCACTGCCATGATGATGAGCGCGTTACGTAGATTGAGAAACAGGATATAGAGCAAGACCAGAATTACCGCCAGGCTTACCGGCACAATGATCTCCAGGCGATGCAGCTCCCTACGAAGGTTTTCGATCTCTCCAGCCCAGGTGTACTCATATCCGGATGGCAGCTTCAGCTGTTGTATTAACCGATTTTGCAGGTCCTCGATTGTGCCTTGCAGATCCCTCCCACGCACGCTGAATTTAATCGGTACGTACCGTCGTCCGCCCTCGCGATAGATGGCGAAAGCCCCTTCGCGGATGCCGACGTCGGCGATCTCGCCCAGTGGAACCATGGTGCCGTCCGGCGCCGGCAGCAAAATCTTCCGAATTACGTCCGGGTCGTCTCGATCGGCAAGCGGATACCGCACCACCAAGTCGAACCTGCGATCGCCAAGAACCATTTGCGTAATCGGTGTGCCACCCACCGCAGCCTGAATCGCGTTGTTGATGTCCTGCGCTGCGATCCCGTATCGGGCGGCCTTGGCACGATCAATCTGAATGATAAGGTTCGGCTGCCCACCCACCTTGAAGATGCCAGCATCCTGAATACCCGGCACGGATCTCATAATTTTCAGAATTTTTTCCGACAGGGTCGATAGGGTATCGAAATCATTGCCGAAAAGCTTCAGCGAGCTTTCCCCCTTGACGCCGGACATCGCCTCTTCCACGTTGTCCTGAATGTTTTG
>JAJYSL010000521.1 GCA_021793595.1 Acidobacteriota bacterium
TCTGTAGGCATGTAGTTCCAGCATACCGCGCTAATGCGGAAAACCGCCCAGCCACATTTGACTGCCATGGATTCCGCCTAGCGAACGTAAAATAATCTCTACCGTATCCGATGAACACACCCTCCAACCCGGCCTCCATTCGCAGCTTCGATCTGGAAGGACCCGCTGGAACGCTGGAAGCCCTGCTCAACCGTGGACAGGAAAATGCGCCGTACAGTGCGCTGGTCTGTCATCCCCACCCGCTCGGCGGCGGCACCATGCATAACAAGGTGGTATACCACGTCATGAAGGCGCTGCACGGTCTGGGTCTTCCCGTGCTGCGTTTCAACTTCCGCGGTACCGGCCGCAGCCAGGGTCAACACGACGACGGCCGCGGCGAGCAGCAGGATGTCCGTGCCGCCCTCGACTGGCTCGATCGGGAATTTCACCGTCCCATCCTGTTTGCCGGATTTTCCTTCGGCGCTAATGTAGGCATGCACGCTTGCTGCGGCGATCCACGTGTCCAGGGTCTGATCGCGCTCGGTCTGCCAATCCTTGCCGAAGGTCGCAGATATCGCTACGAATATCTGACGGGTTGTCTTCAACCCAAGCTGTTTATCAGCGGCGACCGCGACCCTTACGGCCCGGTGGCAGAAGTGGAAAACGTGGTGGCGACAGCTCCCGAGCCGAAACATCTAGTGTGGATTCCGGATGCGGATCATTTCTTTGTTGGTAAGCTCAACCTGGTACAGTCGACCATCGTCGAGTGGGTACAACATTCATTTTGTTCCCGCTGACGTGGAATCGCCCAGCCGACAGAGCATGGAAAATCTTCTCCACATCGCACGTACCATCTTCGACCAGGCGCTTGCCGACTGCAGCGTCGACCAGGCCCTGGCCCATCACGTATCGGTTGATGGGAACACGTTGCGTCTGGGCGATGAATCCATCGATCTGCGCAAACTCCAGCGCATCCGGGTCATCGCTGTAGGCAAAGCCTCCCGGCCCATGCTGGGTGCTCTTCTGCAGCGCCTCCAGTTACCCGGAAATTTCGATCTCGCCGGAGTCCTAATTGCGCCTGACGCTGCTCCTGAGCCAGCCTCACAGCTTCCCGCGTCGCCCCTTCCAAGCGGTTTCGAATATTTTGCCGGTGGCCATCCGTCTCCGAACCAGGCCTCATTAGATGGTGCGCGCGCGGCCCTGGCGATGCTCGGCCAACTGCCCCAAAACGCATCCGAGACTACCCTCTGTCTATTCCTGATCAGCGGTGGGGCCTCCGCCATGATGGAGCTGCCCCTCGACCCGACCATCTCTCTGGCCGATACAGCCGCTTTTCATCGCGCACTGGTCGGAAGCGGTGCTTCCATCTCGGAGATCAATTGTGTCCGAAAACATTTCTCCGCGGTAAAAGGCGGCCGTCTCACCCAGGCAGCGGGTCATGCAGTCTGCCGTTCCCTGCTGATCTCCGACGTTCCCATTGGCCGCGAAGATGCGTTAGGATCCGGCCCCACCCTGCCCGACTCCTCTACGCTCGCCGAATGTAAAGCAATTCTGGAGCGGTATCATCTGCTCCCGTCGTTTCCTCCCGCGGTGCGTCGTTTTTTCGAATCCGACAAACTGCGCGAGACGCCTAAACCGCAAGATTTTCACACTCAGGCGACCGTTCTTCTCAGCGCGGAATCTCTGGCGCAGGCAGCGGCACGACGCGCAGAAAGCCTGGGCTGGATGCCGATGCTCGTGAACGAATGCGACGAATGGGAGTACAAGGACGCTGCCCGCTATCTGCTCGATCGCCTGCGAAATTTGCGCGCACAGCATTCCCGGGTCTGTCTAATATCGGCAGGCGAAATAAGTGTGAGTTTGTCGTCGAACGGCAGTGGCCATCCTGCACCCGGCGTGGGCGGACGCAACCAGCAATTCGCCCTCTATGCTGCCACCCTGCTTACCCCGCAGGATGACCCCATCGCGATTCTTTCCGCAGGTTCAGACGGAATCGATGGGAATAGCCCCGCCGCCGGCGCGGTTATCGATCGCTCGATGCTCGCAGGTGAAAATCTCGACTCCGCGAAACTCGCCCTGGCCACGTTCGATGCTTATCCCTTTCTGCTCGGCCGAAACGCCGCGATTCTGACAGGGCCCTCCGGGAATAACCTGCGCGACCTACGGTTATTCGTCACCGGTCCGCCGACGCAAACCTTGTAGCCACAATCGCCCGTGCGAAGAATTCTATAAATCATATATTTCGATTTAAAATTGTGGATACAACTTCGCGAACCGGAACACGAGAAGCTCAGAAATAGAATGGATCAGAGGTTAAGGCGAGAACGCCTCGCGGCGCCCTCGGAAAGACTCTCGGATCGAGGCATTACCCTTGGAAGTGCTTGCATACAACGAAACTGGAACTCGAAAGCCAGTGTCGAAATGGCTGGTGGATTCACCTTGAATACATCTATATCACCCGGTGGAGCCGGTTACCGGAACATGAGCCGTTCTGGCACGCAAGTTGCAAGAAACAGATAGTTTGCTTGAGAACAATGCATCCTCGGATACGACGCTCTGACGCGGAAAGATAGGCTTCGAAATGCCCCGGAACATTCCATTCCGAATCGCAGCCGTCGTACTGGCCGTGCTGACCCTTGCCGCCGTCATTTTTGCAGCCATCAATTATGTTCATGAAGCTCAATTCCAGATTCCGACCGATCAAGTTTCCTGGGCCAAAGCCCCTGGCGGCCTGATTGCCCAGAAAGTTCTGGCCCATGGTCCCGGCGACCGTGCCGGCATTCAAACCAGGGATTTGCTAACTGCCATCAACGGCCATCCAACTCCTCGCATTTCGACACTGCAGCGTCAACTGTTCGCCATCGGCATTTGGAGCAAGGCCACTTACTCGATCACCCGCTCCGGCATTCGCCTCGAAATCCCAGTGATCCTGGTGCCCATAGACCGCAGTATCAATATCGGTCTGCGCCTGATCGCGCTGGTCTATCTTTTTATCGGCCTTTACATCCTGTTCAGGCGCTGGACCGCACCCCGTTCGGTTCATTTCTATATCTTCTGCCTGGCCTCTTTCGTTCTCTACGCATTTATCTACACAGGGAAGTTGAACCTTTTCGACTGGCTCATTTTCTGGGGATATATCGTCGCAAGCGGAGTCCAACCGGCTCTCTTTCTTCAAGATC
>JAJYSL010000522.1 GCA_021793595.1 Acidobacteriota bacterium
TCGAGGAGTGGCGGGGCAGGGAGGTCTGTGGTCGCGGATTGAGGCATCGGCGATGTCGATTGAGATGGGCGCGGGAGTACTGGTCGCGGAGATGCTGGAAGGGATGAAGTTCGCGCTCGGGCCGACGATGGCCATAAAGCGGAGTTGCCTGCAAGAGATTGGCGGTTTTCTGCCTATGGGCGACTATTGCGCCGACGATTTTTTACTGGGAAACCGGGTCGCCGCGCGCGGACATACGGTGGTGCTTTCGCATCATGTGATTGACCACGTCGTACTCCACGCAGCTTTCTGGCCTTCCATGCAACATCAGGCGCGCTGGATGAAAAGCACGCGATTCTCTCGCCCGAAAGGGCACTTCGGCACGGCACTCACGTTTAGTGTTCCTTTCGGTCTGCTGGCGGCTGTGGCGGCCTTTGCCCTGCACCGGCCAGGGATTGCGCTGGGCGCACTTCTCTGGAGCATAGGCAGCCGTATGCTGTTGGCGTTAGCGGTCAGCAAGAGCGTGCTTCAGGAAAAATCTCCATGGCAGAGTGTGTTGTTGTATCCAATTCGAGATTTGCTAGCCATCTTCTTCTGGATGGCAAGTTATGGCAGCCGAAAAATACTGTGGCGGAGTGAAACCTATTTACTGGAAGCAGGGGGACGGATGCGCAGTATGGATTCGTAAAATATCTTTAAGATTGGAAGACATGGAGCCATTTGCAGCCGATCCTATGCATTCCTCCAATTTGTCCAGCAAATGGAGTAGGCGTAGCTCCCCGTCCCACTGGTTGCTCTCTGCCTTCGGTTTGCTGTTAGCATTTGCGTTGCCGAGGCCGAATCATGCGCAGGTCACTTTGAAGGCGCAGACCAATCTGGTGTTGGTCCCGACACTGGTGGAAAGCAAGTCGGGCGAGCCAATATTCAATCTTACCGTCAAGGATTTTCTGGTTCGCGACAACGGCGTCGAGCAGAAAATTCACCTCGATACGGAAACGGACAAGACCCCTATTTCGATTGTGGTGCTGGTGCAGGTGGGTCGCTCAGCCGTGCGGGAATTCGACAAGTATCAAGGCTTGCCCACCATGGTGAATGCGCTCGCCGGGAATACCTTGCACCGCATCGCAGTCGTCGAGTTTGATGGCCAGCCAAGGATGCTTCAGGACTTCACTAACAACTCCGACGCGGTGGAACAGGCGATCTATTCCATTCGACCAGGCGACGGTGGCGCGGCGATTCTGGATTCTGTCTGGTATGCCGTGGACATGCTGGAGGATGAGCCGAAGCAAAACCAACGGGTAATTTTATTGTTGAGCGAAACGCGCGATCATGGCAGTCGCACGCCGATGAAAGAAGTGATTCATAAAATCGGCCGCAGCGACGTGATTGTCTACAGTCTCGCCTTCAGTCCGGCAAGAGAGGACCTTATGGGAGATCTGCGAACGGGCGGAGACCGCGCTGCTCTTCCAGACCAGAGTGGAGACGCCAACTTGCTGGCACCACTGCTGTTGGGTATTGCGGCACTCAAGAAAAATGCCGCCGCCGCTATTCCCAGGATGACTGGCGGTCAGTATCTTCGCTTTAACAAAGGCAAGCAACTGGACAGTGAAATGGGCATGCTTACCAATCAAGTGCATAATCGCTACATCCTCAGTTTTCAGCCGAAAGACCCGAAGCCTGGTTTGCATCTGTTGAGCGTAGAGTTGCAGCGGCCCCTGGAAGCGCGCGTGCTGGCCCGAACCAGTTATTGGGCTGCGAGGCCACCGGAAATTATCGAAGATGAGATTCCTCCGCCAGGTTCGCCATAAGCAGACCCGCGATACTTTTGGCGGATTGATGCATCAGATGAGTGCAGGTTTTTAAGAAGAGCGAAGAATGCATGCCACCATCGTAATCTTTCTTCATTACGGATATCTGGTCTTGCTGGGATGGGTCCTCCTGGAACAGCTTGGGTTTCCGCTGCCCAGCACGCCGATCCTGCTGACAGCGGGAACGCTGACGGCAACCCATGAAATGAGCATGCCGTCCGTGCTGGCGGCAATCCTGCTTGGCGCTACTGTGGGAGATTCTGTCTGGTTTTATCTCGGAGTGCGCTATGGAGGCGCCGTTACCCGTTGGATTTGCAGGTTTTCCCTGGAAGCAGCCTCCTGCGTCCGCAAAACGGAAGACATGTTGACCAGGCATGGTTCGATTTCGTTGCTGATAGCGAAGTTCATTCCAGGTCTGAACACCATGGCTGCGCCTTTGGCTGGCCAGAGCAAATTGTCCTATCGGACATTTTTGATTTATGACATGGCGGGAACTCTGCTGTGGGCAACGACCTTCGTCCTTCTTGGGCGTTTTTTTGGCGATGCTATTGTTCGCGACCCTGCATTTCTTCACTGGCTTGCACGCTCCGCAGTTGGCCTGGTCTTGCTGGTAGTGATCGGCATGTTCTTTTATCGGCTCGGTCGGCAGCAGGCATTCCTGCGCAAGATAAGGACTTTGCGCATTGAGCCAAATGAATTGAAAGCGATGATGGACCGCGGCGAAAGCGTCTACATTGTGGACCTACGCCATCCGCTGGACATTTTGCCCGATCCACGAGTTTTGCCCGGAGCTGTTCGCTTGCAGCCGAGCGAGTTGATTGCGCGCAATTCGGAGATTCCCAGGGACCGGGATGTTGTGCTCTACTGCACTTGCCCGAGCGAGGCCACCAGCGCCAAATTGGCGCTGACCATGCGCCGATTTGGAGTGGAACGTATCCGGCCCCTGCGTGGCGGTTTCGATAGCTGGAAAAAAGAGGGTTACCCGCTGGTAGACATTCCAAATTCGATTCTGACTCACTGAGATCGCGGCCCAAACGGCTTCTATCTGCGATTTGGCGGCATTCACCGCTTGTTTATATAAAGTTGCTAACCTTGCATGTACACGCACACGATGTTACTTTCTCGTAACGCGGCTTTATATTCGGTGTAACTTACTCGCGAGAATGTTTTTCTCCTCGCTTCCATCCGCGCTGGGACCGTGATCTATACCGGCCATGGCAGTATAGAAAGAGGCAGGTATAGGTTCAAAAGCTTGTCATTTGATAAGACTCGGGGGCTGGATTGGGTGCAGGAATTGAAGTACGGGACCTGAATGCATGGTATGGCAGCACGCACACGCTGCACGATATCGGCATTATGATCCCCGCG
>JAJYSL010000523.1 GCA_021793595.1 Acidobacteriota bacterium
GGAACCTTTTTCTTCACCGAGTTCAGGAGCAGGACGCGGAAAAACCTGCCACGGCCCAGCGCAGCCATCCCGATGATTCTGAAAATGGGCTTTCATCCTGTGAGGCAGCGCACGCGGCGGCCGGTTGAGACGGTGGCTATCGATTCGAATGTAAGATGTTGCAGGCGGGGAAATTGCGAGAAAGGTGACGGCGGGAGACCGCCCGCCAGGCCTTCCGTCGAACGCATTGGCAAGAGGGGTACGAAATTGGCTCGATATTTGGTTACCGGAGTGGCAGGTTTTATCGGACGGTCCATCGCCGCGGCGCTGCTGTCGCGCGGGGAATCTGTGCGCGGAATTGACAGCTTCATCACTGGAAAACGCGCGAATCTTTCTGGGCTCGATGCGATGGAGTTCCTGGAGGGCGACCTGGCCAATCCGGAGACCTGCAAGAAGGCGTGCGCGGGGATCGAGGTCGTCTTTCACGAAGCGGCGCTGGCCTCGGTGCCGCGGTCGGTTACGGATCCCATCAACACAAACGTGAACTGCGTCGATGCCACCTTGAATCTGCTGGTGGCGGCGCGGGACGCGGGCGTACGGCGAGTGGTATACGCCGGCTCGTCGTCGGTATACGGAGACAGCCCCTCGCTGCCCAAGCGCGAGGACATGGTTCCGCATCCGATTAGCCCCTATGCCGTGGCAAAGTTGGCCGGCGAGCACTATATGCGGGCCTTCGCGCGAGTTTACGGCCTGGAAACCGTGGTTCTGCGCTACTTCAACGTCTTTGGACCCTATCAGGATCCGAGTTCGCACTATTCCGGCGTACTGGCGATCTTCTCGAGGAAGCTGCTGGCCGGCGAGCAACCGACGATCTACGGCGATGGCGAACAGAGCCGCGATTTCACTTTTATCGAAAATGTCGTGGAGGGGAATCTGCTGGCTGCCTCGGCGCCGGCCGCGAAGGTTTCGGGGCAGATGATGAACCTGGCCACCGGCACACGAATCACTCTGAACGAGGTCTTCGAATTGCTGTGCGAGCTGACCGGATACAACGGGAGGCCGGCCTACGCGGCGGAGCGAAGCGGAGATATCCGTCACTCATTGGCCGATATCGGCCTCGCCCGGGAACTGCTGGGCTACACGCCGCGCGTCGATTTCCGCGAGGGGCTGCGACGGACGGTGAAATGGTACCGGGCATGCAAATAGGCAGGGAATGCGTTGTGGGACGGAGTGTCTGTCGGAAAAGGATGCTTCGATCGGGGTTTTTCACGACTTTTTACTGTAAATTTGCACAGTTTGAGACCATTTATGCACATTTTGCTTGACACAATATTCGGATGGTAAAACAATACGCCTAACTTTTGAGTGAAGTAATTTCTGTGCGTGTAATTGATTCGGATGCTGCGGATCGGCTGTATGGAAGTCTGTGTCCACATCGTTCGTGCCATGCCGTCTATTTTGCCCACTGCTGCTAGGGCCTGTACGTCTTTCGGTCGCCCCGTGAGGCAGCGGCAATGAGAGACACTCCACTGACTTCCCCGCCAAAACCAAGGTCACTCGCGAATGTTGCTGGAAATTTGTTCCTAAGACCCGATGTGCGTTCGCGGGTAGGCGTTTGAGCGGCATCGGGCGATGATTTGGGGACAAAATGGACAAAATTGAATATGCGTCCGCCGTCCGCTTTATTCGGAAGATGCGCGGGGGCTCTCAACCGATCATGGTTGAGGCAAGCGATCGCAGATTGTACGTGGTGAAATCCCAGGACAACCTCCAGGGCAGGAATGTTCTGTTCAACGAGGTTGTGGGCTCGGAGATGTTCCGGCAAATGGGCCTTCCGGGACCAGAGTGGGCTCTCATCCATCTCTCGCAACGTTTCGTCGACGACAACCCTGGCTGTTGGTTTGAAACGGCTGAAGGTTTTCAGAGACGGAAGCCGGGTTGGTGTTTTGGCTCGCGCATGCTGGGATTGAATGGCGCAAGAATACTTGAGATAATTCCGGCGGGGTATTTCAGTCGCCTTCAGAATCGGGGTGACTTTTTGAAGGCGTGGGTCGTCGACGCCCTCTGCGAGCACTCCGATCATCGTCAAGCTCTCTTTGTGGAAGGTCGCACGCGAGGGCTGAAAGCTTTTTTTATCGATCACGGTCATCTTCTGGGTGGGGCTGACGGCCTTGCCTCGCCGGTAATTTGGGCCTCGTTATATCTCGACAGGAGCATCTACGCTGATGTTTGTTCGGAGTTCGCCGATGAGGCTGAGGTATCGCTTCGCTGGATCGACCTGGGAGCCCTGTCCAGGACGGTAAGGGAACTCCCAGCGGAATGGGGAACGCCGGAGGCGCAGAGGGGCCTTGATATTTTAGGGCAGAGGTTCTCGGATAGTTCCTGGTTGAAGGGCACCGCACGGACGCTGTTGCGGCTGTTGGAGGGATTGGGAAGGAAAGATGAAGATGGGCATGCATCCATTCCCCGCGTCCGACTCGACGATACAGCTTTGTGCTCTGAGGTATCGTGGCTCCGAGGCCGATCTGACGCGTGGATTCGTGGTACTTGTTGCGGTTAAGCAAGGGCACGCCATCAGCTTCTACGTCCCCCCAAGGTGGCAGGAGCAAATATCTAGCTCCGATTGGGGCTACATGGATGACCTTCTTCATGATTTGGTTGAACGCGCTCATAGCCAGCCCGATGAAGTCTTTGAACAGTTGAGCAACCTTTCAGTCGGTCCTATTGTGACCGATCACACCAGGACCGTCGATCTGCGAGCCCTCCGGATCGACGAACTTTATCCCGGATTCTGCGTCTTTGGCTGATTTGGCTGATTGCTCCAATCGGGCAAGGCCTTTGCGCACCGCGGCCCTGAGTCGCTCCAGGAACGAGGGAGCAACGGGACATTCGAAATAGATCTTTCGATTGAGGTTTATCAGGATTTGTATCGCCGCGAAACGAGAGTCGGCCGGGTCCAGAAATCCCCCATCGTGCACCAGTTCATCAGCAAGATACTCAATGGCATGGCTTGAGCACTCAAGCCCCATTCCGGCTTGCGGACTGATCCGGCGACGTACTCTCCGAGAAGACACGGCTACCGCAGGAATGCTCGTGGAAGATTGAATATTCGTGTGAATCCCGGAACTTAACGTCCCATCATTCCCCATGGGTTTATCTTTCCTTTGCACAC
>JAJYSL010000524.1 GCA_021793595.1 Acidobacteriota bacterium
GACGATGGGAACGTCGATGGCGGCGAAGATGGACAGGACCGAGGCGAGGGTTTGGGTCTGGCCGCCGGCGGTGAAACGGCGCAGCATCAGGTAGCTGACGTAGATCAGCCATAACATGAGGAAGCTGGTGAGGCGTTCATCCCATGTCCACCAGATGCCCCAGACGGGGCGCGCCCACAGCATGCCTGTGGCGAGGCCGATGCTACAAAACACTAGCGTGACTTCCGCAGAAGCCAGGGCGAGAGCGTCGGCGGCCTGTGCTCGCATGGGATTGGAGTTTCGCGTGGAGAGGAAAACCACCGAGGCGAGGAAGTTTACATAGGGAAACAGCAGCGCCATGATTGCGGAGGGAAAGTGGTAGTAAAAGATGCGCTGGATGTTGCCCATGGTGGCTTCGGTGGGGGCCACGAACATGGCCTGGTAGAAGCCCTCGGCGAGCAGGGCCAGGGCGATAGGCAATCCGATCCAGAGAATTTTTTTCATTGCGATGGTGAAGGACCTTGAAATAGCAGTTTATCCCAGGAGCTTATCCAAGAGCCAAGCAAATGGTCCAGGAGTTCAGTCTTGCACGCAGACGGTTCCTGGCACTGGACTGTCCCAGCCGCATACCGGCGGTCCGACGCGGCGCATCGCTTCGGCGGGATTGTAGCCAGGATTGGGTCGGGGCATCTGTGCATCCATGGTCGTACGCCAGAGATGCAATTTGTCCCGCAGATCGACGGCCTTGTCGGCAAAGCTGGAAGCGAAGTTGTATTGTTCACCGGGGTCGAGGGCGAGGTTGTAGAGTTCGAGATGGCCGTCCTCGAAAAACTCAATCAGCTTCCAATCTCCTTCGCGAATTGCGCCGGAGGGAGTGCCTCCCTGGTCGCTGTAGTGCGGATAGTGCCAATAGAGGGCATCCCGTTCGAGCGAGTTACTACCGCGGAAAAGACCGCCGATGTCCAGTCCATCGCAAGGAGCGGGAGAGGCGCCGGCTTGCACGATGCTGAGCAGGGTCGGGGTGAAATCTGTTCCGATGACAGGGACATCGCAGATGCTGCCGGGCCGGGTGATTCCGGGCCAGTAGACAATCAATGGCTCGCGAATGCCGCCTTCGTACAAAAATCCTTTGCCGGCGCGCAGCGGCCCGTTGTCGGCGATGCGATGGAGATTTCTTCCCTGAAATCCGACTCCTCCGTTATCCGAGGTGAGGATGATGATGGTATTGTCCGCGACGCCGCACCGATCCAGGGTGGTCCGCAAAGCGCCGAGCGCAGTATCCACGGTTTCGACCATGGCAGCGTAGACCGGGTCCGGTTCATTCTTGCCGCCATTCTTACGGCGGTATTTTTCAATCAGCGCCTGACGCGCCTGCAAGGGTATATGCACGGCATATTCCGCCATGTAAAGGAAGAACGGGCCTTGTTTCGCAGCCCGCGCGATGACCTGTTCAAATTTCGTTGTCAGGACCTCGGTGAGGTAGTCATTCTGGGTATATCCATTCAGGTTGTGATAGCGAAATGGGCCGAAGTAGTGGTTGGGCGGTCCGGGACTGCCGTGAAAGTCGCCGGCAATGTTGGTATCGAAGCCGAAATTTTCCGGCAGATAGCCATCGCCGCCGAGGTGCCATTTTCCGATGGCGGCGGTCTGATATCCCGCCTGCTTCAGGCGTTCCGCGACGGTGGGAACGCTGGGATCGAGATGTTTCGGGGTTAGCGGCTCGAGCAGTTTCTTGTTGGGATAAAACGATCCTGGAATCCATTGCGTCAGGTGCAGACGGGCTGGCGATTTTCCGGTAAGAATCGCGGCCCGGCTGGGCGAGCAAACCGGCGCTCCGGCATAGCCGTTGGTAAATTTCAAGCCCTCGGAGCACAGGCGATCGACGTTGGGCGTTTCGTGGAATGTGTCTCCATAGCAGGCAAAATCGCCCCAACCTAGATCGTCCACCAGGAAAAAGACAACGTTAGGCTTTTTGGAAACAGCCGCCGCGCGTGCGACGCCGGGAAGCATGGAGACGCCGGCCACGGCGGCAAGGCCTTCAATGAATTGTCTGCGATTCTGCATGAGTGGATGGGTATTGCAATCCGAGCCCGGAGGTTGCAGGCGGCAAGATTTCATTTGAGGGCATGGTATGCGCCGAAGTATCCATGTGGCAACAGGGAGAGATTCGATATTCAGACGCACATCACGCATCGGCGCGGAAAAAACCAGCGAGTCAGTGCGGCTGTGCCATGGAGGCGGTTTGTTTCGGTTTTTCTCCCGGCTTGGCGGGTGCGTACTTGGAAGCGCATTTGGCCTGGATCTGGGTGGCATGAAAGACGCCGTCGCGGCCGTACATTCCCACGGCGAGCGCCTGCGCATTGTCTTTGAATGTGTCTGGGGGAGGATCTCCGCCGGCATAGTTGACGCGCAGTTTGCGCCCCTGTTCCAGTAGAACGAACCGCGCGTGGGAGCCGTCGCGATGGATGGAGCCGGGCTCGACGCTGCCGGCGACGCGCAGATGGCGCACATAGGCGCGGCTGCCCATGCTCTGCAATTCCTGAATGGTGACGTAGTAGCTTTTATTGGCGCTGACACCGGTAACGGCCAGATACAGGACGGTGCCGACAATGACGATTGTGGCAATCGCGACACGGAAACCGACACGATTTTTCTGCACGGAAGCTCTCCTGGAATGCCGGCAATGGATTTACGTTTTCAGTATGCGCCGGGAGGCAGGGAGATCAGGGTGATCCACGTCACAGAACAGGAGTGGGTACGTGGATATAACTGGAGCCTATTATGGGTGTCGTGCACCAAGCCCCAGGGGGAGAGGAGCAACTTCACATGTCGAAATCCCTCCTAGCCCCCGTGCGGCAGGCACGATGGCTGAAAAGAATCAGCGGACACACGGCGGTGCTGGTATTCACCGGCATTGCAACGACGGCGGCGCTGATCGCGAAATTCTTGCTGCACAATTCCGCGGCGACCAATTATTTGTTGCTGGCGGGAATTGTGGGATCGAGCCTGCCCATACTTTTTCAACTGCTGCGAGAAGTGGTGCAGGGGAATTTCAGCGTTGATCTGCTGGCGGCGATGTCGATCGTCACGGCAGTGATCCTACGTGAATATTGGGTGGCGGCGATTGTGATCCTGATGCTTTCCGGGGGAC
>JAJYSL010000525.1 GCA_021793595.1 Acidobacteriota bacterium
CCCATGCCGTATGCCCCAGGCATCCATCCCCAGCCGAAGCCGTTAATGTAGGACCACATGCCGTAATGAAATGGCAACCAGCCCCAGGGATACCCGGAAATCCACGACATACCCATTCCGCCACCCATGTCGGCCCAAGCTCCAAAACCGTAGGGATCAAAGCCGGTGCCAGCTCCGTACGGCTGCCAAACGTTGCCGTAGCCGGGCACTGGATACCACCCGCCGTAGTTGTCCAGACCGCCCCATCCCATACCCCAGCCGCCCTCCAGCATGCTGCCGCCACCCTGCTGGGTACGAGCCGGGGTTACATTGGCGGCTTCTTTGGCGGCTTCCTGGTCACGCTGATCGTTCCACTCGTCAAAACCGTTGGGGACAATGCCGTCAGCGATGGTGTAGGGAGCGCTGCCCGAAGGTTTGAATTCAATCGTCTTGCCCTGCGGAACTTCAGCCAAATAACCATTGGACGCACCGTGAACCCGGACGCTTCCGTCGATTACCGCCAACTCCGGCGGTGTGGCGCCAAGATTCACGCGGAATGTGCTGTTCACGTCCGGCGTCACATTGCTGTCGCCAAAGCCCACGGTAAACGCTGATCGAGGATCACTGCGCAGTTCGTAATACACAAGACCCGTCGGCTGCTTTAGCGTGGTCTCCAGTCCTCCGGTGGACGATGTGCTCAACTTGTCCAGGCTCAGGGAGCTATTGGGCGTGATCCGCGCAACGCTGCCGTCTTCAAACTCAACCTCTGCGCGGCCGTCTGCGCCGGTTTGAATCTGAGTTCCCTCGGTCAACGGCATATTCATCACCGCGTGCGAAAACTGCGTCTGGTTGTTTCGCAGAATCTGCACCGTACCCTCGACATCGCTCAAACGGACCACCCGAACGTTCTGAGTGACGGCCAGGGGACCGGGAGAGGGACCGCTTGCCGGCTGGCTGGGTGCCTGAGCGACAGAGGGCTTTGCATTGGTATCGATCGTCAACGCGTGGCATCTGCATGTCAAAAACAATAAGCTGGCAGCCATGGCCAGCAACGTCACTCTTACCATACGGGTCCAGTCAAACGACTGGCGGATTGCAGCTTTGGCTGAGTTGTTGGTTGAATCTACGTGCTCGGCTTGCGTGGTTCGCATGGCGCACTCCTTACCCTGCCCTATTAGACACGAGTCTAGCGCTTTAGTTGCTGCCTTTTCGCTATCGATTGCGCAAAATGAAACTCTCCATCAAGGTTTTGAGCTGATTCCCTGCGCCAATGTAGTCTGGGTGATATGAATATGGCAAATCGCGACCGCCAGCGCGTCGGAGGCATCGGTGGGTTCCGGAGACTCGGCCAAATGCAACAGGCGGGTCACCATGAACTGAACCTGCTCTTTGTCGGCTCTGCCATATCCACAGACCGCCGACTTTACGGAAAGCGGGGAATATTCCGCAATTGCGACCTTGCAGGTTGCGGCCGCCAGCAGGGCAACCCCCCGAACCTGACCCAGTTTCAGCGCAGTTTGCGAGTTCACCGCATGAAAGACCTCCTCGACCGCAACCACTTCGGGCTGATGTTCGCCGATCAGCTCCAGCAGGCGGTTAAAGATGATCGTCAGCCGATGCGGCAGGCCGTCGCGTTTGGAAAGATGAATCGCCCCATGACACACAGCACAGAGCTCACCGGCGCGATCGGTATCAACGACGCCGTACCCGGTCCATTCCGTGCCGCAATCAATTCCCAGAACGCGCATCGTGTAGGTTCCGATCTGACCTCGACATCATCAGCGAGAGATGCCTTCCAAGGGTGAAGACGCCGTCGCATACAACTTGCGGGGCATTCTTCCGGCAAGAAATGCCTGGCGACCAGCAAGGACTGCGTGCTGCATCGCCTCTGCCATCAACACCGGATTATCGGCACCGGCGATTCCGGAGTTCATCAAGACGGCATCGGCGCCCAACTCCATGGCCAGGGCGGCGTCGGAAGCAGTACCCACGCCCGCGTCGACGATCAGCGGAACTTCCGTGATCAGCTCGCGCAGAATGCGCAGCGAGGTGACGTTTTGGATGCCAAGACCGCTTCCGATGGGTGCTCCCAGCGGCATGACAGCAGCTGCGCCAGCGTCAATCAAGCGCTTCGCAACCACAATGTCGTCAGATGTATACGGCAAAACAGTAAAGCCTTCTTTTACCAACACACGGGTAGCTTCAATGGTCGCCATAACATCGGGATACAACGTGGCTTGGTCGCCAATAACTTCAATCTTTACCCAGTCGGAAAGGCCGACTTCCCTGCCCAAGCGGGCGGCTCGAATGGCCTCCTCTGCGGTGTAGCATCCGGCCGTATTTGGCAACAGAAAATAGCGTCGCGGATCGATGAAGTCCAGCAAGCTTTCCTTGCTGCGATCAAGATTTACGCGGCGCACGGCGACGGTCACCATTTCCGCACCGGAAGCTTCGATGGCCCGTTGGGTCTCAGCTCCGTCCTTGTATTTCCCAGTGCCGACGATCAGGCGAGATTGGAAGGCTTTTCCAGCGATGACAAGAGTGTCCATAGCGCTATTGTAGTGCGAGCAAGTTCCTCGCATCGATCCCTCGAGGCATCCCTGATGGGGATGAAGTTTTTCTCTTGACATGGAGTTGCGCGCTGCCTAATGGTAAATTCGATTTCATTTCAACGTGTGTGTCTCGGAGGCCCCATGATTGGTCGTAGAAAATTTCTTCTCATCGTAGCGACTCCCATGCTTGCCGGTTTCCTCCTGGTCGGCTCAACAATCTGCGCATCTTCAAAGAAGAAAAATCCTTCCACCGTGACCACCCAGTCGACGAATGGCTCTACCTCAACGGACAAAACCACTTCCCCGAAGAAGTCGATGGCAGCAGCCCCGACCAACACGGCAGTCTCATCTAGTGACATCGCGAACGCTAAATCCAAAGGCATGGTTTGGGTGAACACCGAGTCAAAGGTGTACCACAAGGATGGAAAATATTACGGCAACACCAAGCAGGGGAAATTCATGACCGAAGCGGACGCCCAGAAGGCCGGCTACACAGGCTGCGGAAAAACGCATGATTCCCGTCTGACGTTCTCCTGGGAGCGAATTGTTTTGCCTTTTCGGCCTGCTTCGCTGCGGTTTCCTCTCTTC
>JAJYSL010000082.1 GCA_021793595.1 Acidobacteriota bacterium
AGTCGCTTCCGGCTGGTCCCGTTGCGCGTGTTGCCGCTGTTGTACCCTTCCCGCGAATGCTTCTCGTATCCCAGGTGCGTGGTCAGCTCGGCCTCCATCGCCCGCTCGATCAACGCCTTGGTCAACTGCTTCAGCAATCCGTTCTCGCCCACAATGTCTTCCGGCTTCTTGTAATCCGCCAGCAATGTATCCATCAGTTCCTTGTCCATCTCCATCAGGTTTTCCTCCTCTTATAAGAAAACCTGGTTACACAAATTTATGTACACCCTCGCGAGGTCCCAAAGATTTCGATTGTACGCCGCCGTCGCAGCCTGAATGCAGTTGGTATACCGTGCGTAAGCTTGGTTTACAAGTTGCTGCCCGACATTCGCCAACGGCTTGCTGTTATTTGGGGCAAGGACTGCCTTGCTTTCCAGTTGTTCTCGAAGGAATTCGCGTTAGCACCATGTGGTACATACCAAAGTAGGATATCGGTACGCTTAACAACACTGATACGATAAGGCCGCCTACAGCATCCATCGGGTTCATGAGGCCGAGTTGAACGCCGGAGTACGACACAGCAACCACCGCGGCAACGCCGAAAAGCACCATGCTAAGGCCCCATCCGCGTGCCAGCCGTTTCGGCGACATGCCCTGCTTCTCCCATTTCTTCAGCCACCAAACAAGTGGCATGAAGATTACTGCAGGCGTAGCACAAGCGAGGTATGGGCAAGCCAGCTCGGCCGCCGTCTTCTTGAGAGCAACCCCAAGTAAAAGAAATGGCCCGGCTTCCAGCGCAAGGTATATGCCGAGGCCCCAGAGCAGCCATACCCAAATGCTCGTCCACGATCTTGCGATAGAAACTCTCATCGTCAGCCTCCTGAGGGCACGCAGGTTATAGCCTGCTTGATCGCTGGAATCACGTTGTCTTTCACCTCTCGGTAGCTAAAGTAGGCCAGCGCTGTACCGCCGCCAAACAAAGAAAACCCAGCGGATGTGCCGACTGCGCATGCCAAGGGCTCGCCGGGTTCGGGTGTAAAGCACGTGACCCCAACGACACCAACTGCGGCGGCATAATGAACCGCAGCTAGGTTAAGGGCCGCCAATGCATCCCCAGTACCCTCAGCTGCCTCTACCGCCCCTGCGGCGCGAGTTCCAGGGGGACACGGGTTCTTCTGGGGCTGTTTCTGTTGCGGATTACTTGGGGCATTATTGTTTAAAGTCGCGTTTGTGCCCGCAGTGCTTGTGCTATAGGTGAGCAAGTAAGAACCATAACCTGTTACGGTTATGAGCGTCATTGTGTTTGATGTAACCCCCATCTGATAGGCGTAGCCGCTGCCATCTGTTGGTGTTAGCGGGCTATTGGGGCCACCCCAATTAACATATGTCATCATCAGAGATAACATTCCGAGCTGATCCTCGAACGCACCAGTCTCGTTCGGAATGCCGTCGCCCCAGAGTTTCGAACTGCATCCAGCTACAGTAGCCGTCATAGTCGCCGTATCGCATTCGGCCACATACAGTCCACTTGAGTCGGTGAAGGCAAGCGGATTGTTGCTCGCATATGCATAGCGGTTGAATCTCTGGAGGTTGGTGATGTCGTAGCTGCCGCTGTAGGGATCGGGCGACATCCACCGGCCCCACATATTGTAGTATTGCCGGAACTGGGCGTGGTCGGTGTCGCTTTCCGCATCTCGATCCAGCAGCGCGAAGTGGTTATTGTCCTGATCTCCATAGCTGCCGCTCACATGGGCAGCATAGTCGTCTCCGAACGGCAGGGAGGTATAGTTCGCCGCCGCTACAGCCGCGTAGTTCATCCGCAACCGATCCGTCCCCAGGACGTCCTTCTGATCGAAATACGTATCGCCATTCTGCGCTCGAAAAGCGGTCAGACGATTATCCCAGTAAATGCGCCCTTCGATCCCGGCGCCGTTCGGCAGCCAGGTGGAGATGCGCCGGTTCGCGTAATCGTAAATATATTCGTCAGTGGCGCTGGCAGTCTGTACCCGCACTCTGCGGTTGAGCGCATCGTAGACATCGACGGCCGTCGCTCCACTGTCCACGCTGAGAAGGTTGCCTTCCGCGTTATGCTGAATTTCAGCATTCGTCGCCATTGTTGCCCGCTTTCCCGTTGAGCGATGCGGGGAGCCGCTCTAGTAGCGAATATCGGCCATGAGATGCGTGACTTCCTGCTGCTGGTCGGCCGTCAATGGTAACAGCGGCAGACGGGCGCGGCCGCCATAGTAGCCATTCAAATCGCAGGCGAATTTCAATCCAGGAACCCCCATCTGTCCGCCTACAATGCCGGAAGAGGCGCGAATGCGCTCCTGTTTCTCTGCGGCTAAGCCCTCGTCGCCTTCCTTCCAAGCCATGAAAATCTCGCAGCAGCATTGCGGCGCGCATGTGCCAAACGCCACAATCGCGCCCGAGGCGCCTTCCCGAAAGGCTGCATGCAGGGTGCTGGCGCTTCCAGTTAACACCGTAAATCCAACTTCTTTCTGACGCGTCTTCATGCTCGCGGGAGGGGTAGCGACGGCAACCGCGGAACTTGCCTGCTGCAACGCGTCGGCGGCGACAAATCGCGGTGCGGAGTTGGAAGGCTGCGCTGCCAGCATCCGCTGTGTGACGGCTGTGAAAGTGGGCGTGACCGTCACTGTCCTCTTCACAAATCGCGTGGCATTCACGATGGCGGCAATCTTCTCCACATTCCCGCTCGACTCCTTGATGCCGATGATGTTGGGGTGTTGCGCCAGCTCCGCGATCAGTTCCACTGGCATGTCGTACGCCGTAAAGAAAGGCACGTTATAGAGCAGCACTGGCAGCGGAGAACTGTCCGCGACCATGCGGTAGTAGGTCAGCATCTCCAGCTGGGGGCCGTCGGTTCGATGGAGTTGGTTGCGATAGAAATGCGGCGTGCGGACCAGCACCGCATCGTAATGGAGCGACCCGGCAAGCTCCGCCATGGCCACTGTCTGGCGAACGCTTTCCTGACCAATGCCTGCGATCATCACCTTTTCAGGGGTTGCAGCTGCAATTGCAGTGATAAGAACTTCGCGCTGCTCCTCTGTGCTCAACATGACGGCTTCACCGGTCGAGCCGAGGACCACCATGCCGGCCAGCTGCGTTCGGGAGTAGAGCGCGACGTTGTGTTCCAACTTGCGCAGGTACAGGCTGCCGTCCGGGTAGAACGGCGTCGTGATGGGCGGGAAAATTCCTTCAAGCAGCATTGTGCTTATTATTGTAGGCGAAGGGGTTTCCGTGTCGGGAACTTTCCTCGATCGAGGTGCGTATATTCCGAGTAGATCGAGGCGACGGGATTCGAATTTGCCTTCAGGTGTTTCCGGCGAATCGATCGATGGCAACGCTCGGTTCGCAAGGGAGGTTGTGCGATGAAATTCCTGCTATGGTGCGTGCTGTTGATTCTCTGCTGGCCGCTGGCGCTGTTTGCGCTGATTCTTTATCCGATCATGTGGCTGCTGCTATTGCCGTTTCGGATTCTGGGGATCGCTGTGCATGGCGTGTTGGAGTTGGTCGCAGCCCTGATTATGCTGCCCGCGCGTGTCTTCCGTGCGGTATAACGCGCTGGCGTTCTTTGGCCTTGTATCAGGACGCGGGCTCAGTCGGGCCGCATCGATTCTTTGCATGAGCTGCAGACTCAGCCCGCTAAACGCTCGCCGTAATTCGCGCCGCATGCAGATGCTGCAGTGCATTCACTGAAATTTCTTGTTGTTGCAGCGCCACCATTCCGCCAGCAGCGGCACGTGCCGCCCCCAGGGTCGTAATCGTTGGAATGCGTTGAGTGACTGCGGCCCGGCGAATTGCCCTCTCATCGAAGAACGTATCTTGTCCACGCGGCGTGTTGATGATCAGCTGAATCCGGTCGCCCTTGATCAGGTCGACGACATTCGGGCGGCCTTCCTTCACCTTGAACACTCGCTCGACGACGAAGCCGGCTTTCTCCAGCACGTCTGCCGTACCGTGAGTCGCGACCAGTTTGAATCCGAGTTCGACAAACTGCAACGCCAGGGCCGCAATCGCCGGCTTGTCATGGTCGTTGACGCTCAAAAAGACAGTTCCCTTCACCGGAAGCTTTTGCCCGGCACTCAACTGCGCTTTGGCAAAAGCTTCGCCGAAGTTGTCGGCAACCCCCATCACTTCGCCGGTCGATTTCATCTCCGGTCCGAGCACCGTATCTACGCCCGGAAATTTGTTCCATGGAAAGACGGGTGACTTTACAAAATAGTGTGAACCCGTCTCCAATACAGATTCACGATCCACGGCATCGCCCAGAAATTCGCGCAGCTTGCGGCCTGTCATCAAGCGTGCGGCAATCTTGGCCAGCGGAACACCGGTCGCTTTGGATACATACGGAACCGTGCGCGACGCGCGAGGATTGACCTCGATGACGAAGACGTTTTCACGCTGCACCGCAAATTGAATGTTCACCAGTCCAATGACGTTCAACGCTCGCGCCAGATTGTAGGTATGGGAGCGAATGGTCGCCAGTACCTGCTCGGACAGGTCGACACTGGGCATGACGCACGAGGAGTCACCCGAGTGGATGCCGGCCTCTTCAATATGCTGCATGATGCCCGCAATCACAACATCGTTGCCATCGGCCAGTGCATCGACGTCGACTTCAATCGCGTCTTCCAGAAAGTGATCAATCAGGACAGGCCGCTGTTGCGAATACTCCACTGCCTCCCGCATATAGCGCGTTACCGCATCGTCGTCATAAGCGATGACCATGGCGCGCCCACCCAGTACATAGGAAGGCCGCACCAGCACCGGATATCCAACCCGCCGCGCTCCTGCAACAGCCTCTTCCACGCTGGTCGCCAACGCTCCCGGCGGCTGCGCAATTTTTAAATCGTCGAGCAGCTTTCCGAAGCGCTTGCGATCCTCAGCCAGATCGATCGACTCGGGAGATGTCCCGATAATCGGCACACCCGCAGCCTTCAGCGGCAGCGCCAGGTTCAACGGAGTCTGCCCACCAAACTGCACGATCATTCCAATCTGCGCACCGGAGGCAGCTTCATGCTTGTACACTTCGAGGACATCTTCATATGTCAGCGGTTCAAAATAGAGGCGATCGCTGGTGTCGTAATCCGTCGAGACGGTCTCAGGATTGCAGTTGACCATGATGGCTTCATACCCATCTTCTTTCAGAGCGAACGCCGCGTGGCAGCAACAATAATCGAACTCAATTCCCTGCCCGATGCGATTCGGGCCGCTCCCAAGGATGATTATTTTTTTCTTCTGAGTGGGGGTCGCTTCGTCTTCTTCGTCGTAGCAGGAGTAAAAATACGGCGTGAAGCTTTCAAACTCAGCGGCGCAGGTATCCACCAGTTTGTATACCGGCTGCAATTTGTTTTTCAGGCGCAGATCGCGAACCTTGACCAACGCATCCGAACCTTCCATACCCCACACGTTCGCCAGTCGCGCATCGGAGATACCCATGCGTTTGGCTTTTCGCAACAATTCCGGCGCAACGGTGTCGTAGGTGGTGGTCTCCAACTCTCCAACGCAATCTGTGATCTCTTTAATCTGCTGCAAGAACCACGGATCCATCGAAGTCATCCACGCAACTTCTCGCACCGACTGTCCACAGCGGAATGCGTAGCGGATGTAGGACAACCGATCGGGATGCGGCGTGACCAGACGCTGAGTCAAGCGGCGAGGTTCAATCACTTCCGCACTTATCGCCCGACCTGTCTCCAGAGAACGAAATGCCTTCATCAGGGCTTCTTTAAAGGTTCGCCCGATCGCCATCACTTCGCCGACAGACTTCATTTGTGGCCCCAGGCCTTCATCGGTGCCTGGGAATTTCTCGAATTGCCATTTAGGAATTTTGACGACGACGTAATCGATCGTGGGTTCAAAGCACGACGGCGTCTTCTGCGTAATGTCGTTTGGAATTTCGTCTAGAGTGTAGCCAACAGCGAGACGCGCGGCAATCTTTGCAATTGGGAATCCAGTCGCCTTCGATGCCAACGCCGACGACCGCGACACGCGCGGATTCATTTCAATCACCACCAGACGGCCAGTGGTCGGATGTACCCCAAACTGTACATTGGAGCCGCCGGTTTCGACGCCGATTTCGCGGATGACCTTGATCGCCGCATCGCGCATCGCCTGATATTCGCGATCTGTCAGCGTCTGCGCCGGCGCGACTGTGATGGAGTCGCCTGTGTGCACGCCCATGGGATCGACGTTCTCAATGGAGCAGATGATAATAACGTTATCCGCAAGGTCGCGCATTACCTCCAGTTCATATTCCTTCCAGCCCAGCACCGACTCCTCAATCAGGCACTCGTGGACCGGCGAAAGATCGAGACCGCGGGAAAGAATTTCCATCAATTCTTCGCGATTGTAGGCGAGACCGCCACCTGATCCGCCCAGCGTAAACGAGGGCCGAATAATCACTGGGAAACCGATTTTGCCGGCAAACTCCAGTCCATCGCGAAGATTGTTCACCAGGGCGGAACGCGGAACGTCCAAGCCGATGCGGCGCATCGCGTCCTTAAATAAGAGCCTGTCCTCCGCCTTCTTGATCGCTTCGAGCTTGGCGCCGATCAACTCCACGCCATATTTTTCGAGCACACCGGAGTCGGACAATTCGACCGCAAGATTCAGCGCCGTCTGACCGCCGACGGTCGGCAGCAACGCGAACACACCTCTACGATCGGCGCTAGCCAGCATCTCCGTTTCGATACGGATAATTTCTTCCAGATATTCCAGCGTCAGCGGTTCAATGTAGGTGCGATCCGCCAATTCAGGATCCGTCATGATGGTGGCCGGGTTGGAATTCACCAGCACCACTTCATAGCCCTCGGCGCGAAGCGCCTTGCAAGCCTGCGTTCCGGAGTAATCGAACTCCGCGGACTGGCCGATGACGATCGGGCCTGAGCCGATCACGAGAATCTTTGCGATGTCATTTCTACGTGGCATCTAACTCCAACCTGCATTTCTTCTAGCGTTATCGGTAGTCTTCTCAGAGGAGTCCAATCGAGCCTGCCATCGGAGTTTCAAATCCTCTTGCATCACTTCTTCCACTCCTCCATCATCTTGCGGAAATCGTGAAAGAGGTAGTGCGAATCATGCGGGCCTGGACTCGCCTCCGGATGATACTGCACGCTGAATAAGGGCAAATTACGATGGCGCAGACCTTCCAGGGTATTGTCGTTCAGGTCGATGTGAGTTAAGTCCACTTCGCTCTGCTTCAATGAGTCCGGATCAACGGCATAGTTGTGATTGTGGGCCGTGATCTCCACCTTGCCCGAATGCGTCTGTTGCACTGGATGGTTGCCGCCGTGGTGGCCAAACTTCAGCTTGTACGTCTTTCCGCCAAGAGCGAGCCCGATCAACTGATGTCCCAGGCAGATTCCAAACACGGGCGTTTTGCCCAGTAGTCTGCGGATATTTTCCTGAGCATATTTCACCGGTTCCGGATCGCCGGGACCATTCGACAGAAAGACTCCATTGGGATTGAGCGCCAGCACATCTTCAGCAGATGTGGTCGCAGGCACCACAGTGACGCGGCAGCCCTGCTGTGCAAGCATGCGTAGAATATTTCGCTTGATCCCGTAGTCGTACGCCACGACGTGCAGGTCCGGTTCCGGCATCGCTGCTACCGGCCCTATCGCGAGCGGGTCTGCATTCCCCATCTGTGGGTCGGACGTGTCCCATTCATAACGAACTTTGGTCGTTACCACGCTGGCAAGATCCGTTCCATCCATCTTGCGAATCGAGCGGGCCTTGGCAATCAGCACCTCCGGATTCGATTCCAGAGAGGAGATCACGCCTCGCATCACGCCGTACGTGCGAAGATGCCGAACCAAAGCGCGGGTATCAATTTCCGAGATGACCGGAATATTGAATCGCTCGAGATATTCATCCGCTACCAGCTGCGAGCGCCAATTAGAGCTGACGGGAGAGAATTCACGCGTGACCAGGCCCTCTATATAAGGTCGACTGGCTTCGTCATCCGCGTTATTCGTTCCGTAATTGCCTATTTGAGGATTGGTGAGGACAACAATTTGTCCTGCATAGGATGGATCGGTAAAGATTTCTTGATAGCCGGAAAGCGATGTATTAAAAACAACCTCGCCGTAGCATTCTGCCTTGGCACCATAGCCGCGGCCCTGAAAGATACGCCCATCTTCGAGCGCAAGTATGGCCTGCATCGCGTCTCCACGCAGTGGATTTTATTAATGTTATCAGAACTTGTGCGGCAATCGCCTGTGGAAGACGTCGACCTTATTTTTAGCGTTTCTACCCTGGTTAGTGAACCACTCCCATGTCATCCGTGGGCCAATAGACAAAGGTTGCCTTGCCATAAATCAGGTTGCGGTTTACTGGGCCAAAGTCGCGGCTGTCGCTGGAAATCAGACGATGATCTCCCATCACGAAATATTCGTTCTTTGACAAAACAGTTTTAGGATAGGAGCGATCGTCTCGAAAGCGCATGGGAACATACGGTTCTTTCAGAGCTTTACCGTTCACGTAGACTTGGCCGTCGTCAATGCGCAATGTATCACCGGGGACGGCGATCACTCGCTTGATATAGCTCTTTGCCGGATCTAGCGGAAAGTGGAAAACAACCACATCGTCGCGATGAATCGGCTCAAAGTGGTATTCGAACTTGTTGATGAAAAGACGTTCCTGGTCCTGCAGACCGGGCATCATGCTGGTTCCTTCCACGCGCACCGGTTGATACAGAAACGTAATGATCAGGAAAGAAATGGCGATGGCAAACAGTAAGTCTCGCGCCCAGGTCGACACCGTTAACGGCACCGGCGTAGGCTGCGCCTTCTTAGGGTCTGCACTTTCAATGTTTGCTGGATCAACTGAAGACAAAGGCACCCTCACTTTTATTTTATCCGAAACTTTTCAACCATCCCGATTCTGCACGAACCTGGAGGACGTTGGGGGTAGCCCGAGCCGCATTCCGCAAGATTCGTTGAAATGCTCTAAGCTACATCCAACGTTCTATGCGAATTGCATTTTCTACCGGCCGTCCCGCGCACGCCGTGCTGCCGGCCAATCTGTTGGCCCAGCGCGGAGAACAGGTGACGATCTTTACCGCCGCCTATCGCGCGCGGTTTGCGCAATTGGCTCCCCAGGTCAGCCTGCGGTGGGTTCCACAATTCGTTCCTTCCATCCATTTTTTGACCGGCGTGCAGCTTGCCCGACCCTGGCAACGGGCTGACACCGCACTTTACGACCACCTTGTTGCCATGCGGATCGCAACCACACGCGACCACTTCGGCATCTTCTGGGCCTGGGCGTCCGGAGCCCTGGCTTCTGGCCGCGCCGCGAGCAGTCACGGTGCCCGGTTCGTGCTGGATCGCGCCTGCCCCCACGTTGACGCTCAGCAAGCTTTGATCCGAAAAGAGTGCGAACAGCTAGGAATTCACTACCAAGCCGAGCCATCTTGGTTCCGGGATCGTCAGCTTGCCGAATACGAGGAAGCCGACATCATTCTGGTGCCCTCCACCTACTCCCGCGCAACATTTTCACCGGCGCTGCAGTCGAAAACGATGGTCGCCCCACTCTTTGGACGAGTACCGATGCCGCAGGTCACGACTTCTGCAAACATAATTTCGGTGACCTCAAAGGACACGGGCCCGTTTACGTTCGGCACAGTCGGAGGACAGCCTTTGCGTAAGGGTTTTCTATATTTGCTGCAGGCGTGGAAGCGACTCCAATTGCCCAATGCGCGACTGCTGCTGCGCACCGATGCTGCGCTGGATCGATCTCCAATACTACGCAGATTGCTGCGTGAGCTGCCGAATGTTGAAATCGTTCGCTACGTCGACGATATGAGCGATTTCTACAGTCGCTGCGATGCCTTTGTCTTCCCGACTATCGACGACGGGTTTGGAATGTCGTTGCTGGAGGCGATGGCCCACGGGCTCCCGGCAATTACCACCACGCATTGCGGCGCTGCGGAATTGTTTACCCCGGACAAAGATGTAATCGTGGTCCCAGCGCAGGACGCCGAACATCTGGCAGTCGCCATGCAGAGGCTTTATTCTTCTGCGGAGACGCGTATGTGCCTGCGGGCCAGCGCACTAGATTCGCTGCGGCGGATTGAGGGGGACGGAGCTTACCACCTTTATTCAAAAACGCTGGATCAGATTCTCGAACTTTTCAAACGCGGAGAGTAATTTCCTTTCTGACGCCACGGTAGTCTTTCCGACCTTCTGCTTTTGTCGGCAAGGCGCTATGATAATCACTCGATAAGGGATTGAATTTTCGTTATTTGGGGCGGAATCGAATGAGTTCGTCGTTGCTGAAGAAGATGAGGAGTCATGTGCATTGCTTGCTTCACCCGCGACGCAAGATGGCGTTTATCTTCTCAATCCCTAAGTCTGCCAAAGTTCTCGACGTGGGATGCGGGAATAGCTCACCCGCCATTACGAAAACGGCTCGTCCTGATCTCCGATATACGGGACTGGATGTTTGCGACTATGAGCAGGAGGCCCCTGCCAGCGATTTCTCAGAGGAATATCTCGTGGTCTCTCCAGAAACTTTTGCTACCGAGATTGCCAAGAGGCCAGATACTTACGACGCCGTAATTTGTTGTCACAATCTGGAGCATTGCATACACCAGGAAGAGGTTTTCCTCGCGATGTTACGGGCACTCAAAAGGAACGGCGCAATTTTCCTGGCGTTTCCGTGTGCCGACAGCATCCGTTTTCCGAACCGCGAGGGAACGCTCAATTTCTTCGACGATAAGACTCATACAAAACCGCCGGATTTCGCCTGGATTCTCGAAACCTTACGCGAAGAAGGCTTCAAGATCAGTTTCGCGCGCCGAAGGTATCGGCCCTGGCGACTTTTTTTGATAGGGCTTGTACTGGAGCCAATCAGCCGGATGAAAAAGAAGGTGATCAGAGGAACATGGTCTTTCTATGGTTTTGAGTCGATCATTTGGGCGAGAAAGACTTAGAGCATCCCAGTCGCCTATTTTTTCCTCGCCACCAGGGTGATGGAATAATCCGGCCAATTCACCGCACGCGTCACTGCTCTATCAAAAATAGGTGGGATCCATCGAAACGGCAGAACAATCGGCCAGCGGATCACCTCCGGGTCGCGTTGGACGCAATTCGTTTGAAGGAGGTCAGCTTTTGGCTCAGCACTCCGCTGCAGTATTCAATCTTCATCACATCGAATCCAGATTGCTGGCAAAGTCGCGTAGGGTCGTCCGGAGAATATCCCCGTCGCACATGGCCGCCGTCGTCTCCTGTCGATAGCTTTTCGTTGTCGAACGCCATCGGTTTAAAGCTGAGGTTTGGCGTGGTGAGCAGCAAAACTCCTTGCGGCTTCAGGCATCGAGCCATGTCCTGCATCAACTTGGCATCATCCAAAATATGCTCGATGCACTCGCAACAGATGGCAACGTCGAACTGCTCAGCCAGGTCAGGGCGCTCATCCAGGCGGCGAACATCCTGAACCTCAAAGCTGGCAGTATCCGCCTTGCAGATCGTGGCTCGCTGCTGGGCAACGGTTTGGTTTCTCTTGTCCCAGCTCAATCCCAACGCACGATAGCCGCGCCTCGCCGCGCCCATTGTAAATGCGCCGGTTCCGCAGCCCACGTCCAATAGGCTGCGCGAACCGATTGGCACAACCGGCAAGTACTTTTTGAGCCACAACCAGCGATCCAATATAAGCGTGTCCCCATGGATCAGCGTGACTGGGAATCCCAGGATGCGTACCAGTCCAGATTTCACTGTCCACCATCACTCAAAGTTTATGCGTTGCTCGGAAGAAGTTTCTTCCGGAATAAGACATATAGCTTTTTAACGATTTCCTGCATATTGAAAAGGAAAAATGAGACTAACGCCATCGTGGCGCTCACCCCGAAAGCCGACGCAAACTGCAGCCGATACGACATGAGATGCGTATGGGTCAGCACCAAGTCCGCTGTCGCCAAACCAACGAGACACAAAGCTGCCAAGCGATATACATACCTGAGACTGTGCTCTCCCGTGTGGGCGAAGAGGTCCTGGTTCAACCCGATGATCCGAATCACCTGAAATAGTTCCACTCCCAGCCAGGAATACAGGAACCCGAGCATCCCGTACAGATGGACCATGGGTATGGCAATTACCACCAGGGCTATATAGCTAAAGAACATCAGGCGCGCCAGGCGCTCGTGGGTGTTGGTTGAAAACTGAAACTGAAATTTGTGTTCCTTTGCACTCAGGGTCATGGAAATCGCGGACGTGACCACGTACGGAAACACAGAAAACAACTGCGGCTTATGCAGCCAAATGGCCAATAGAACCGGGGAAAGTATCAGCATTCCCAGGTTTATGACAGGAATCAGAGAGAAGATCAATCGTTCGGAATAATTGTAGATTGCCGTTAGTTCCCGCCACTCCTGCCGCCCATACAGACGCGTTATCTCCGCCCCCATCGCCTGTGTTGGACTAATCAGCAGAAGACGCGACATGGAGAAAATGGTACGCATGGCCGTAAAAGCGACCACAACGAACGAGCCAGCTTCACGCTGCAGGATAAGGACCGGAACCTCGAAGGAGAGAAACGTGCTCATGCTGATCAGGCCGAAGTAGCTGCTTGGCCCCATGATGGCGCGTACCGCGCTGCGGTCCCATAAGCGTATCTGCGGAAAGATCTGCGGGGCAACGCGATGAATCTGTGCCAGCACCAGCAAGATGCCCAGCAGGTAGATTCCAGCCTGCAAAGCCGCCAAGATCGGAAAGGACCAGCGCAACCAGGCGCCCGCCGAGGTAACGACGACCATGGTCAGCCGTAGCCCGTTCACCCACAGAACTCCGGTGTGAGCCCGGCTCAGCACCATGAACATGCCGGTGAAGTAGCCGAACAACACGCCCAGCAGGATTTGCAACGCCAGAAAATATAGCGTCAGCGACGTGTCTCGATGCGAAATGGTGAGTCGCAGCCATTGCTCTACCGGCAGCGCAAATACCACCAGACACACGATTGCGGCGCTGCCGAGGATTCCAAGCAGGACGCGCAACGAAGTGGATTGTTGCAGGTGATATCGATCCAGTTCGTGACGCTGGTAGCGGACCGTCAGGTCCTGCGTCACGTAGGTCTGGATGCCAAAATTGAGCGTGCTCAGATACGCCACAGCGCCCGAGAGCGCAATCCATTCCCCATAGAGCGTGGTGCCGTATCGAAAGAGAAAAATGGGCGGCAGCAACAGCTTCGTGGCCAGGTTGACCACGTTGGAGGTCATCAGCGCGGCCATCACTTTAAGGATGCGTGTCAGTATGCCCATGCCGTTCTCTTATTGTCGCAGAGCCGCATGTCATACCCAGAAAGCCGTGTCACAAATGGTTATGCAATGGCCTGCGTATTAACGGAATCAAGATCGATGTCGAGGGAGCAGTTCTCGACGCGATTGAAGGAGCGGTCAAAACGCTGGGATTGCAGTCCCCGCTCGTACTGACTGAGGCCACACCGGATGAACGTCTGTTTGGATTGATTCGGCCGCTCTGCTACCGGGTGTTTGCCTTCATCAAGCACCCAAACACTTCCAAGTTTCAATTGCAAGAGATTGTCCGCCAAAGCACTTTCCGGACCAAGATGCTCTTCCTGGTGCCGATCAGACTTCAGTCGGCTTTTGAAAGACTTACGCAGACCAAGTCGGGTTAGCGCCGCGAAGACCGGTCTACACGGGAAGCTCGTTGCGCTGCATCCACGGGATATTTTGCCAGGAGGGCTTGCGCGGCATCGCACGCCTGCTCCACGCTGATTTCGTCGATACAATAATCCACCGGAATATCTCGGATCGCCGGCCCGCGCAGCACGCGATAGCTCGGGACATCGACGGGCAGCCACTCTCGGGAATCTTGCCACGCGGGTGCGATCACCACACCGGGCAATCCGACAGATCGAGCCACGTGGAAGGTGCCTGTATCCAGGCTGACGATCAGATCACACTGTGCCAGCAGCGCGGCCAGCTCTGTGATGGTCGTTTTTCCTGCCAGAGAAATGCCCCTGTCCGGCAGATGCTTGCGCAGGTCGTCTATCGGTGCGGCATCTTTTTCCGTGCCCACAAAGACGGGGACCGCCCCGGTCGCGCTTGAAAGGCCAGAAATCACCTGCTGAAAGCGAGTCGGACTCCACTGGTTCTTCTGTCCCCCGCTAGTTTGCGTAACAAAAACAATTCGTGGAACGCCGGGATCAATTTTGAGAGACGCCAGCCATTGCTCTGTTTTTGCGACATCCTGCCGCGAGAAAAACACGCGTGGCTCGTAAAAAGGAACAGGGTGGCCGAGGCTGCGCGCGATGTCAAGATTGCCTTCGATCTGCCCGCGCTGAGGGTCGAAAACCAGGGGCACATCGTAGAGTTCCGGAGCCAGGATGTACCCAGCCCGCACCGCACTTCCAGAAAGCAAACTAAGAAATGCCAAGCGGGTTCGCTGATTGCCAATGGTGGTCATCACGCAGCGAGCGCCGGCGGGCGTCGAATCGAGCAGTGCTCGCACGGCACGTACGCTCCCCGGAAAATCTTTGAAAGGGCTGGGAGTAACCACGCATCGATCAATATATGGGTTGGTGCGAAGAACAGTGGCAGCGATCGTTGAAGCGGCAACGGTAATGTAACAATCCGGCACCCCACGTTTCAGAGCCTCAAACAAAGGGGTCGCATGAACCACACTGCCCAGCGGGGATTCATATTGCAGCACCAGGAAGTTGCGGATGCCCGCTAATTCGGCCTCCGAGAAGCGATCGCCACCATGCAACAGACGCACCACGCGCGCAAGTATCCGAAAAGCTGCTCTCTTCCATCGCGAACGTGGCGGCTGCAGCATCGCGGGACCCTTGGCAAGTCAGAATTAGAGTGTCATCCGGCCAGGCGCTACATCTTATAGCGGCCGAGGTCTTCGTCGTTCAGATTCTCCAGCCAGCGCCGCAGATCTTCTGTGGAAAAACTCTCCACGCCGGCATTGGCCATCCGGGTGGTTCGCAGCACTTGAGCGGAAAGATAGATAGGACAATCCGTTCGCAAGGCGAGCGCCAGCGCATCTGACGGACGAGCATCCAGGCTGATCAGTTCTCCGCCGCGCTCCATCCAAATCAACGCATAAAATACATCGTCCTTCAATTCGGTGATTACCACGCGGCGCACTTCTCCATCCAGTGTGCGGATAAGGTTCGCCAGCAAATCGTGGGTCATTGGTCGCGGTGTTGTCGTTTTTTCAATCTCCAGAGCAATCGCATTCGCCTCATAGATCCCTACCCAGATGGGCACCAGTGCGTCGCTCCCGATATCCTTCAAGACCACCATGGGCATATTGGTGACTGGATCCATCATCAAGCCGCGAATCTTGACTTCCATTTCGTCGACCTGCACTTCACCTGCGCCGGATTGGACTGGAAGACTCATGCCACACAAATTCCCTGTCCCGCTGAGACCGCAGCTGACTGCCCGCCATCGACAGCCTCACCAAGGAGGCTGTTCGGGAAACTCTGTGTAATGCGCACGTTCACATAGCTTCCCGCTGCTGGCAGAATAGGTGAGTTTACGGTGAAATTGACGACTTTATTTTGCGAACTGCGTCCGGAAACCTGCCCGCGCGCCGGATTATTTCCTTCAACCATAACTTCAATTATTTCTCCGATATGCCTGCTATAGCGGGACCTTTGAATCTCGCGCTGATGTTCTAATAGCATTTGCAACCGCCGACTCTTCACTTCTTCCGGGATGCTGTCTTCCATGGAAATGGCTGGAGTATTGGGCCGCGCAGAATATTTGAAGGCAAACACGGCGTCGTAGCCGACCTGTGCCAGCAAGCTCAACGTCTGCTCAAACTCCTCGTCGCTCTCTCCTGGAAATCCGACAATGATGTCGGTCGTCAGGCTGATCGGCCGTCGTGCCGCCTGAATCCAGGCAATCCGTTCCAGATACCATTCGCGCGTATATTCACGCTGCATCCTCTGCAGCACTCGGGACGATCCGCTCTGCACAGGCAGATGCACATGGTCGCAGAGCGTGGGCACCGCATCAATCGCGTCAACGATGTCGCGTGTAAAGTCGCGTGGATGCGATGTCGTGAAGCGGACTCGGCGAATCCCGGGCACCTGTCCAACCGCCGCGAGCAACTCTGCGAAACTCATCTTGCCCGACGAGTCGCGATAGGAGTTGACGTTTTGCCCGAGCAATTGAATATCCGTGTAGCCGGCATCGGCCATCCGTCGTGCTTCCGCCAATACAGACGCGGAGGTCCGACTGCGCTCTTTGCCGCGCGTGTATGGCACCACGCAGTAGGCGCAGAACTTGTCGCAGCCTTCAATAATGGTGATGTAGCCGCGATGCTTGTTGCTGCGAGCGGTAAATTCCGTCTCGAAGGTCTGGTTGGTCTGTCGGTCATCCAAGCCGGTGATGCGCTTGTTGCCGGCTTCCAATTGCACCAGCATTTCGGGCAGTTTGCGATACGAGGCCGAGCCGGCAACCAGCGACACATAGGGTGCCCGCTCGAAGATCTTCCCGCCTTCCTGCTGCGCCACGCAGCCGAGCACGCCGAAGCGCTTTCCTTGCTTGTGGAGGGCTTTGTAGTCGTTCAGCCGATTGAAGACCTTCTGCTCCGCCTTATCGCGAATGGAGCAGGTGTTGTACAAAATCAGCGCCGCATCGACCTCGGTTTCCACCTGGCGATAGCCTTCCTGCACCAGCGTCCCAATGACTTTTTCTGAGTCATGGGCATTCATCTGGCAACCGAAAGTTTCAATGTAAAACGTCTTGTCAAGCAGGGCCATCGCACCTGAAGTATAACGCAGCCGGTATACCTCTCGACCATCGCAATCGTGGGCGCGGCTCCCGACTGTGAGTACACTAAATGCACTATGACCAGCAGCGATTTGCAGAGTTGGAACCAACGCTATCTTGCGGGCGAATTTGGCTTCCGCGAGGTCGACCCATTTGTGATGGATGCGCGGAAAAATTATTTGCAGCCTCTTCTACGCGAGAACCTTGCGTCCGATGCCGATACAGGACTCGATCTGGCCGGCGGAGCCGGACACCACGCCGTCTGGTTGGCACAACAGGGCTGGCGCATGACGCTCGCCGACTGGTCTGAGCCGGCACTGGAAATTGCCCGTGAGAAGGCCGCGGCAAGTCAGCTCACGCTCAATGTACAGCAAGGTGCTGCACTTGATGTTGTCTCTGAATACGCCAGCCGCGGTCATTACTTTGGATTTGTGCTGGTTTCCTTTTTTCTGGATCGGACGCAAGGTT
>JAJYSL010000526.1 GCA_021793595.1 Acidobacteriota bacterium
GGGATTTGTCAGCGATGTTGCCCCTTATTACTCCATTATGGATGTTTTGGCCTTTCCATCGCACCGTGAGGGCTTCCCAGGAGTCCCGCTTGAGGCCCAGGCTGCGGAGGTTCCGGTTGTAGCGAGTAACGCTACCGGTGCAATTGATTCTGTGCTGGATGGCGTCACTGGGTTCGTCGTTCCTGTCGGCGATGTCGATCAACTACAACATGCTATCGGTCAGCTTCTCGATGGTCCCGATTTAAGAAAGCGCATGGGACGCGCAGGAAGAGAATGGGTGGTGCACAACTTCCGGTGCGAAATCGTCTGGGAGGCCCTGTTGACAGATTATTCGAAGCTTCTGCAGGAATTTGTTGCAGCCAAACATCTGGGATGGAGAAAATTCGTAAAGTTTGCTTTTGATCGAACCATAGCATTCATAGTGCTGATACTGAGTTTTCCTGTGTGGGCAGTTGCAGCTCTTTTCATCCGCTATAGACTCGGCACACCCGTACTATTCAAGCAGATTCGTCCCGGCATTCACGGAAAGGCGTTTACACTTTACAAGTTTCGCACCATGAAGGACGCACGCGATGCCAACGGCGAATTGTTGCCGGATGAAGAGCGGATCACGAGGTTGGGGCGAATCCTGCGCGCCCTGAGCATTGATGAGCTCCCGCAATTGTGGAACGTGTTCAAGGGCGACATGAGTCTGGTAGGGCCTCGTCCGCTGCTGACGCAGTACCTGGATCGATACACCCCGGAGCAAGCGCGCAGGCACGAAGTGCTACCGGGAATTACCGGCTGGGCGCAAGTGAATGGCCGAAACGCCATCGAGTGGAGCAAGAAGTTCGAATATGATGTGTGGTATGTGGATCACTGGAGTTTGTGGCTAGATATTAAAATACTGCTCCTGACGGTTGGGAAAGTATTTCGCTGCCACGGCATTTCCAGTAATAATCACGCCACCATGCCGGAGTTTTTTCCCAATAAAGAATGAGGCTGCTGCAATGGAAGAGTCGAGACATCTAAATTCTGCCATGGCAGGATCGTCAGATTTATGACAGCAAAACCACGACCGGAAACAGTTACGGTACTGGTGTCCTCTGTAGGCCGCCGTTCGCAGTTGATTGAGTGTTTTCGACAGGCCCTGAGCGAGATGGGGGTCTGCGGACGGGTGCTGGGAATGGATACGGCACCGGAAACTGCTCCGGCGGCCTATCTGGTAGATAAGTGCTTTACCGTGCGGCGTTGTGGCGATCCTGGATTCATCGATGATGTACTTAGAATCGCGATTGAAGAAAATGTCTCCTTGGTTGTGCCGACGATCGACACGGAACTCTTGGTGTATGCTGCGAACCGGCAGCGATTTCTTGAGCATGGCATCACGGTTTCGGTTTCAGATCCCGAGACTATCAGTATTGCGTGCGATAAAGTTGAAACGCACCGATGGCTGGCGGAAAACAACTTCTTATCGCCGCGGCAAGGCAGCCCCAATGAGGTGCTTCAAAACCCGAAGAAGTGGAAATTTCCACTCATTGTGAAGCCCAGGTCTGGGAGCGCATCTGCTGGCGTATTCACAGCCAAATCCCTTGTGGCCCTCAAGGAACACGCAGAGGACAGGCAAGACCTGATTGTCCAGGAGATTGCGCACGGCGATGAATACACTGTCAATGTATTCGTTCAAGATGGACGATGTGTCTCCGCCGTGCCGCACAAACGGCTAGAGACACGAGGGGGCGAGGTCAGCAAAGGAATCACAACCAAGGACGAAGGACTGATGCTTTTGGCAACCACGATCTCGGAGAGGCTTCCAGGCGCTCGAGGCGCGCTTAATATTCAATGCTTTGTAGATGCTGCTGGAACAATCTCCGTTATTGAAATCAATGCAAGGTTTGGTGGTGGGTTCCCGCTCGCCGACCGCGCCGGGGCAAGGTTTCCGTTATGGCTTCTTGAGCCGATACTGGAGAAACCTAGTACTGTGACCAATGAATGGCACGATGGACTGCTAATGCTTCGTTACGACACCGCCGTTTTTATTCCTAGAGTGCATCCTTCACATGATTAAAGAAAACATATGCGTGGTATTTGACCTGGACGACACTCTCTACTTGGAACGCGATTACGCATATAGTGGGTTTCGCGCAGTTGGAGAATGGTGCGCCGAGCATCTGGGTCTAGAAGGAATTCAGAAGCAGGCTCAAGTGCTGTTCGATCAGGGGAGACGCAGTAACATCTTTGACACAGCACTTGACATGCTGGGCTTTAGGGGAGATGCCAAAACGGTTTCCGCGATGGTTCGGATCTATCGGGAACATGCGCCGCACATTCAACTACTGCCTGATGCAGTTGAATGTCTGGCGCGATTGCAAGACAAGGCTTATCTCGGCTTGCTTACGGATGGAAACCCGGTGTCGCAATGGGCGAAGCTCGACGCTTTAGGTTTGCGCGACCGTTTTGATGCGGCTGTTGTAACCGGAGATTGGGGGATTGAATTCTTCAAGCCGAACGTCAGAGGTTATCGATATATAGAGTCCCAATTGATGACGTGCCGCAGTCGATTTGTCTATGTAGCTGACAATCCGTTGAAGGATTTCTTTGCTCCTCGTACACTTGGATGGAATGCAATCCGAGTGTGCCGACCAGCGGGCCTGCATGAACACGAGAAATGCTCGTCTGAGCTAGTGCGCTTCGAGGTGCCAAGTCTGGAACCAGTTCCTGATTTGGTATCTGAAATGTACAAAACTCAATTCTAGGAGTCAGGGGATGCAATGGAGTCGAAAGCCAAAGTAGCATCGCTGGACGCGCCGTGGCCTTTTTTTGAGAAAGATGAGATTGAAGCAGTCACACGTGTCCTTCAATCTGGAAAGGTCAATTATTGGACTGGCGAAGAGTGCCGGAAGTTTGAGCAAGAATACGCCGAATCCATCGGCGTGAAACACGCGATTGCCTTGGCAAATGGCACGGTGGCGCTGGAACTCGCTTTACGCATTCTCAATATCGGTCCCGGAGATGAAGTTGTCACTACGAGCCGCACCTTTATTGCATCGGCAAGCTGCGCCGTGAGTGTAGGCGCACGCCCGGTCATGGCGGATGTCGACCGAGACAGCCAGAACATGACTGCCGATACC
>JAJYSL010000527.1:0-740 GCA_021793595.1 Acidobacteriota bacterium
AATCGCGAAATACATCGTTCGGCAAACTTTCTTCTGTGGCCGACTCCAAGCGATATCCCAGCCTGTCTTCCACCTCGTATAGAAATCGATCTGCGTCCCATCCTTGTTTCAGAAATAGATATTTCAGTCGGGCGCGATCGCGGCTTTCACGCAGCACCTGCTGATCGCGGAAAATCTCCGTCGCTGCAAGAACCGCCGGCACAACCTGATCGGGATGCAAAAATGCATTCAGCCGAACAGCCAGATGCGGCTCGTTGGACAGTCCTCCGCCGACGCGTATGGAATATCCGATCTCATCTCTGCCATGCAGATTTCTACGCACCGCCGTCAATCCAATGTCATTGATCTCCGGATAACTGCACCACGAGGGGCACCCGGTGATGGAAACTTTATATTTGCGCGGCAGGTTGTAAAACTCCGGATTCGCCGTCAATAGGCCGGCGATTTCCAGCGCCAACGGAGAAGCATCCGCAATCTCATCCGCCGCGATCCCAGCTAGCGGACATCCGGTCACATTGCGCGAAACATCACCGCACGCGCCCTTCGGCGACAGCCCCACACCGGAGAGCACATCGACAATTTCCGGCAGCGATTCAATGGTGAGCCAGTGCAATTGAATATTCTGGCGAACCGTAACGTCGGCGAGATTGCGCGCATGTTGTCGCGTCAGATCCGCAATGGTACGCAACTGGCGCGAATTCAAAATTCCGTTCGGCACGCCAACCCGCATCATAAAGTAG
>JAJYSL010000527.1:750-3094 GCA_021793595.1 Acidobacteriota bacterium
ACCACTTAAAGTAAGCGGACGCCCACTCCGGTACCACGCTGCTGCGACCCTGCCGGGCAAACTCGCGCACCTCATTGAAAAATTCCCAGGGATTTTTCTCGCGCTTCAGGCGCTCCATCCGCTGCGCCGCTGTTTCCTTCACAACCGGAGCAGTCACCACCTCGGCCATCGTCGTCGAATCTGTCATTGTCCCTCCTGCAATGTAAGAGGAGAGGCGTTCGTCTCCGTGAATGTATGAATGCCGCATTCGAGTTTCCGGCCTGACCAACGTCCAGAGCGTGGGTTATCCGGATCCTCCGGAATCGAGGTGCATGGTTCGCAACCGATGCTGGAATAACCCTGATCGTAGAGCGGGAGATATTCAATCTGATGACGCGAAATGTAGCTCCAAACCTGCTTGAAGTCCCAGTCTGCCAGCGGGCTAACCTTTAGCAAAGTCTTTCCCGTCGGCAGGACGTGCGGCTCCAGCTTGCGAAGATTTTTACGCGTCGGCGACTGTTCGCGCCGCAGACCTGTGAACCAAATGTCGTATGGCTCCAGCCCCTCCATCAATGGCGCAACCTTGCGCAGACCACAGCAGCGCGAAGGATCGGTCTGGTTCAGAATGCCAAAAGCAGATTCCTGATCCGCGACCGACTGTTTTGCCTGCAGTGAAATCAGATTCAGTCCCCACTCCCTTGCGATCCGATCGCGGTACGCATACGTTTCTTTAAAGTGATAACCAGTGTCGAGAAACAGGACGGGAATGTTCGGCGCAACCTGACGCAGCAGATGCAACACTACCATGTCTTCAATCTGAAAGCTGTTCGTCAGGCAGGCTTTGCCTTCCTGACGCAGCACCTGTTTCACCAGCGCATCCGGTGCGAGAGTTTCCGCTGCGTTCAAATCGATGTCAACGGTATTCATCGGTTCTCCCTTGGACGTGAAATTCGCAACCCCTCAACCCATTCGACGATCTGCTGAAGCAGCGAAGCATCATCCGCCTCGCGGCTCAGCGCGTCCACGTCCAGAATGCGATCCGACTGAATCGTTGAGCTCAGCAGATTTTTCTTTTGCTCCTCGCCTTCATGGCTCGAATACAAAACAATCATTCCCGCGGAATAGAGTCCGCGTACCAGCGCCTCGCTCCACTCGCCAGGATGCTGCACGTCGTCGATCCGCACCACGTGCAACCCCGCTTCAAACAGAGCGCGTTCCAGTGGCGCCGCCAGGGAGGGCCGTGCTCCAAGCCACACCGCCCCGGGATGGTGCCCGCTGCGATGGGCTCGCTCCGAAATTGCTACAGGAGCGGTCGGCGAGGGCTCTGCCCTCTCCACACCTGCAACGTCGTGATCGGCTCGTCGATTTGCTTTCTCAAGATTTTCCGTGATCATGCCGGCGCCCACGGTGGCGTTTGTCAGCGGATCGATCAGGATGAAGCTGCCCGAGTTGCGGTTCTGCGAATACAAGTCGAACGATAGAGTCCGCGTCGCTTCGAACTCCACGATGCCGATATCGTTCAGTCCAAGTTGCGACGCCAGCGGGCGCTCCATGGTATTCACGTCAATGCGGCTGCGAATCTTTGTCGCTTGCACTCGCACTTCATCCGTGGCCTGCCGCAAGATCCATCTCTTTTGCAAGTCGAGCGGCGTCGCATGCAGCCAAACAACATTCGCGGTAAACTGGCGCGCAATATTCGGCAGTCCCTCTTCTGAAACCAGCAGATCGCCACGGCTCAAATCCAATTCATTTTCCAGTTGCAGCGTGACCGACGATCCCGTCCCCGCCTGCGACAATGGCCCGTCAAATGTGACGATGGAGCGAATCCGCGTTTTCTGCTTCGAAGGCAGCGCCACTACGCTGTCGCCAGGTCGAACGGAACCGGCAATGATCTGCCCCGCGAAACCGCGGAAACTGTCGTCCGGTCGAATCACATATTGCACTGGAAAACGGAAAGCTTCCGGACTGTTCGAATCAGCAATCGGAATCTCCTCCAGATACTCCAGCAGACTTGGACCGGTGTACCAGGGAATCTTCGTACTGCGAGTCACGACGTTTTCACCTTCGAGCGCACTGATCGGAATGCAATGAATCGTCTGCGCTCCGGAGGGAGAAATCTGCAGCGCCAGTTCCTGCAGATCGGCTTCCACGCGCCGAAATACTTCTTCGGAGTAGTCGACCAAGTCCATCTTGTTCACGGCCGCGATAATGTGAGGAATCCCCAGCAGCGCCGCAATCGTTGCATGACGGCGCGACTGCGGCAACACGCCTTTGCGTGCATCGACCAGCACTACAGCCGCATCCGCCGTCGAAGCGCCGGTCGCCATGTTGCGCGTGTACTGCTCATGCCCGGGGGTATCGGCGA
>JAJYSL010000528.1 GCA_021793595.1 Acidobacteriota bacterium
AAAAAACTCTGGGTCCGCTATCGCTTACTGCGCTAGGCATTGGCGCGGTCATCGGCTCCGGTATCTTCACCGTCATCGGAACCGCCATCGCCGGGCAGCGCTTCGATACCTCCTCGGTGTTGAACACGCCGGTATTGGATTACCTGCTGCGCCACACGGCGATGCTGGGCCGTCCTGGCGCCGGGCCCGCGCTGGCGGTGTCGATGCTATTGGTCGCCATCGTCTGCGGATTTACCGGGCTCTGCTACGCGGAGCTGGCATCGATGATTCCCATCGCCGGCAGCGCCTATACCTATACCTACGTCACCATGGGAGAGTTGGTGGCCTGGATCATCGGCTGGGACCTGATTCTGGAATATGCCTTTTCCAATATGGCCGTCAGCGTGGGATTCGCGGCGCATGTGGTGGCGCTGATGGACTGGTTCGGCATCCATCCGGCGCTGCGCTGGATCTCCCCTGCCTTTCTGCCCAGCGGACTGCAAGACCTGAGCGGCCATCCCTTGTACGCACCTGGCTGGCATTTCGGCTTCAACGTCCCGGCTTTTCTAATCGTGATGCTACTGACGATGATTCTGGTGCGCGGCATTCGTGAATCCGCCGAGACCAACAACATTATGGTGCTGCTGAAGATTAGCGCCGTTCTCTTGTTCGTCATGGTCGGCTCAGAGTTTGTTCACAGATCCAACTGGCATCCGTTTTATCCCAACGGATGGGCTGGAGTGCTGACCGGCGGGTCGATTATTTTCTTTACGTATATCGGTTTCGATTCTGTTTCCACGGCTGCGGAGGAATGCAAGAATCCGCAGCGCGATGTGCCCATCGGCATCATCGCCACGCTGATTGTCGCCACCATCCTGTATGTCAGCGTCGCCCTGGTGCTGACCGGCCTGGTGCACTGGCAGGTGCTAATGGAGGATGCGGCGCCGGTGGTAAATACCATGCACCGCCTCTACCTGCACAACCACAATGCGACCCTACACTGGGTGGAATTGGCGGTGCTGTTCGGAGCACTGCTGGGAATGATTTCTTCGATTCTGGTTTTCCAGATCGGCCAGGCGCGGATTTGGTTCGCCATGTCGCGCGACGGACTGCTGCCGGCGCTGTTTAGTCGCGTGCATCCGCGCTATCGCACTCCCGCGGCCGCCACCTGGATTGCCGGCCTGTTTGTCGGTCTGCCAGCCGGCCTGCTGGACATCGGCACCTTCGCCGACCTGTCGAACATCGGCACGCTGTTTGCTTTTGTGCTGGTCTCGGCTGGAGTAATCATTCTGCGTTACAAAGATCCCCAACGGCACCGCGCGTTTCGCTGCCCCGGCGGTCCCATAATCCCGCTGCTGAGCGTGTTCTTCTGTCTGCTGCTGATGATGGGCCTGCCCATGCTCACGTGGGTCAGCTTTTTCATCTGGCTGGCGATCGGATTGGTGATTTACTACTTCTATAGCCGTCATCGTACGGAGTTCGCCACCAGCAAGCGTCTGGATTCCTGATGTCTTCCCAAGACAAATCCGCTCCCCCGATCGACATCCAATCGTGGATTCGCGGGCTTCCCAAGGCAGAGCTGCATCTGCATTTGGAGGGCACGATTACGCCGGAAACGTTGGTGGAGTTGAGCCAGCACCACGATGCAGAGCCTCTGACGCTGGATGCGGCCCACGATCTGTACAGGTACGAAGATTTCACCGGATTTCTGATGGCCTTCAAAGCTGTTTCCGGCAGGCTGCGTTCCCCGGAAGATTATGAGTTGATTACCTATCGCATGGTGGCAGCGCTGGCAGCACAGAGTGTCGTCCACGCGGAGGTCTACGTTTCGGTCGGCGTTGTTTATTACTGGCGACATGTCGAATTTGAGCCGCTGTTTGCCGGCATGGAACGCGGACGGATGCGGGGAGAAAAGGACTTCGGAATTACTGTGGCATGGATCTTTGACGCCGTGCGCCACTTTGGACCGGAAGAAGCAGCGCGGGTTTTTCAGAAGGCTGCGGAACTGAGGCCGCAATTCCCTTCCGTAATTGGCATTGGCATCGGCGGCGACGAACGCCGCACGGGAGCCGAGCCTTTCCGCGAACTGTACGCCGAAGCGCGCGATCAAGGCCTTCATCTGACAGCCCACGCCGGAGAAACGGTGGGGCCGGAGGGCATCTGGTCGGCTCTCAACATTGGTGCGGAGCGCATCGGGCATGTGTTGTCAGCGGTGCAGGATTCGGAGCTTATCGAGGTACTGGCCACCAGGCAGGTTCCTGTGGAGATTTGTATCACCAGTAATCTGCGCACCGGCTGCTGCGCCCGTCCGGAAGACCACCCGGTGCGCGAGTATTTCGAAAATGGATTAATGGTAACTTTGAACTCCGACGATCCGGCGCTGTTTGGCAGCGATCTGTGCCGGGAGTATTGGCTGGCCCACACGCAGTTTGAGCTGACACTGGAACATCTGCGCGAGCTGGCAGGAAATTCGATTGAAGCCAGTTTTTTGCCCTCCCATCGCAAGCTGGAACTGCTGCGTCGCGTCGAGCAATATCCCGGATTGCAGAAAAGGTAAATCATCCCAAAGCAACCAATTCCGAAATTCGCACCTCTGTGCCTAAGTGGGCACATATTTTTCAATTCTTGAACAATTGCGCGTTCTGGATGGCGACAATTTGCGATAAGATTTTGGCATGCGGGGTCTGAGCTTACACTTGATCAGGCGGGAACAGATCCGAAGGAAGGTTGGGCCGGAAGACATGAAGAAATCGTATGCATGCTTGGGAAAGAAGCCCTGGGTACGCATCTTGGGCTGGACCTCGGTGGCCACGGGAGCTGTGGCAGTCGGCTTCTACGTCGGCCGAAACCTGCGCGCCCGCTATCTGCTGAACCACCGCACTCCTTTGGACTTTTATTCTCACGCCGGTGATAAGGAAAAAGGCGTCGAGTTTGGCGTCGGCATCTAGAATCCGACACATCTAGACCAAGGCTATTGGCCCACTTCTTTGACCCAGCAGTCATTGGTCTCGCATTTCATTGCCTTCCGCCGTATTTTTATATCCTCTACCAAAACTCCACTCTCAGGACTGAAAGTCAGCTTCGCATTCGTGGCATGGAATGGGATA
>JAJYSL010000083.1 GCA_021793595.1 Acidobacteriota bacterium
TGAATTTTGGTGGTATCTCAAGTTCACGGTCGCCCTCCATTCGCTTTTGCTGGCGGTATTCCTGGGGGGTATGACTACTGGGCAACGCGGGTTTAGTCAGCCTATCGGGCCTTTCTACCGACCGCAGCGACTTGCTCATTGGACTGTGGCAGTCCATGTCCTTGCCGCCCTTATTGTCGTGGCTACTCTGGGCTGGCTTATGCCAACTTACCCAATGGCATTTTACCTGGCCGTCACACAGATCGCAGTGGGATTCCTGCTTTTCCATGCGGTCAATCTCAAACCGAAGAATCCGGGAACCATCGTGGCCTTTCATCAATCCATGGCACTTCTTATCACGGTGGCCATCGTCATCTCAACGCGGTGAGGATGGGCCAATTTGGAACTTCCGGCAGGCACTTCACGGCCAGCTTGGTCAAATACAGCAGAGGGGTTAGTTAGACCTTTGTGTTCGGCGGAGCCGCGGGGGAGGAAATCCCGCGGCGAGCGAAGCAGCAGGTTAGTCGCAGCAGCTTTGGCCGCGCCAAGCTTCGCGATCTTTTTTCAACAGCAGCAGGATGGCGAGGAATGCGGCCACAGAGTCGAGCCCTGCGATGTGAAATAGAACGTTGGGCGCGAGACCCGCCAGAGCGATTCGTGCCCGATAGGCGCGTTCGGAAGGCCCACAGACACCCTTATCGCAGAACGTAGATGCGATAGCCGTAGCCGAGCAGGCCTGATTTTGGCGGAGTGAAGCTGCGTTCAGCGTACAGCGCGTAATGCTGGTGGAGAAAATCCCTGAACGCGGGCCAGCGGTTTAACTTGCTGTAGTCGTCCGCACGCTCGGGATAGAGCCATCGTCCCAGGATGATGACGCGGGGCCGGTTGTTGATGAATTGATCCCAGAAGCGTTGCCGTACGTAGGCGATCGCGGGATACTTGCTGGGGCCGAAGATAAAGTAGTCGTAGACCAGGCCGGTCGATTGCACCAGACGCAGGTGGTAGAGCGTTGTCGCGCATTCCGGGGACATGGTAATGCACTGGACGGAGCTGGAAAGGTTCGAACCGCCGAGAGAGATTAAGTCGTGTCGCAAGGCTTGGCTGTAGGTTTGATCCCAGGTGCGAATGCTGGCGCGCGAGGTAAATATGCCGGCGATGATGGCTCCGTAGAGGAGGCCTGCATAGGCAAGCATACGGGGGTATCCCGGGCGGCGCACGGCGGCGGCGAATTCGAGCGCCACCCAAAGCAAAACGAAGGCGGCAAAAGGATAGCGGTGATACAGAAATCCCTTGCCCTGTGCGATGTCCGAGGCTGCGCCGAACAGGATTCCGGCGACGATAAGGGTGCGCTCCCAGGTCCATTTGGTGCGCTGCAATACCGCGAGCACTACGCCAAGAAAGAGGAGCGCTCCGATGGAGTTGACGAGGAGCAACCGAAGCAACGACGGCACGGAATGTCGACCGAGCGTGGCATAGTAGGGCAGCAGTGTTCGCTCGGTGACAACGAATGCGGCGAGCGCATGCTTCTCCAGAAGAAAACCAAAGACCAGCAGGATCGGCACGACCATCCCGCCAACGCTCAACACGGTTGCCTGCAGATACGGTTTCTGCTGGGATCGCAGACGCCAGACAAGCGCGGCCAGCAGGAAGAGAGTTAAAAGCAGGGCTTGCGGCTTGTAAGTGATGGGTGCAGCGGACAGAAGTCCAAAGAAAAAGAGCAGCCATTTCTTGTCACGACGCAGCGATTCAAAAAGGAACGCATAGGCGCAGAGAAACAGGACGGTTACGATGAAGTCGCGCTGGCCGAGCTGGGCGGGACCGTCCTGACCGTGGAACAGTGCAAACAGAGCTCCGGCGAAAAAGCCGAACAACCAGTCAAAAGTGCGAGTAATGAAAATCATTGCGGCGACTGCGAGCGAAAGCAGCAGCAGATCAAAGCCGCGCCAGGCGAGCGAACCAGCCCCGAGAAGGTGGGCCACGCTCCAGTTGGTGAGATAAATTCCCGGCATATTCATCTCGATGAGATTCCGGTAGGGTGCGAACCCGTGGTCCATGAGGAAGCATAGATAGCTAATCTGCGCAGGGTCGTTCACTTGCGGCCAATGGATGGAGCGCACCGCGAATAGCCCGAGACAGGCTGCCAACCAGAGGAAAAGGACGATACGAATGATCGCCTGAAGTCGGAAGCCAGGCTCTCCGAGAAGCCGGTTTGGCGCGGACTCCGTGACGGCAATTTTCGACGGATGCTGGGAAGATTCGGAATGTCGCGGTGCCGGATTCGTTGGAATTTGGCTCATGAATGGACGCGAAGACTGCGATGGTTCAATGAACGTTTCAAAAAACTGGGCCTCGTTTGTCGCGGTTCGAGTCAGAGGCGCCCTTACGCTTGCGCGCGCTGCAGCACCTGTCGTTCTGCCGTGGATTCGGGCCTCAACCGCTTCCGCGGGTCGTCTCGCAGAATGTCGGGCGTCGCAAATCCATGACGGGACATCCAGAACTGCGCCGAAGTGCCGAGCACTCCAAACCCGTACCGCACGCTGCGGCGGAAGTTAATGGAAGAGGCTTCCGGAAAGTATTTTGCCGGACAAGAGATCTCGCCAATCTGGAAACCAAACTGCATGCACTGTACCAGCATCTGATTGTCGAAGACAAAGTCATCGGAGCAGGCGAGCAGCGGCAACCGTTCCAGCACCGCTCGGCTCCACGCGCGATATCCGGTGTGATATTCAGAGAGTTTGTACCCGGTCAAAAGGTTTTCGACTAGCGTCAGAACCCGATTGCCGATGTACTTATACTTGGGCATTCCTCCCTTGAGCGCGCCGCGGCCCAGGATGCGAGAGCCCAGAACAACATCGAATTCGCCATACGCAATCATCGATGCCATGCTGCACACAAGCCTGGGTGTGTATTGATAGTCCGGATGCAACATGACGACGACATCGGCGCCCCGCGTCAGCGCTTCGGCATAACAAGTTTTCTGATTCGCGCCGTAGCCCAGGTTTCGATTGTGCTGCAGGCTATGAAGGCCCAGCTCACGCGCGAGTTGCAACGTGCCGTCCGAACTGGCGTCGTCTGTCAGGATGACGTCATCCACCAGTTCCCAAGGCAATTCGGCCACGGTTTGCCGCAGCGTGCGCGAGGCATTGTAGGCGGGCAGAACCACCGTGATTTTTCTGCCGTTCATCATGGGACGTAGTGGAGTGTATCACTTTCATTTCAACGAGAGGCGAGTTGAGCCGCACGTCTTCCGCCCGCGACGTGATCCTGTTGCCGGGCTAGGCTACACTGGAAGGGTTGACCTTTCCGTTCGGCGGAGCACCCGCGGCGAACGAAATTCTGACATTTGTTAAGGAGCAAGCTTTCTTATGGCGATTCCCGCCACTCAGTTACGTCCTGGCATGATCATCAAGCACAATGGTGAACTGCATTCCGTTTTCAAGGTAGAGCACCGCACTCCCGGCAACCTGCGCGCGTTTATCCAGGCGAAGTTGCGCAACCTGCGCACGGGCGCCATGTATGAGCATCGTTTTCGTTCGCCCGACCCGATCGAGCGTGTGATTGTGGATGAAGTTGCGATGGAGTTTTTGTACTCCGACGGCGACGACTACTACTTTATGAACACGGAAAACTTTGAGCAGACGAATTTGAACGGCGAAACGCTGGGGGATGCAGTGGAATATTTGATCCCGAATCTGCCGATCAAAGTATCGTTCTTCGATGGCGTGCCGGTCGGGATCGATCTGCCGCAGACCGTGGAAATGACGGTGGTGGAGACGGAGCCGGGGTTGAAGTCGGCTACTGCGTCTTCTGTGACCAAGCCGGCCAAGCTGGAAACAGGGCTGGTGGTGCAGGTGCCTCCGTTCATCAACGAAGGCGAAAAGATTCGCGTGGATACGGCTGAAGGCGCCTACCTTTCCCGGGCATAGCGGGCCGGTGTTGATTTTTCGACGAATGACTTATGAATCGTAGCGACTTGCAAAAGCTTTCGGAAGTCAGATCGCATGAAGCCAGGAATCTCCTGCAATCGGGCCATAGCAGTGGAGCGTATTACTTGGCTGGGTATGCGGTTGAATGTGCTTTGAAAGCTTGCATTGCAAAACTTTCGCAAAAACACGATTTCCCCGATAAGGACCGAGTCAATAAAAGTTACAGTCATAAACTAAGCGACTTGATGGCGGTGGCTGGCCTTGACACGCAATTGAACAACGACATGCAATCGAATCCGAAGTTAGCTGCGAATTGGGCGTTTGCCAGGAACTGGTCTGAGCAGAGCCGTTATCGGCTTTGGAGCCGCGCTGAAGCCGAATCGATGGTGGATGCGATTACGAAACGAAATGGTGGAGTGATCCCATGGATAAGACGACACTGGTAGGCGTCGATGTAGACGCAGGGGAAAAAGTCATCAAGGCTTTAGACACCTCGAAATTCAAGGTGAATGTTGCTCTGTGGATTATTTCACCTGAGTACGATGATTGGAGACTGGTGCTGGCTTCATCGGCATTGGATCAGAGCCATCCTTTGAAGGCATATGAGAAAGTCACGGAGGTGCTTCAAAATAGCCGTATTTTCATGCGGCCTCCAATTCTGATCTTGCCGATGAGGGATCCTTTTATCAGTGATCTTCGCAAAAGTTTTGGCAAGGCCAGCAGTGTTGACGGAATGCGTCTAGGTGGTCAATCGTTTGGCAACCGGTTCGTTTCTGACGCCTACGTGTATAGGATCAAATAATTTCAAGCACGCGTCGATACGGCGGAAGGCGCCTACCTTTCCCGGGCATAGCTAGCGGGCAGCAACTCGATTGCAGAGAATTTCCTTCCCCAGGGAACCATGTCCGAATCTTTCACGTATAAGAATCGACGGCAGGTTCGATTGGGGGGCGGAAATGTCTAGTGCGATGATTCCGTATGCAATGGTGAAGTGGGGCTGGATTGTCTTCGGCATCTTCTGGGTGTTGGCGGCATTCGTGCAAAAGCGCAACGCACGCCGGCAGACGATGGCTTCGCGTCTGATCCAGGCATCCATCATTCTGCTGGTGCTGGCGCCGTTTTTCGTCGAAGGCCGACGAGTGGGCCTGCTGTATCGACATCTCTATCCCAATGTACTGGTCGTCCAGTATTTCGGCGTTCTGCTGCTGTCGCTCGGCTTTATGTTCGCGGTGTGGGCGCGCTTCATCCTGGGGCGCAATTGGAGTGGGATCGTTGCGGTGAAAGAGGGCCACACCTTGATTACCCGGGGACCCTACGCGCGGGTGCGGCATCCGATTTACACCGGTATTTTGCTGGCCCTGCTGGGTACAGCGGTCACGCTGGGAACGGTCCTCAATTTCGTGGAAGTGCTTGTCATAGGGTTTGCGTTTTGGTTGAAACTGCGCACGGAGGAGAGGTTCATGCTGGAAACCTTTGGCGAGCAGTACACGGCCTACCGGCAGCACGTCAAGGCGCTCATTCCATACGTGATTTGATCCACGGCAATACTCTGGACAGGATTCATCTTCCGCGGGTTGCACATTTCTCTTCTCATCTGCGACACTGCCCTTGCTGTGATCGTGCGTCACTATATCGTAAAAGGTCGTGTGCAGGGCGTGGGCTTTCGCTGGTTCGTGCAGCGGGAAGCGTACGAAATTGGTCTGCGCGGCTGGGTGCGCAATACGGCGGACGGGGATGTGGAAGTGCTGGCGGCGGGCAGCGAGGAGCAAATTCGCAAATTGCACGCGGCTCTGGCGCAAGGTTCACGAGGTTCGCGGGTGGACGCCATCGAAGAACGCCGCCGGCCGGAGGCAGAGGCCGAGGGCCTGCAGGCATTTGAGATTGAAGGAGCGTGGTGAGCGCGCCTGTCTGCTGTAATCGCGGAAGTTCCGCTCTGAACGCGGCATTTTCACAAAAACTATCACTCATTGAATACACTCGAACGACGAATACGAAGGAGAACCGCTCCGCATGTCGCAACTACATATTGATTGTGAGCCATTAAAGAAATTAATTCGCACTGTCCCTGACTTCCCCAAACCCGGGATTCTTTTTTACGACATTACTACGCTGCTGAAAGACAAGAGCGGTTTTGCGATGCTGATCGACGCCCTGGCGGCCCACTATTTTGAGAAGGATATTGACCTGGTGCTGGGCATTGAAGCGCGTGGATTTATCTTTGGGCCGGCGTTGGCGTATCGGCTGAATGCCGGATTTGTGCCGGTGCGCAAGCCGAAGAAGTTGCCTTCAAAAACTGCGCGGGTCACCTATGACCTGGAATATGGCACCGATGCGTTAGAAATTCATCTGGATGCGATCGAGAGCGGGCAGCGGGTGGTAATCGTGGACGACCTGCTGGCCACGGGCGGCACCATGGAAGCAACGGTAAAGTTGGTTCGACAATTGGGCGGAGATATTGCAGGGTTGGCCTTTGCCGTCGAGCTGGATTTCCTGAAGGGGCGGGAACGCTTCGATGGGCTGGACATTTTCAGCCTGCTGCATTACAACGAATAAGACGCGTAACATGCAGCCGTGCCTCTCCCGGCCTCGGTGTCAATGAGTAATTTTGCGTTCGACTCGACACCGCAGGGGAACGGGAGCGCATGCCATTCGTCCTGCCGCTATTCGCCTTCGCGTTACTACTTCAATGTTTCCGCCACAGACACCATGGATGGCGCGAGTCGTTAGTGTTCGCGTCGATTCCATGGGCGCTCTTCGTCGTGGTAATTACCGAGGCGCTGACACAATTTCGATGGCTGACACGAATCGGAGTTTCCATCGGCTGGCTGGGATTCGTCCTCGCTTGCCTCGTGTGGATGCGACGAACGAAGCCAGATGAACAAGCTTGCACAGTCGGCAAGGAGGAAACGGCTCCCTTTCAGTGGACTGAATGGATGGCCGTGGGTGCGATCGCGGTCCTTTTGGCTTTGACGGGCGTGACAGCCCTGGCGTCGGCACCCAATAGCTGGGACGCAATGATGTACCATTTGCCCCGCATTGTGGAGTGGATCAACGACCGCGGCGTCCAGTTTTTTCCGACCATCGATCGCTTCCAGCTGGATCAGGCTCCATTCGCCGAATACACCATGCTGCAGACATATCTATTGTATGGGTCTGACCGGCTGGTGGCGCTGGTCCAGTGGTTTGGCTATGCAGGTTGCATCGTTGCTGCGTCAATAATAGCGAAAGAATTGGGGGGTCAACGGCGGCCACAAATCGTTGCCGCAGCCATATGCGCAACCATCCCCACGGCGGTTCTGGAGGCATCTGGAACGAAGACGGAGTTGGTTGGAGCCTACTGGATTGCGGTTGCGGTCTACCTGATGCTGCGCTGGAGGAGAAGCCAGAGTTGGCCGCTAGCCGCGGGAATTGGGGCCGCGCTTGGCCTGTCGGTGTTTACAAAAGGCACATCGTACGTTTTGCTGCCATGCATCGTTTTGGCGTGTGTGGCGATGTGGAATCGGCAGACGATGCGGCGGTTTGCGGTGAAACTGCCGCTGGTTGCTGCGATCGGTATCCTGATTTGCACGCCATTGTGGGTGCGCAACTTCAAGTACTGCGGCTCTCCGCTGGGGCTTCCATACTTTGATGGAGCGGGCAGTGTCGAAGGCCGATTGCTGAGAAACACGCACATCACGCCAGCGGCAGTCGTCGCGAACATGGCGAGAAATGTATCCCTGCATATGGGAGTGCCGAGCGACCGCGCAAATGCCATGTTGACCCAGAGGTTTTCCGCCTTCATGCGGGCAATTGGAATCGATCCCGACGACCCGGGGCAGCTGAACGCAACATCTTTCGGAAACACACCTCGGTTTGAGGTGCGATTTCACCCTCGCTACGAAGTACTTGCAGGAGATTCGTTGCCGGTGCTTCTGATTTTATTGGCTGCAGGGTTATATCTTGTTTACCGGCGAAAGCTTGGAAATGAAATCGGCTGGATTGGGCTGGGCTTGATCGGCGCCTTTGTTCTGTACTCCGCGTTGTTGCGCTGGTCGCAATGGAACGCTCGATACTTGATCCCTATATTGCTTGTGGGAACCGTGTTGAGCGCGATCGTCCTGGTGCGCACATGGCCAAGGTGGGTCGTCGATACGATTGTCTGGTTCGCACTCATCCTGGCGATACCTCTGGCGCTGTCCAATGAAACTCGTCCGCTGATCACCAAGCGCGGTCTTGTGGGAAGTGTGCTGACAAGTCCACGCGACCAGACGTATTTTTTTGATTTCCATCAAAGCCTGGCAAACTCGTTTATTGCTGCCGCGGCAGCAGCCCGAGGATCTGCATGTAGATTGATTGGGATCGATGCCAATCGACTGCATTTCGAATATCCCATGATGGCCATGCTGGAACGAGGAGGCGTACCGCGCCAAATTCGCTATGTTGGGGTGGAGAATTCTACGATGCAGTACGCCGGAAAATCCCAGCCGCCGGTCTGCACCGTGATTTGCCTGGGCTGCTTGAATGCGCCAAAACAGATTGCGGAATACTCTTCACAATTTCCCAGCGTGCGAACTTTTGGGAACGTGGTGCTTTTCAGCCAAACGAAGCCCTAGGCTGGATGGATCTTCGAGCCGGGAAAGGGTTACTCACCCTGCACGTGCAGCGCTATTCCTCTTGACGGACGCCATACGCGAATGTAATTCTGCTTCCCGACCTGACAATTCAATGATGCAGCCGCACTCCTGGCGCAAACGCGTGGTGCGAATCGCATTGGGCGAAGCGTACTTGCTCCGAAAGAGGGTGGTACGACGCTGGCATCTGCGCCTGGTATTGCGGGATGGAGGCAACGATGTGTTTGAGATCCGCTGATCTGGGCGGGGCACGGTCGCAGCTTTCTTAATGATCGTCGCTGGGATTGCGTTGAAGATGAGTCGGCAAAAGTTGTTGTGCGTTTTATTGATGTGCTTTGGTTTCTCCCTTGTGTATGCGGCGGCGCAGACGCAGCCGGCGGCAGGTCCGCCTGCGGCTGCGCCAGCCTCAATCCATCGCCCCGGGGAAACCGGCAGGGCGGCAGCCGCGCCGCCGCCGGTTGTCGCCACTGCACTTGCAGATCCGCAGACGCCGGAGGAATTCTTCGCGCGGGCGCGAGCGTTGAGCGACCTGGAAGCCTCCGGAATTCCGTTTCATTTGAAAGCTACCTATGTTGCGAGCGGGGATACGGAGTTCACCGGCAATGGCACGTATGAGGAATGGTGGCAGTCGAAAGATTTCTGGCGAAAAGAAGCTACGCTGGGCGACTACAAATATGTGGAGATGATGAATAACGACAAGCATACGGTCTACGGGAGCTCGGACTATGTTCCGTTACGGCTGAGACAGGCGATGCAGGCAATTGAAATCGGGCATCCTCTAAAAGAAAATGCCGCTAAGAAATGGAAAATGCAGAAGAAAACGTTGGGCGGAGTGGAACTGACCGTAATTTCAGCCAAATATCCAGTCGCACGGTCAGACGCCCACCCGCCCAGTCGCGTCGATTACTTCACAGCAAAAGGAATTCTCCGCATCTTCCAGGCAAACGGGACGCTGACCCTTTATAACAACTGGCAACCGTTTCAAAAGCTTCTGGTTTCCCGCAGCCTCCAAGTCATTTCCGGCAAGGATCGGGTACTCGATATCTCCATTGATTCACTCGAGACGCTGAATCCCAAGAACACAGCAAAACTGCCGGTCGTTCCCGATGGCTTGAACGCGCAACCCTTCTATGATGGACAGCCAACCGTAGTGTGGCCTCAACTAGAGTATCGACCGCTGCCGGACAACCCTACCGGCCTGTCCCCAGGAGAAAAGCCAATGGTACTCATCGGCGCGACCATCGATCAAAACGGGAATCTGCGCGAGCCGTACATCGAGGAATCGGCGGGGTCGCTTCTCGATCGTGCGGCCCTGCATGCTTTCAGTCAATTTCGATTCAAGCCGGCGACATTGAACGGTAAACCTGTTGCTGTCGAGATAAGCTACCCCTATATCTTTATTAATCAATCGACGCCGTAGCAACTCTTCTTATTCCGAAAACGCCCATGACGAGATCCGTCACATATTAGAGGGATGCCTTTACGTTCTGGATTTGTTTCGATCCTGGGCTGGCTGAATGCGGGTAAATTAAGATTTGCAAATGCGCAGGGTATGGTTGCGCGATAAAGGATGAATCCATGCGGAAACCTATCCTTACTTGTTCTCTTTTGTTCTGCCTGATTGTTTCCTCCGCGCGGATGTTCTCTCAGACGCAGCCGGCGGCAGGTCCGCCCGCGTCTGCGCCAGCCACACCCCCTCCCCCGACGAAAGCCGCCGTCGCTCCGTTGCCTGATCCGCAGACGCCGGAGGAATTTTTTGCGCGGGCGCGGCAGTTGAGCGATCTGGAAGCCGCGGGAATTCCATTCCATTTGAAAGCTACGTATGTTGCGAGCGGTGATGCGGAGTTCACCGGGAACGGCACGTATGAGGAGTGGTGGCAATCGAAGGATCTGTGGCGAAAAGAGGCCACGCTGGGCGACTTCAAATATGTCGTCATCCGGAGCGGCGGTACAACGAGCGCCTACGCGACTCGACCCTATGTGCCGCTGCGTTTGCGGCAAGCGATGGATAATGTGCTGATCCGGATTCCAGACGACGCCCGCGCTTCCGGCGATTGGAAGATACAGCATAAGAACCTCAGCGGGGTTGTTCTCACCGTTGTTTCTTCGAAGCCCTGCATGCCAGGGAAATTTTCGACAAAGTGCGGCGTTGAGAACTATTTCACCTCGGAGGGAGTTTTGCGAATCCGCGTGGTGAGCGCGGTTAAAACCATCTATAACGGCTTGCAGCCGATTCAAAATCAACTCGTTCCCAGGGCGATTGACGTAGCAGGAGTCCAAGGCTCGATTTTGGCAATCTCCGTCAATCTGCTGGAGCGCTTGAGCCCCGATGAAAAGATATTGTGGCGAGGCTCCCTTCCTCCTGTAGTTACGCAGTTCATCGTGCCGCCCCTACCTGTAAATGGTGACGCTGGCGTTCAAGCACCACAGGTCGTTCGCAGTGTGGAACCGGTCATGCCGGCGTCCGAGCGCAGACCTGGTTTACAGAAGACGGCCGTGATCGCCTGCGCGATTGACGCCAAGGGTGCGGTACGCGAGCCATATGTTCAAGCCTCCGCTGGAGCGGCATTCGACCGATCTGCGCTCGACGCTGTTCGTCGATACAGCTTCATACCCGCTAAGAAGAACGGCGAACCGGTGATGGTAATTATGGATATTTCCGTCAACTTCCGTGTGTATTGAGCAGCGCCGACCGGAGGATTCCCGTTTCGAAGACGAGGGAAATGACTTTGCCTGATAGATACCGGAGAAGATGGCACTACGTTCTGGATTTGTTTCGATGTTGGGGCTGGCTGGATGCTGTCAAATGGTATCTTGCAAATGCACAGGATATGGTTGCGGGATAAGGGATGAATTCATGCTGAGACCTGTTCTTGCTTGTTCCGTTTTGTTCTGCCTGATTGTTTCCTCTGCGCAGTTGCTTTGTCAGACGCAGCCGGCGGCAGGTCCGTCAGCGGCTGCGCCAGCCACCCCTTCCTCGGTGAAAACTGCCGCGAGCGCTTTGCCGGATCCGAAGACGCCACAGGAATTTTTTGCGCGGGCGCGGCAGTTGAGCGATCTGGAAGCGTCGGGAATTCCATTCCATTTGAAAGCTACCTACGTCGCGTCCGGGGATACGGAGTTCACCGGGAACGGCACGTATGAGGAATGGTGGCAGTCGAAGGATTTGTGGCGGAAGGAAGCCACGCTGGGCGACTACAAATATGTGGAGCTTCAGTATGGGGGGAAGAACTCAGTCTACGGAAGTTCGGATTACGTTCCGCTGCGGCTGAGGCAGATGCTGGATGCAGTTTTGATTCGAATTGCTCCGGATGCTGGAACGGCGAGCGAGTGGAGGCTGAAACGGGAGAAGTTGAAAAACGTGGACTTTATCGTTCTTTCCAGCGTAAACGCCTGTACGGAGGTTGATCCGCAAGTGAAGTGTGCCACACAGGATCACTTCACCCAGTCTGGAATTCTACGCATCCATGCGGTAGATGTAGTGGAAACTCTTTACAACGATTTCCACTTATTTCAGGGCATGGCTTGTCCTGCGAGTGTTTTCGTGTCGGCCAGTGGAAAGGTGATTCTGGCGATTTCCTCCACCTCCCTGGAGATGCTAAGCCCAAAAGAAAATGTGTTGTTGAAGAGTCCAACGTTTCCTGGAAATCTGCAGCCCATCGCGTCTCCAAGGCACGCCCAGCACGGTCCTGGAGTTACGATGCCCAAGCTGATCAGTCCGAGTCCCATCCGCCATGATCCGTACTACTATCGACCTTATGCCAGGAGGGTCACACCGGCGGTAGAGGTGAGGGAAATCATCGATGAAAGGGGAAGGGTGCGGGAGCCACATGTGATCCACTCGGGCGGCCCATCTTCCGATAAGGACGCACTCAATTTCGCCCGCAGCTGCACGTTTGAGCCCTTAAAGATCCACGGAATCCCTTACAGCAGCGAAATGGTGGTGTGTTTCAGCTGCGGAAACGGGGCAGTGGATTCTTCCGTGAATGCCAAAAAGTCCCGCTGGTAGATACTAGAGGGGATGCCATTACGTTCCGGATTTGTTTCGATACTGGGCCGGCCGAATGCCGGCAAGTCGACGCTGGTGAATGCGCTGGTGGGCGAGAAAGTCGCCATTGTGACGCGCAAGCCGCAGACCACCCGCAACCGTATCCACGGAGTGCTGGAAGTGGATGCGGTGAAGGGCAAACATCCTGCGGCGCAGATCGTGTTTGTCGATACGCCGGGCGTGCATAAGCCTACCAACCTGCTGGATAAGCGCATGTTGCAGGAGGTCTATGACGCGCTGGAGTCGCGTGACGTGGTGCTGCACGTGGTGGATGTGACGCGGCGGATGCGGCTGCCCGCTGCGAGAGAGAAAGTGACGGAAATTGATCTCGGTGCACCTGCGGGAGAAGAAATCACCGCGCCCAAGCCTGAAGCGACCCAATCGCAAACGTATTCGCTGGAGAATGAAGATGCTTTCATTCTGGAGATGGTGAAGAAGCTGGAGTGCCCGGTCTTTCTGGTGCTGAACAAAATTGATGCGATCGATACGAAGGAGTCGCTGCTGCCGCTGATTGCGCAATTTAGCAGGCTGCACAAGTATGCAGAGGTGATTCCGGTGTCGGCGAAGGGCGGCGACGGGTTGGACCGACTGGTCGAGAAACTGGTGGAGTATATGCCGGAGGGGCCGCGGCATTTCCGCAAAGGGCAATTCACGGATCAGCCGGAGCGTTTTTTGGCGGCGGAAATTATTCGCGAGAAGATATTGAATCTGACGGGCGAAGAGGTGCCGTACTCTAGCGCCGTGGTGATTGAGCGGTTTGAAGAGCGAAAGATGCGCCCTCCACTGGCGGGAAAGCCCAAGCCAAAGCGGCTGACGAAAATTTCTGCGGCAATTTTTTGCGAACGCTCGGGGCAGAAAGCGATTCTGATCGGCAAGGGCGGTTCCATGTTGAAGCAGATTGGCATCGCGGCGCGCAAGGAACTGGAGTCGTTCCTGGGCGTGCAGGTGCATCTGGAGTTGTTCGTGAAGATTGCGGACGACTGGCGTGGATCGAGCGCGTTTCTGGATTCGCTGGACTGGCGGAATCAACTGGAAAGTCTGGGGAAGCATCAACAGCTGAAAGATTCAGGGGACGAATCGTCTGGCGAATAAGCGGCCTGCGTCACGCTTCCTTGGCGTGGATTCCGAGGGCTTTCATTTTGCGATAGAGATGGCTGCGCTCCAGGCCAAGGATTTCTGCGGCGCGGCTGACGTTGCCATGGCAGTCTTCCAGCTTGCGCAGAATGTAATCGCGTTCGTAGGCTTCGCGTGCCTGCTGCAGCGACGGAAATTCCTCGGCATGGCGGCCGGTGCTGCGCGCGACCAAGACCGGCAGATGCTTGCGTTCAATGCGGGACACCTGGGGATTGAGAATCATGACCCGCTCCAGAATATTCTTGAGCTCGCGCACATTCCCCGGCCAATGATGCAGCTGCAACGCGGCCAAGGCGTCGGCAGAGATTTCCATTCTTGGCCGGCCATATTGTCGCCCGAATTCCCGCAGCAACTCCGTCGCCAGCAAGGGAATGTCTTCTTTGCGTTCGCGTAGCGGGGGCACGTAGAACGGAATGACATTCAACCGGTAAAAAAGATCTTCCCGGAAATTTCCTTTGGCGATTTCGTCTTCGAGATTTTTGTTGGTTGCGGCAATCAAGCGCACATCGATGCGAATCGATTGGGCAGCGCCGACGGGAGTGAATTGCTGCTCGTCGAGCGCGCGCAGCACCTTGGCCTGGGTTTTCAGGCTCATGTCGCCAACTTCGTCGAGAAATAACGTGCCGCTGTCGGCGCGTTCGAAGGTGCCGCGCTTTTCCGGGGGACCGCCGGGCAGAGCGCTGTGGCGATAGCCGAAGAGCTCGGTTTCAATGTAGTCCTCGGGAATGGCGGCGCAATTCAATTCGACGAAGACACGATCTGCGCGCTGGCTTTCGGCATGCATCGCACGGGCGATCACTTCTTTTCCGGTGCCAGACTCGCCATAGATCAACACGCGTCCGTTGGTGGGCGCCATCAGCCGAATCTGTTGTCGCAGCGCTTTTACAGGAACGCTTTCTCCGGTGATGCGCGCGCGGGCGGTGAGCTGCTGCTGAAACTCGCGATTTTCGATGCGCAGGCGCCGCGCCTCGACTGCATTTTTCAGAATGATCAAGGTGCGTTCCAGCGAAAGAGGCTTCTCGAGGAAGTCATAGGCACCCAGCTTTGTCGCGCGTACGGCGGTCTCGATGGTGCCATGACCGGAGATGATGATGACTTCGGGTCCGGCGATGGCGTCAAACTTGCGAATCTGCTGCAGCACTTCCAGGCCATCGCGATCCGGCAGCCAGATGTCGAGCAGCACAGCGTCAAAAATGGCATCGCGGATCAGGTCGAGCCCTTCAGTGGCTGTGCCTGCGGTGGTGACGGTGTAGCCTTCCTCGGCAAGTATCGCTTCCAAGGTGCTGCGAATATCCGGTTCGTCGTCGACCACGAGGATGTGATTCATTGCTCCACCGCGCTGATGGAAGGAGCGGAGATGTCTGGCAGCGATGCGGAGTCTGCGAAGGGAATCATGATGACAAAGCGGGCGCCTGTAGGAGAGTTTGTTTCGACGTGGATGCTGCCCTGATGTTCCTGCACAATTTTCGCAGCGATGGAAAGCCCGAGACCGGTACCGCGGCGGCGGGTAGAGAAGAACGGCAGAAACAGGCGTTCGCGGATTTCATCGGTGATGCCGTGGCCGGTGTCGGCAATCACGATTTCCGCCATGGTCTGGCTTTCGTTGGCCCCCGTACGCACCGTTAAGACGCGCAGCAGTGTGGACTGCATGGCTTCTGCGGCGTTGTCGATAAGGTTGCTGAACGCGCGCTTCAATGCCTCCGCGTCGGCCATGACCGGAGGAAGATTTTCCGCCAGGTGCAGCCGGATTTCAATTCCTTCCAGTCGTCCCGAGAACAGCGTCAACGTATTTTCGACGACGCGATTCAGGTCGGTCGGGGTTCGATTGGCCGCCGGGAAGTCGGCGAGCGCAGCAAATTGATCGACCAACTGGCGCAAAGTTTCGACGGAGGAGCGAATCACCTCTGTCGAACTGCGCAGCACCTGCGCCGAATCTTCGGTGAGGCCGCGATCGATGTGGCGTTCAATACGCTCGGCGGAAAGTGCGATCGGCGTCAGCGGGTTTTTGATCTCATGGGCGACCCGCTGCGCGACTTCCTTCCATGCCATTTGTTTTTGTGCGCGTAACACGTCGGTCACGTTGTCCATCACCACAAGATGTTCGTGAAGGGAACCTCGGAGCTGGGTAACGGTAAAAATCAAATGCAGTGGACCGCGCGAGCTTTGCGCCTCAATTTCTGTAGAGGCCGCCGGCAAGCGACGGCTGCGGCGCAGCACCCGTCCGATTTCAAGGGCAGATTCCGTAGGGAATAGGGATTGAATCGGCTGGCCTTCAATCGGCAACTCACCCAAGGGATCGAGCATTTCGCAGAATGCCCGATTCGCCTGCAAGATTCGCAGCTCGTTGTCGAGCGTGGCCACGCCGCTGGGAATGGTTTCCAGCACGGTTTCAAGTTCGCGGCGCCGCTCATCGATGGCGGCGTTGGCTTCGGAGAGTTTGTAGGTGGAGGATTCGAGCTGGGTACGGCTATTTTCAAGATCGGCGGCCATGTGGTTGAAAGATCGCATCAACTCGCCCAGTTCTCCGGACACGGCAACGTCGACACGCGAGCCATAATCTCCGGATGCCATGGCATCCATCGCATCGGCCAAAGCTTCCACCGGGCGAGTGACTTGCTTGGAAAGAAACAGAGCCAGCCAACTGCTGACAAATAGCGTCAATCCAGTGAGAAGAAGAAGGACCAGCAAATAGGTCTGGCGAACTCGACGGCGAGCTCGCAATAATGTCCAATATCGTTCGGTGCCGGTTTCGATGTCGTGGATCGCGCTACCCACGTCGGGTGGCAGAGGCAATCCCACCACGATAATGTCGCCATTCCGCGATGCGGCGTCACCAACGGAGTAGGCTGCCTGTCCAATTCTCAAGATCGGGTCGTCAGTGCGCTCCGCAGCCCGGAGAATCTCTTCGGGCAGCGATCGCTGCTCTGGCATCTCCTGTGCTTGTTCATTGGGGCGAACACTGGATAGCAGGGTTATGGGGCCGTCGTCAGTGGGGAGCTGGTACGCATCGATGACTGTTCCATCACGATACACGGCCACAAATCCGCCCTGCAGCGTTACCTTATGGCGGCGAAAAAGTGGCAGCAATGACTCTGGATGTGCGGGGAGATCGGCAGCGAGGACGGCGGGTTCGCGCGCCAGCGACTCCGCCTCGGCCCGGGCGTTGTCCGCCGCGTAGCGAGACATCTCCATGGCCACCTGCATGGCCTCATCCCGAAGCTGGACGACGGGCTGCGAAAACCAGCGGTCAATGGAACGGTTCATTAAGAGGTAGTTGAACGACAGCATGAAAAATGCTGGAACGACGGAGAGCAACAGTGCTCCCAGCAGCATA
>JAJYSL010000529.1 GCA_021793595.1 Acidobacteriota bacterium
ACCTGGGACACTTGGTTCGGTCCCACGCCATCCTGCTGCAACAGGCGTCGCGCGGCGTTTGCCCGGTCCGCCGACAATTCCCAATTTGTATAGTCGCTACTCTTGGAAAACGGCTCAGCGTCCGTATACCCCTCGATCAGTAGACGATTCGGCAATGTCTTCAATTGGGCGGAAAGCAAGTTGAGAAGTTCTACGCCACTGGGGCTCAAGGTGGAGCTCCCGCTCTGAAAGAACGTGCCTCCTTTTTGTTCAATCAGGTCAATCCTGAGCCCTTCGGCGGTGATGGTGATCAGGATTTGCTTGGAAAGCTTGCTCAGGTCGGTCTGCTTGAGGATTGCCTTTTCAATCTCTTCTTTCAGTTTCCGCACATTCTTCTGATCGATCGAGATGCTCTTATTAGTGCCCTGAATGGTGGTGCCGGTTTCCTGGCCATTGCTCCGGGGATTGTTGAAATACCCGGCGACGGCTTGCTTGATTTGCGGAGTGGTGTTCATCAGCCACAGTACGATGAACAGCGACATCAATGCAGTCACAAAGTCGGCATAGGCGACTTTCCATGCACCACCGTGGTGGCCGCCGTGCGACACCTTTTTCTTGATGACGATAATGGGCCGGACAGGCTTGCGATCTGTTGCCATCGTCTGTTCCTAGGCCGCGTTGCCGTCTGCAGGTTGGCTTGTATCATCCGCGCTGACAGCGGCAGCGGACGGTTTCTTGCATCCTTTTTCCATCTCGTCGAAGGTGGGACGGACGCGCTCTGGAATCGCGCGTCTCCCCATTTCAATGGCGAGGATCGGGGCCAATCCCTTCAGAAAGGCGAGGATGATGACCCGCAACACGTGCAGGTAGGCGTTGTGCTCATCGACTCCTTTGGTCATGCTGGATGCCAGCGGACCGACCAGACCATAGCACATCAGAATTCCCAGGAAGGTACCAACCAGCGCGGCTGCCACTTTCTTGCCGATTTCCTCAGGCGGTCCTCCGAGAGAGCCCATGGTGATGACCACTCCAAGAACGGCGGCGACGATTCCCAGACCGGGCAGCGCATCGGCGACCGTCATTAAAGACTGAATCGGCTGCATAGCGCCATGGTGCGTCACCTCCATGTCGATCTCCATCATCTGATCCATGTCGAAGGGGTCGACTCCTCCGGTGATTGCCGTGCGCAGCGTGTCGCAGACGAAGGCTTCGGAGTGGTGGTCCTTCAGAAAGTCAGGATACTTTTTGAAAATTTCGCTGGCGGCAGGTTTCTCGATGTCATCCTCAATTCCGTTCAGCCCGTTTTTGCGGACTTTGTTGAAGAGTTCGAACATCATCTTCAGCGTGTCCAGATAGCGCTGCTTGCCGAACTTGGAGGGGCTCAGGATGCCCTTCAGCCCTGCAGCCATGCCTTGGATGATGTAAACCGGATTGGCGATCAGGATGGTGCCCAGGGCTGCCCCCGCAATGGTGACCAGTTCGGACGGCTGGACCAGAACCAGGAGGTGGCCCTTTTCCATCAGAAATCCGCCAAGCACCGCTCCGAAAACTATGACGATTCCTATGAGTGCAAGCATTCGTCTCCTCTTGCTTCGGTGACATGGTTGCCGCCTGCATATTCACTGGTTCGCATCGCATGACGGGCACGATTCAACAGGGATTGCAGGGTGTCTGTCTCAATCGCGTAGCTGGTTCCAATACTCAAGGTCAGGCCAATGCGATCCCCCCACCAGCGAAAATCCACGGTACGGGCATGTCCGGCCAGGCGCCGGGCATGGTCGGCCAAAAGCTCGGTCGAGCGTTCGTGGGCGATCACCAGGAACTCGTTATCCCCCCAGCGTCCGATGGTCTCCGAAGGTCTCATCTGACGCTGCAGAGTTTGTTCGACCGACCGCAACATGGCTTCGCATGCCTCCCGCCCATGGGTCTTGCGAAGGGATCGTGCTTGATCCACCGTGATCCAGAGCAGGCCGAGGGGCATGCCGGTGGTGGCCCACTGGTGATGCGCCGCATCCAGACGCTCTTCCATGTCTTCCTGGCTGGCTTCTATTCCAGCGCCTTCGTCCGCCTCTCCACGGGGCAGCGAATCCACCTCTTCCACCGGATAGAACAGCAAGGCCATACCCATCGTCGCTCCCTCGAAATCCCGCAGTGTAACTTTGCGAAGCATCCCCGGCACAGTGTGTCCTAGTTTGTGGCACATAGAAACAAGGAACGGCCGCTCAGAAAATAGCTCGCTCACCTGTTCTTGTTTTGCCATCGGCGGTTGATTGGAAAAGATCCTGCTCACTGCGGCGTCGTTGGGCAACGTGTCGCCTCGGTCTGTGCCTGTGTTTCCACTCACTCCGTCCTGGTGCTGTTTCTCGATGCGAAATAGGCCCCCAGGGCATTGGTGGCAGATCACATCTTCCGTCTCTTACCCTGTCTGGGCCGCCGCTGCACGATTCCAGTGCACCACGTTCGCCTGCTCATCGAGGACCGCGATTCCTTCCTCCATCAGATGAAGAGTCGCCGCGAGCAGTGCCATACGATCTCCCATATCTACTCAATCCTCAGGGGGCTTGCAAGCTTCCATGCACTGGTTATCGACCGACAACGCAAAGACTTCACCGCAAGGGCATACGGTTTTGGCCGTCGCCTTTACTCTGTGTTGCGATGTTGAGCGGTAGGCACGCCGATTGTGCCTCAACCTATACGGTCTCGAAGGATTTGCACGAGATTCACAGGTATTCCTCAGCAATGAGGGTTGAAAATGTGACATTAGTAACCGGTCGCCAGGTTCTCCTCACAGACGTTCCGATCAGAATTTGCGATACATACGTCTACGCCTCCCAGCTAGGCTCTCGGCTCTCCTCGTGCTGGACGAAGACTGCAACATTTACAACCATTCCAGCTGCTAACGTTTCCGTTCGACGGGTCGATAGTCAGGACATAGATTAATAAATCTTCCGGGGTAAATCCTTGATCGCGACTGCGTTCGTCGTCGGTGCCGTTGCGTCCCGGGTCTCCTCGAACGATGCAGCGAAGAAGCTTGTGAGGGAAAAACATGAACGGTCCGAAGCCGGAGGATTTGTATGAGGCGGTGTGTCGAGCTAC
>JAJYSL010000530.1 GCA_021793595.1 Acidobacteriota bacterium
CAATCTGGATTTGATTGATGCGCACTTGGCCGTCGTGCTGGCCGTGAGCGGCCACGTTGCTGACCGCGAAACAAACGACTAGCGCCAGCACAGAGGTACGTCGTGGAAACACGGCTTGCTCCTTGAAAAGGATTCTTGGCAGCGATTGCCAAGTATGCGGCTACGCAGTGCCGGTATCGCGTCTTAGGCCATCGTCACTTTCAGGGAAATGGCATAATCGGATAGTTTCTGAGCGGGCAGCTGAACGCGTAGCGCCGAGGCCTCCTGCCGAAACTTCACTTTGTCCTGATACCCCAGCAACTCAACATGCGCCACCTTGCCGGGCGACTGCGGACTCGCCGTACCCAATGCGCGAATTGCAACTTCTTTTCCCGGCCACCCTAGTACGATCGCATAGACCACGGTATTGGCCTTATTGCGCGTAAATCGAATGTCCTGCGGCCCAAGTTTGCTGACACTGTTGCCTTCAAACGATCCGCTCTTTACCATGTCCGGGCCTTCGCCATAAATCTTCCATGGACGAGTCGCGTAGATCGCCTCTCCGTTCCTCTGCATCCACTCCGTAATCTTGTCGAGCACGGCGATCTCTTTGCTGTCGATGGTGCCGTCGGGCTTGCCGGGGATGTTCAGGATAAAGGTTCCGTTTTTACTCACAGTGTCGATCAGCCAATGGATCACGTCCTGTGGCTGCAGATAGCCGCCGTATTCTCCTGGCATGTCGTACAGCGCACGATTGTAGTGCCATTCGCCGAGGCAGGTTTCCGATTGCCAGGGATACCGCATGATCTCGCTGGTCAGACCGCGTTCATAATCGGCCACAACGGATTTGGCCAAGCGATCCGGCACTTGCTTGACGTTGGCGACGGCTTCCATTCTTCCATCATGGGTCTGCAGATTGTGGTTGTAGAAATAGGAGGCGATGTTCATGCCGCCCCAGCCCAGTGGAAACAGTGAGTTGTCGAAATAGAGTAGATCGGGATTATGTTGATCGATCAAATCCCGCGTGCGATCGTAAAAGTTCTTCACATAGGAAATGTCCGGCAGCGCGTTCTCAGGGTGCTTCGCGCCATACAGCTGCTGGGGATCGTACCCCTCCCACCACTGGCCTTTGCCTTCCGCCAACGTCAAATCGCCATCATAGGGAACACCTGCGAGCGGTCCGGTTTTGTCGGCGCCATGGGATGTCTGGAACCACCACCAGTTGCGCGCCTGATGCACGGTGACTCCGAAACGCAATCCCTGCTTGCGCGCCGCCTCCGCCCAGATGCCAACCACATCCCTATGCGGACCGAGGTTCACCGCGTTCCAGGAATGATGTTTGGAGTTCCATGCATCGAAGCCGTCATGATGGTTGGCTAGGGCAATAAATAGGCGCGCACCCGCTTTTTTGTATCGCTCAATTAGCGCATCCGGCTCCCAGTTCAGCAATGTCCATTGTGGGCACAAATCCTTGTATCCGAAGGTGGAAGGAGGTCCGTAGTGTTCTAGCTGAAACTTGTTTTGCTTGGACCCTTGCATGTACATGTTGCGGGCGTACCAATCTCCATCTTCCGGCACACACTGCGGACTCCAATGCGCCCAGATGCCGAATTTGGCATCGCGATACCATTCTGGAGCGTTGTACTGCAACAAGGAGTTCCAAGTCGGCTTGTAGGGCCCGCTTCCCTCTAGGTTGGCAATCGGCGAATCCATAGGCACGCCGTCCCAGGATCCGCCGGGAATGGGCAAGCTGGGCGATTTGCCCCAGCCGGTCGGCTGCCAGCCCTGTTCCTTCAGTTTCTCCTGGAGAAATCTTCCATTCTCGAAAGCGTAAAACACCCGCTGGTCGGCCGGGGTTGCGCAGAATTTGGCATAGTCTTCGGTAAAAGTATCCCAGGCACGGAATGCAGGCGACTGCGGGGCATCGTCGGCCTGTGACATGGACGGTATTGTCGTTGCAGCCGCCACGGCAGCCATCAATTTGCAAAAATCTCTGCGTTGCATCTTGCCGCTCCCATTCTTCGTTTTTGTTACTTGAGCCAAAAACCAAAAAATTGTGCAGTGAAACCAGGGTTATGTGATAACGCCCTTCTTCAGGATCAGATTGCCGTAGACACGTAGTTCGCCCGTCATTACGACGCAGAAGGCACTGCGCGCTCGTTCGTAAAACGCATGCCGCTCGATGCGGATCGGCACAGCCGCTTGCGGCTGATACCGCCGCACAACGTCCATGTAATCCGCTTCCACCGCGGGATCAAGTTTGTCTCCGGTAACCGCCTGCATCATAAGCAGGGAATCGGCGTAACGATCCAGCGGAAACAGAGGCAGAATGGCTTCCAACAATACCTTGATCGGCATGCCATCGGCGCGAGTCAGTCGTGTTCCGATACTTGTGCCGGGAAAATTAGAATCGGCGAGAACGATTTCATCTCCGTGGCCCATCTCACAAAGGAGTTTGAGCAACTCGGGACTGAGGATGGGCGAAATTCCTTGCAGCATCTAACCAAGTTCCTCATCGAAACAGACAGCGACCTTGCCGCATTGGCCGGAGGCCATCAATGCATACGCTTCGTCAACATCGGCTAATGAAAAGCGGTGGGTGACAAGACTGGATGGAAAAAGATGCCAGCGCACTAGACGTTCCACCAGCTCTTCCATTCTCCACGTGGATGTAACCCACGATCCAAACAGCGTCTTCTGGTCATGCATCAAATCAGCGGAAGGTTGAAATTCGACTGTTCCACCTTCGCCAAGAAAAACGATACGCCCCCAGCGTCGGGTGGCGCGAATAGCTGTCGCACGCGCCTCGTGATGTCCGGAGCATTCGACAGCGCGCTCCACCCCGCGTCCTGCGGTCAGGGCGCGGATTTCCGCAACGTTGTCTGGGCCCGAGGAAATTGCCTCGTCGCACAGACCAAGATCCCGTGCCAACTGCAGCCGCGCCGGAAGAATGTCGATGCCAAAGATTCGATGGGCGCCCAGCTTACGGCAAAGCGCCGCTGCGGCCAGCCCCACTGGGCCAAGACCGGTAATCAATACCGCGTCATTCCCGCTGATTCCGATTTTCTCCAGCCCCTCATAAGCTGTCCCAA
>JAJYSL010000531.1 GCA_021793595.1 Acidobacteriota bacterium
CCATTCGCAGGCGTTATGGCCGCTATTTACAGCGATCATGTCTTAATTCCGGAGGAACAGATCGACCTGCTGACATTTCTCAAGCAAAACGGAACGCCCCCGGGAATACAAGGAAGCACCGCAACGAGTTCGGCCCAGGTGGTTCCATCTGCACCGCCCGCTCCACCAGGCTCGCCTTCTCGTGGCGAGTCGTTGTTCATGGGAGAAACTCATTTCCTCAATCGAGGCCCTGCCTGTATTTCCTGCCACAGCATTGCAGGACTCTCCTTTCCCAACGGCGGGACGCTGGGTCCGAACCTGACTCACACCTACACCAGGCTAGGTCCACGCGGAACCGAAGCGGCGCTTCAGACACTCTACTTTGGCGTGATGGCCCCCATTTACGGCGACCATCCTCTGGCTCCGGAAGAGCAGAGGGATCTGATGGCTTTCCTCAAGCAGAGTGAGACGCGGCCGGAAACACCATGGAGCACCCAGATTCTCATTCTCATCGCACTCCCATTGGCCGGACTCTTTGTCGCCATCACTGGATTCCTCTGGAAAGATCGCGTGAGATCGGTACGGCGGGCCCTCGTCGCTAGAGCTACGGGGCAAGGAGCAAGACGTTGAGCTGGATTAAGGATATTTTCAACCCGCAGATGCGCCAGTGGGAGGAGTTCTACCGCAACCGCTGGCAACATGACAAGATCGTGCGCAGCACGCACGGTGTCAACTGTACAGGCGGTTGCTCCTGGAATGTTTATGTCAAAAATGGCATCGTCACCTGGGAGATGCAGGCGATCGATTATCCCAAGCTCGAAAGCAGCCTGCCTCTTTACGAGCCACGCGGATGCCAGCGAGGAATTGTCTATTCCTGGTACATCTACAGCCCTCTGCGAGTGAAGTATCCGTATCTGCGTGGAGTCCTGATGGACCTCTGGTCCGAGGCCCGCGCCAAACACACCGATCCGGTTTTGGCCTGGGCCTCGATCGTGGAGGACGAGGAGAAGCGGCGCAGCTACCAAACGGCGCGCGGGAAAGGAGGGTTTCGGCGCGCAAGCTGGGATCAATGCCTGGAAATGATCGTGGCGTCGATGCTCTATACCGCGAAGAAGTACGGCCCGGATCGGGTTGTAGGATTCTCACCCATACCGGCCATGTCTATGTTGAGCTATGCCGCCGGTTCCCGCTTCCTGCAGCTTTTCGGTGGTGTGCTGCTCAGTTTTTATGACTTGTATGCCGATTTTCCACCCGCTTCGCCGGAAACGTGGGGTGAGAAGACAGATGTCGCGGAAAGCGCCGACTGGTTCAACAGCAAGTACATTGTCGTTACTGGAAGCAATCTCAGCTCGACGCGCACGCCCGATGCCCACTTCGCGATCGAAGCGCGCCATCATGGCGCCAAGCTGGTGGTGCTCTCACCGGATTTCAGCGACGTCTCGAAGCAGGCCGACTGGTGGGTGCCGGTCAACGCGGGAATGGATGGCGCATTATGGATGGCCGTCAATCATGTCATCCTCAAAGAATTCTTTGTGGATCGACAGGTTCCCTATTTCTTCGACTATCTGAAGCGCTATTCCGATACTCCGTTTCTTATAGAGATCGAAAAAACTAACGACGGCTACACCGCAGGCAGATTTCTTCGCGCCAATCGCCTCGCTCGCTACCGGGACGTGGAAAACGGTGAATGGAAGTTCCTCGTTTATGACGGACCAAGCAGCCAGCCGCGCATGCCGCAAGGCTCGATCGGTTTTCGCTGGCAGAAGCAGGAAGGTCAGTGGAACCTGGAAATGAAGGATGGGCTCGACGGCGCCGGTATCGACCCTCAACTCAGCCTGATTGACAGCCGCGAGGACGTGCTTGAGATCTCGTTTCTTGATTTCGGCAGCAACCGAACGTTTAAGCGGGGTGTACCCGTCCGTTATGTAGACACCGTCGAGGGCCGAGTGGCCGTAACCACAGGCCTCGATCTGTTAATGGCTCAGTATGGAGTACCTCGGGGTCTGGGCGGCGATTACCCGACGAGCTACGAGGACGAAGACATCGCCTACACCCCGGCATGGCAGGAGAAATTCACCGGTGTCGGGCGAAAGACGGTGGTGCAGCTGGCGCGCGAATTCGCGGTGACCGCCGAGAAGACGAAAGGCAAGTGCACCATAATAATCGGCTCTGGCGTGAACCACTGGTATCACAACAATCTCAACTATCGTTCTGGAATCTCTGCTCTTGTCCTTTGCGGCTGCGTGGGCGTGAACGGCGGTGGCCTGAACCACTACACAGGCCAGGAAAAGATCACGCCCATGGCATCCTGGAGTGCAATTGCCATGGCGCTCGATTGGATTCGGCCGCCCCGCCTGCAAAATGGTCCGTCGTTCCATTACGTTCACAGCAACCAATGGCGATATGAGAAAGCCCATGCCGACTATCATCCGCCCAGCGGCCGTTTCTCGGCCGAGCACTTCATGGATCTGCAGGTGGATGCGGTGCGCATGGGCTGGCTTCCGTTCTACCCGCAGTTCAATCGCAATCCCATCGATCTCGTGCGTGAGGCGGAAGCGGTTGGTGCGCACACCCCAGCGGAAATATCGGACTGGATGGTGGATCAGCTTCGCACGGGCAAGACGCGCTTCTCTGTGGAAGAACCCGATCTTCCGGAAAATTGGCCTCGGGTATGGCTGATCTGGCGGGCCAATGCGCTGCACACGAGCGCCAAGGGTCACGAGTATTTCCTTCGCCATTATCTGGGAACGCATTCCAATGCGATTGCCGAAGAGACGGCGCAGGAATCCGTACGTGAAGTTCAATGGCGCGAGGCCTCGACTCAGGGCAAGATGGACCTGGTCGTAGACCTGAACTTCCGCATGGACACCTCGGCGCTCTATTCCGATATCATCTTGCCGTCGGCAAGCTGGTACGAGAAGAACGATCTCAACACCACTGATTTGCACTCCTATTTTCACCCTCTGGGGGCCGCAGTGCCTCCCTGCTGGGAATCGAAGAGCGACTGGGATATCTTCCGGGCGATGGCGGAAAAGACTAGCGAAATGGCGCCTACCCATTTTCCGGAGCCATTCCGCGATATGGTAGCTT
>JAJYSL010000084.1 GCA_021793595.1 Acidobacteriota bacterium
CACGGCGTCCGTTTTGAGCTTGCTGCCGGTTGCTCTCCGCTTTGGCCTCATCCCACTGGAAGAAAATCATGCACGTCAATAATATAAGGTAGTTTAGTAGCTACATAAAAATACTACAATTTGCACCGTAAGCGTCATTCGTTCAGCCGCGCGCCATTTTGACGAATCGGGGCAACCACATTGGATTGTTCAGCATCCAGCTAGGTCATAGCACGGTGAACCGTGCCCCGCCCAAACCACGGAGCACAACGCCATGCAGCGAACCGCAAGGGAGTCAGCTGCCATGCGCACTGGAAAATTGTTCCTTATCATCTGCCTGTTTCTGACCATTGGAATCATCGTGGGGCCTGCGCTCATTTCTCATACCGTCTCGGCAGCCGAGGATCCACAACAAAACGTCACCATTCCCGCCGATGCGCAAGCCGCAATCCAGGCAGTCGAGGCGCGCATCGATCGCTATGAGGCTTTCTACCTCAAGCAATTTCACGCCAATCCTCCCGACCGAAGCGACCAGCTCGCCAATGAGACAACACTCGGAGGCCTTTTGCTGTACGACAAAACGCTTTCGGTCAAACGCAATGAGGCCTGCGCCTTTTGTCACATGCCGGAAACGGGGTTCACCGGTCCCGTTTCATCGCTGAATCAAACCACGGGGTCGTATCCAGGATCGATTCGCTCACGATTTGGCAATCGCAAACCGCAAAGCTACACCTACGCAACCTTCGCGCCGATCTTTCACTACAACCGGACACAGCAAAACTTTTATGGCGGCAACTTCTGGGACGGGCGCGCGACGGGAACTCGTCTGGACAATCCTGCAGCAGAGCAGGCGCAAGGCCCTCCGGACAATCCGCTGGAAATGGGCTTTACCGACTTCGCGTGTTTTGTCTATCGCGTTTCACGCGCGCCGTATAGCAGCCTTGCCGAAGCTGTCTGGGGCAGTCAAATTTTTGCGATTCAATGGCCCACAGATACCGAATCAGTCTGTAGCCAACCCGGCGGAAACTATGATCCAAACCACCCCACGGTCCAGCTCAGCAAGCTCGATCGAAGTCGAGCGCAGGCCGCTTATGATCAGTTGACGCTGTCCATCGCGCAGTATGAAGCGCATCCTCCGGTCAACCGCTTCAGTTCAAAGTTCGACTACTACCTGGCAGGCGACAAGCGTGCGCAACTTACGCCCGACGAGATCCAGGGATGGAAGCTGTTTCGTACCAAGGCAAATTGCAATTCCTGCCATCTCGATGGCACCCAGAACAATGGCCCAACACCGGCCCCCGGATCGAGCAAACCGACTGTGTCCGCGCCAAACGGCACAGAACCTGTTGTCACAAATCTTGAACCTTTGTTCACGGACTTCACATTTGCCAACCTCGGAGTTCCCCGCAACTCCGGTCTTCCTTTCCTGCACGAAAGTCAACCCGATGCCTACGGCTTCATCGCGAATCCGGACGGACTCAACTTTCATGACGGAGGCTTGGGAGCCCTTCTTCAGGCAGCAGGTGGAAGTCCGAATCGCCAGTGGTCGCGCTATAGCGAAGCCTTCGAGGGTGCGGTTCAGACGCCCACATTACGGAACGTGGATCTCCGGCCAGGCTTGCCGTCGCATGCATTCGTCAAAGCCTACATGCATAACGCTTACTTCAAGAGCTTGAAGGAAGTTGTCCACTTCTATAACACCAGGGACAAGTATCAAGTGCGGCCCGGTCAAACCTGCGCCGGGAAACGCCTCAATATCGACTGTTTTCCTCCGCCAGATTCCAGCAAGAACCTCGACAGGACAATTGGAAATCTTCACCTAACCGACCATGAAGAAGATCAGATTGTGGATTTCATGGAGACGCTGACGGATGGCTACAACCCCACGACGGGCCAAGTCGAAGTTCCTATGGGGCCTTGACTTCCACTCCATTTGCAGTTGGAAGCAGCCCTTTGTCGAATGGGGTCACTCGGATCGTCTGGAAGAATCTGCCTGCACAGGATCGAGCGACTTTACCAGCCACAGTACCAGGTCGTCATCCACCAGCACCTTGTCGCCGGCAGCCACCGGCAGGCCTCCGGAGGCCATCCCTTTCCCGTCCGGCACATATCCCAGATGCACGTAGAGCCGCTGGGCGGCGCCGTACTCCTTGAACAGCCCGACGCCCACGCCGATTTTGGTACACTGCGCCGCTCGCGCCCGTTCTTCTAGCGCATGAATCAGCTTTGTTGCTATGCCCTGGTTGCGGCATCGTTCCGCCACCACCAGATCGTTGATCTCCGGGATGCCGGCCTCGCGAAATGGCGCATGGCCGGAACTCCACAGCAGCGAACCGTACCCTAAAACATCCGTTCCATCCACCACCAGCAAGACCAGCCGATGCCCGTGGGCATGCTCCACCAAACGCTGATCCCACTTTTTCGCCCCTCCGTGCCACGCCGCCCCGCCGTAAGTTTCTGCAATGCGGGGCACATCTTCCGCCCGCAATTCCCGCACTTCAACGCTCATTGGCCCACCTTAACAGACGTTTCGATTGCATTCGACCCCACTGCAAATCGCCTTTGCACACTCGCCTTGCCATGTCGAACCTGAACCCACCGCGCGGCGTAGCTGCAATGTCATTCCCGATGCAACCATATTGATCAGTAGTCGATCACAGTAGCGGTTTCGCCGCGTCTTCCTGCCGTTCAGGACAAGCGGCGACCCCCGACGAGCCGCGATTTCTACTTTTCGAGAATTCGTTCTTCCCTGCTGGCCCACATGATTCCACCCACCACCTGCGCAACTCCAATACACCGGGTCAGGGTTGGATGGTTTCCCATAAAGCGCATCAAGCTGCGCCATGGTTTCGGCCCCACGCTCCAGGCTTGCGCGTCCCGGTGAGGCCGCACAATCGCCATCATCCCATCCCCGATCAATGCCATGACAGTGAAATGTTGCCACCTCCGAGTATCCATCGCACGCTCCTCGTTCCGATTTTCTATCCTCCTATCTACATCCTACAGCGAACATTGACAATAGCTTGACCCGTCAATTCATTCTGCTTTCAATCTTTCTCATAGAAATTCACTATGGCGTGATTTAGCACCTAACAATCGTCAAGTGAAAAAATAATAGGATCGCAGTCTGCCGTGTCAAGCTTTTTTTGGGGATGGCAGCTACACAAAAGCGATAGGCATGCGGAATCGATCAATTTCAGCGTCCAAGAATCCGCACTTGCAACGGAAAGGACACAGACGGCAACAAACATGGTCAGCACACTTAACAGGGATCGACTCAACCCTCTCGCGTGGCAGCCCTGAAAGTGAGGGCGCAACCTGCGCTTGCAAGCCGCTTAACCGCGGGAGATGGCCACTGGAGATGCCGGTGGTGCCCGAAGGACGGATCCTGCGGAAGAACTTTTGCCTGTCATTGGCCTTCAGCCGGGTGAGGTGATCGCTTGGCGTATAGGGGCCAGCGGAGCATTGTCATCGGACGTAATCTTGCCCCTGTCGGAGTGGATTCCGAGCCGTTTCCACAGCGGCGTTAGATCGATCGGAGCATAGGGCGCGTCTCCCATCCTTCTGTAGAAATCGGCTAACACAGAGGTTTCGGTGGCTCGATCCCCCACAGTGATCACCTTGGATATGGGCCAGTCATCTGCAATCGATCCGCCGGAGTTAACGAACCCCCGCAATGCATCTTGCAAGCCTTTTTGATTTCCGGTCTTCTCCCGTATTGACACGTCTGCCATCAGGCAGAATAGTGCGCCTCCCCAGTAAGTACTGGCGCAAGTATGGGTTTGATCTAAGCCATGCTCGCCGGGACGCACTTCCCGACTCGCTCCAGGCCGTAGAAACCGCTGCCAGAAAACGAAATCCTCTCTCTGAATTTGTTTTCTCTGACTGGACCAAAGCCGCACGACTGCAATGACATCCGATCCAAGATTTCTAACATTCTCCCAGAGAAGCCCATGGAAGGGTGCTGTTTCATTTTTATTTTTGGAGTCCAGCAAGCCCTGGATCGTCGGCGAGCCAATGTCAAGCGGTATGCTTGGAGGTGTGCCTGAAGAGCAGCGAAACTGTCGGCTGCTCCAGAGCTGCACGTGACGTATATCCACCTATGGCTGCTGCCAACACACATAGCTCGTCTTTTGCCCGCACTCTGGCCAGCGCCAAACAAACTATGGTGCTGAGCGAGATTCTGTCTCTTGCGTTCGATAGCTTTCGCAACAACAAAGTGCGCTTTGCGCTGACCGCCCTCGGCATGGTGATGGGATCAGCTTCCGTAATTCTGGTCGCGACCATTGGACTGACTGGCAGACAGTACGCCATCAATCTCATCCAGGGTATCGGCGCCAACATGATTGTTGCGGACTGTCAGTGCGGCGGTATGAACCCCGACTCCCTTACTTATGAAGATCTGACCGCGGTCAACCAGCAGGTCCCCGGAATCATCTGGTCTTCGCCGATGCTTGAGATGCATGTTCCGATCAGCTTCGGAGATGGCAAAGTGAAGGACATCCTGATTCTGGGCGTTTCGCCGCAATACAAGGATGTGCGAAATCTTGTAGTCCTCTACGGTCGTTTTTTCGATCAGGAGGACAACCTTAGCCACGCCAAAGTGGCAGTAGTCACGGTTCCCTTCGCCGAGAACCTGTACGGAAGTGCCGATCGCGCCATCAACCGAACGTTCACCATCCGAGGCATTCCGTTCACCATCATCGGTGTCTTCAAAGAAAAGGTCAACTCCTGGGGAATGTCGGAGATTGCAAAGCAGACCATTCTGATTCCCTACCCCGTCGGGCGTTATTTCACCGGAACCAACGCAGTGAAGCAGTTGTTTTTTTCCGTTCGTAGTTTCGGCGAAACGCCGCGGGTGCGGGACGGGATCGCGAAAGTGATCCAGTCTCGCCATCGCCCCGGATCGGTATACGACGTAAACGAATTCACAGCCTTGGTGAAAACAGCAGCACACATTGCGGACATCATGACGCTTGTCTTGCTGTTGGTTTCTGCGATTACGCTGGCTGTCAGCGGAGTCGGCATCATGAATATCATGCTGGCGACAGTGCGATCGCGCATACGTGAAATCGGGATCCGCAAGGCCGTCGGTGCCACGTACCGTGAAATCCAACTTCAGTTTCTTGCCGAAGCGATCCTGATTTCGCTTAGCGGCGGCATTGTCGGCACGTTGCTGGGGCTGGCACTCCCACTCTCGGTGCGCTTCTTCCTTCCCGCGTACATGATTCCCATTTCGCCTTGGTCGGTCATCATTTCATTATCGACCGCAATGCTTGTTGGAATTCTTTTTGGAACGCTGCCTGCCACACGCGCTGCCCAAATGGATCCGGTCGAATCGCTCAAGTACGAGTAGCATAGGCAACCGTTGAGAACCGCATGCCACCGGTTCACCAAAAAACATTGTAATGAACGCGGCATCTCAGTCCGCCACGATCTCCCGCGCAGCCACCCTACCGCAGCGGATTAGATCCGGCAGCCCAACGCCTCTATACGCGTTGCCAATCAGCCGCAGATTCGGGAGCTTCCCTACGCGAAAATCCAGTTCCGCCATGCGATCTGCGTGGCCTACCGCATAGAGCGGGAGAGAGTTTGGCCAGCGGCGAGCAAGCATGACCGAGGGCGCCGGCAGTTTTCCCAGGTAGCCTTCCAACTGCGTTCGAGCAAGCCGGATCAACGCAGCATCGTCCTGCTCGAGGAGTTTCGGAGCCCATGGCCCACCGAAGAACGCGCGAAGCAATATCGCTCCGTCCGGAACCGTATGCGGGAACTTCTGGCTGAGGAAAGTACATGCGAGCAGCGCTTGTTGGGCAGCATGATCACCAGATGCATGGGCGAGCTCGCCGTCAACCTCCCCACCCGGGTCGGTGTGTGGTTCGTGTTGCGGAACCAGGAATCCGAATCCGGAAGGAATACGCATCGAGCGCGCCTGGTCCGCAGCAAATCCAAGGGAAACGACAATTGCGGACGAGAACTGCTGCGGCAACAACTGCCCGATGCGGCTATCGAGAGGATGCAACAGTCTCGCGGTTGTTGCTGCCGGAGTGGCAACCAAAACCCCATCGAAGCTTTGCACAATGGGATGCGCGTCTCCGCTGCGGACTCCATGAACGCCCCAGACCCCCTCGCGGTGTTCAAGCGCCTCGACGACAATATCCCGCTGCATGCTGCGTTTCGGAATGAGAGATTCCATTCCTTCGATCAGCGCTCCCAACCCGCTCTTCAACGATGTGAAAATGGGCGCGGATGCCTTCCCTGCTTGGAACCGCTGTTGCAATCCGAGGATGAGGCTGCCATACTCTCGCTCCAGCGCAACGAACGTCGGCATGACAGCGCGCACGCTCAACTTTGCAATATCTCCGCCGAATATTCCGGCAAGCAGGGGGGCGGCGATCGTATGCGCGACTTCGTCGCCAAAATGCCGCGCAACAAAATCGCGAACCGATTCATCGCGGTTGCCATCGCCCTCGGCCAGTGCGTTGGCCTTCAATTGTTCCGCCAGTTTGGGTTCGCCCAGATACGCGAGCTTCGCCTGCTCGCTAAACAGCGGTGAATGCAGAACACTGTCCCATCGCGTCGGCACCATCATGCGCATGCCGTCCGGCATGGCAGTCAGGACGTGGCCATCGGCAATATACGTCTTCCGCATCTCATCATTGGAAGGAACCAACTCTCTTTCAAGACCCAAGCCAATCGCCAGTTCGCGCGCCCAGGGTTTTTCGGTCGCCCAACTGTCGGGACCGCATTCCATAACAAATCCGTCCCGCCGAACGGTTTCAACAATGCCGCCTAGTCGAGGCGTCGCTTCAAACAAAATAAATTCAACGGCTGCGCCCAGGCGCTGCCGCACGATAAGTTCGTAGGCAGCCGCGAGCCCCGCAATACCGCCGCCAATGATGGCGATTCTCTTCATTTTTGCTTGGACGAAACGACAGATGAACCTTCGAACGTCGCCGCACCCAACTGCAAAAGGCCCTGAGAGGCCAGATCCGCCAGCGCGGCAATCAGCAATGGAGAGTCATTCAGCGACTCGGGCCGAAACAGCTGCAATTCCAATTTGCGTGCTGTCGCCTGAAACGCAATGTCTATGTCATACAGAATTTCAACGTGATCGCAGAGGAAACCAATCGGCTGCAACACCACGCCGCGATGGCCTTCGCGATGGAGACCTTCGAGCGTCTCCTCAACGGTTGGACCAAGCCACGGACCACCGGACATACCCTGACTTTGAAACGCAAAATACCAGTCGCGCGAAGTCAGCCCGTCCGGCAGGAGCCGTTCAGCAACCAGCGCCGCAGTATGTTTCGTCTCGATTGCATACGGATCAGGACCGCTAGATGCACTGGGCGGAAGCGCATAGGAACGCTCTTCGACTGTGGGCCGCACAGGTCCGGAGGACACTGATGCGGGGGAGTTTTCGCCATCCCTTGATTGCGCCTGCAGATGCGATTGGCCCGGTTGAGTGGAGGCGCCCGCAACCTGAATGGTGCGACAAGGCACACTGTGTGCGGTAAACAGCACGGGTAACTTTTCCCCCACCGAGATACACGCTTCTCGCCAGATCGGGCGCAAGCGATCGGCAAAAGCATCCGCTAGTCGAGGATGATCTGCCCATGCATCGATGAAGTGATAGCGAAAACCATTTCCTGCTTCCGCGTACGCCGCTCGCCGATACAACCCCACACTGGTGCGGGAGTTTTGCGGCGCCAGGCAAATGGCTACCGCGTCGGTTACTCCGTCCGCACGCATCTGCCGCACTGTATCTCCTATATAGGGTCTCCAATTGCGCATGCCAACATAGACAGGCAATCCAATTTTCTGCTGTAGCAGTTCCGCCTGCTTTAGCGTCCACTCGGTCAACGGGCTCTTTCCAATTTGCGCGTAGCGGCTTTGGATTTCTTCCACAACATGCTGCGGCATCGCGCGCCCACTCACAACATTCTTCAAATATTCAGGTATCTCTTCGACCGTATCCGGCGAACCGTGGGCGAGCAGGAGCACCGCAACCTTTCGCTCCCCGGAAAACGGAACCGATGCATTCTCTCGGTTTGGCGTCATCCTACTGACCTCGACGCGTTGGCCTTCCACTGGCCCACGCCTTCATCTTTCATCTGTGCGCAAATCTCGCGTACCCAGCGAACCACGCGCTGCACATTTTCAACCGGCGTTGTCGGCACAATTCCATGGCCAACGTTAAAAATGTGTCCCGGACTTCCTCCCGCCTGCCGCAATACCTCTACTACGCGAGCACGCAAGATTGCTTCGGGAGCGAACAGCGCGATGGGATCAAGATTTCCCTGCACCGCGCAGTGCTGCCCGACAGCTTGCCGTCCCACGTCTAGGGGAATTCGCCAATCGAGCCCAATCACATCCGCGCCGGTTTCCCGCATGCTGGGAAGCAAGGTCGCCGTATCGACGCCAAAATAAATCACGGGCACTCCATGGGCCTGCACCTGCCGCACCATAGACTGCGTGATCGGCAATACATATTCCCTATAATCCGTGACCGATAGCGCCCCTGCCCAGCTGTCGAAAATCTGGATGACGTCTGCGCCGGCTTTTACTTGTTGCGCCGAATACTCGACCAGCACAGTCGTCAGCTTCTGCATCAGCGCCTGCCATGCGGACGGATCCGTGTACATCAGGCGCTTGGTTTCAATGTAGTTCCGGGAACCACCGCCTTCAATCATGTAACTGGCGAGGGTAAATGGTGCGCCGCAGAATCCAATCATTCCCACGCGGTCGCCGAAGTGCGCTACCACCTGGCGAATGGCCTCTGCGACATACCCCAGATCGGCGGTGCGATCGGTTCGTAACGCGTTGATCGCGGCCGCACTGCGAAGCGGGCGGTACACTTTCGGACCCTCGCCAGCCTGAAATTCGAAATCAAGGCCCATCGGCTCGAGCGGCAACAAAAGGTCTGCAAAAATAATCGCCGCATCGACGCCAAGTTTTTCTGCCGCTGTAATCGTCACCTCGGCGGCCAACTCGGGTCGTTTACAAATCTCAATCAAGGTATGCGCCCGGCGGACGGCCTGGTACTCCGGCATGTAGCGACCAGCCTGCCGCAAAAACCATACCGGCGTTTGATCGACCGGCTGCCGCAAACACGCGCGTAGAAGACGGCTGCCTCCCGATGCTGGATCGTGTGTTGCCAACTCTTCTTTTGGCGAAGATTCCATCTGACTTTTTGGCGATTTCATGTCTTTCTATTATCCTCTGTCCGTCGAAACCGGTTGTCCTTGACATTTAGTTCTTTGTCTCCCCGAGGGGATTTGCGCACGCCGCACCCCGCCTCAGGGTGAAATTGACGGTGCGAAGATTGACTAAACACTATTTTTGTATTGAAAGACGCACGTGTGAAACTGCGGTAAGATGGATTCCATCGCACCACAGCTCTGCTATTTGAATTGAATTCTCCAATGCGAATTTCTCTCTTTATCACGTGCTACAACGACACGCTGTTTCCAGAGGTAGGCATCGCAGTGGTACGGGTTCTGGAGCGACTCGGCCACACGATTGATTTTCCGTACGCGCAGACCTGCTGCGGACAAATGCATTACAACACGGGCTATCAGCCAGAAACACTGCCATTGGTGCGCCGATTCGTCGATGTGTTTCGCGACAGCGAGGTGATCTGCGTTCCGTCCTCCTCCTGTGTCACCATGATGCGGGAGCATTATGAAAAAATCGCCCTTGCTTCGGCCGACAAAACACTTCAATCCGACGTGGCCGCCTTGCTACCGCGCGTGTACGAGTTCACGGAATTGCTCGTGCATCGCCTTGGGGTCGAGGATGTCGGTGCTGTCTATCCGCACCGCGTCACATATCACTCCAGCTGTCATTCGCTGCGCAACCTGCACCTCGGCGACGTTCCAATTCGCCTGTTGCGCAATGTGCGCGGGCTGGAATTGATTCCGATGGAAGCTGGGGATTTGTGTTGTGGCTTCGGTGGTACGTTCTCCATTAAGAATCCTGACGTTTCGGGAGCGATGCTCCAGGAAAAGCTGCAATACATCCAGAAGACGCAGGCCGAGATCTGCACTGCCTGTGACAACTCCTGCCTGATGCATATTGGCGGCGCGCTGCATCGCCAGCGCGCCAATATGCGCACGGAACACATCGCGGCGATTCTCGCCAGTGATGGCGACTCGCGCGTTCAATCGAATGGCGAACGATAATGTCGACTTTGCCCACGCATGACTTCAAGGATTCCCGCTCGCCGGATTTTCCAACCGCCGCGCTTCCATTGCTGCAAGACACGCAATTGCGCAACAATGTTCGACACGCCACCAGCATCATCCAAGGAAAAAGGGCGCGCGTTGTTGGCGAAATGCCTGACTGGCAAGCGCTCCGCGATGCGGGACAAAGGATCCGCACGCATTCCCTCGAGTACCTCGACTTTTACCTCGAACAGTTTGAAGAACGCTGCACTGCGGCTGGGGGCCACGTGCACTGGGCCCGCGATGCAGCCGAGGCCAATCGCATCGTGGTTCCGCTGGCGCAGAATTCAACCGGCCGGGTTATCAAGATCAAAAGCATGACGACGGAAGAAACCGGCCTGAACCGTGCGCTGGAAGCCTCCGGCATCAACCCAGTCGAGACCGACCTGGCAGAATTGATCGTGCAACTAGGGCACGATAAGCCGTCCCACATTGTTGTGCCAGCCCTGCACAAGAATCGCGGCCAGGTGCGCGAATTGTTCTCTCGCACCATGAACCTTCCCGACCTCGGCGAACGACCCGAGGATTTGGCGGAGGCCGCACGCCTGCATTTGCGACGACAATTTCTTTCCACTCCGGTTGCCATCAGCGGCGCGAACTTCCTGATCGCAGAAACTGGCGGCATTTGCATTGTGGAATCCGAAGGCAACGGACGGATGTGCCTGACGCTGCCCAGGAAACTCATCTCCGTTGCAGGCGTCGACAAAATCATTCCTCGCTTCCAGGATCTTGAGGTCATGCTGCAGTTGCTGCCCAGGTCCGCAACCGGCGAGCGAATGAATCCATACAACTCGGTGTGGACGGGTGTTCATCCTGGCGACGGTCCGGAAGAGTTTCACATTGTGCTGCTCGATAATCGCAGAACAGAAGTTCTGCGCGACCCGGAAGCTCGCGAGACCCTGCACTGCATTCGTTGTGGCGCCTGCCAGAATGCGTGTCCCGTATATCGACAAACCGGCGGCCATGCGTATGGATCGGTCTATGCCGGTCCCATCGGCGCAATTTTGACGCCGCAGCTCGCAATGATGGAACGCGGCCAATCGCTTCCCTACGCTTCCAGCCTTTGCGGCGCTTGTTATGAAGTCTGCCCGGTCAAAATCAACATCCCCGAAATTCTGATTCATCTCCGCGGCCGCGTTGTCACTGGCAGACCCAAAGCATTGCGGGCTCTTCATCCGGAAGCCGTCATAATGCGTGTCATGCAATGGATATTTTCCAACTCAACGCGCTTCAGCTTGGCGCAACGCCTTGGCCGAATCGCACAACGGCCTTGGATTCGTCGCAGCGGCTGGATCGAGCGGCTGCCGAGTGTGCTCGGCGGATGGACGCGGACTCGAGATCTGCGTCCACTCCCCACACAAAGTTTCCGCGAGTGGTTTCGGGCTCGGCATCGCCAATTAACATCAACGCCAAGCCGCTCCGAGGCAAGTCATGAATAACATCCCGATGCAGGACCCCAGTAGCGCGCGGTCAGAGATTCTCGCACGCATTCGCTCCGCAAACCGAGGCATTTTCGGCGCGGATCGTAACACTACACCGGAGGAGTTATGGCGAACCATTCCTCGGACCTACCGGCGAAGCGGTTCTCTTGCAGACACCGGTCGCGTCCAACTGCTTACTGAGCGATTGATGGATTACGGTGCAGGGGTGTATCGTTGCCAGTCGGTTGACGTCGCGTCCCAGGTCGCCGACATCTTGCGGTCTCGAAGCAAACAGAAAATTCTTGTCTCATCCGATGTCGACGCGAACTGGTTGCCGCACGACGGTACGAAGTTTATCTACGACAGTGGATTCTCGCATTCCGAAATTGAGACCTGCGATGGCGTGCTGACGGGATGCACCGTCGCGATTGCCGCCACCGGGACCCTCGCCTTGTGTCACAGTTCCAACGGCAGCCGCCGGGCTCTTACGCTGCTTCCGGACTACCATCTTTGCATCGTCCGTGCATCCACGATTGTCGAAACTGTGCCGGAGGGATTCAGTGCGCTTGGACCGCATCGCCTGCAGCCCATCACTTTGATCTCTGGCCCATCCGCAACTGCTGATATCGAGATGACACGCATACAGGGTGTGCATGGGCCGCGAGTATTGGACTGCGTGATTTTGGTTGATATCTCACATGGAAGCGATCCCCGTTAGCGCTTTTGTCGAGAACATCGTTGTAAATTTAAAAAAACTCTCTTGTTAGGAAACACGGTTGGCTAAAACATCGCCCAAGCGACTCTATCTGATCCCGGTTTTATCGAAAGCGCTCGACGTGCTGGAGATTCTCCAACGCGAAGGCAAGCCGATGTCGCTGGAAACTATGCATCAGCGGACGAACATCTCAAAAACTACGGTGTATCGCATTCTGAAAACCTTGACGCACCGGGGTTACATCGCGCAGTCGCAGGACGGGCTCTACCGACCGATCAGCAGCCCCACAAAGAAGGTATTCGGCTTCGGATGCCAATCCGCTGAGCTGGCTTTTTCGCAGGCGGTTACCAAGAGCTTGCAGTCTGCGGCGGCCGATACCGGCATCGATCTTTTGATTCTCGACAATAAGTACGACCCAACAATTGCTGTAGGTAATGCAGATGAATTCGTCCGTCAGGGAGTCGATCTGGTCATTGAATTTCAAGTAGACCAGGACGTCGCCGCCATTATTGGAGACAAGATTGCAGGCGCCGGCATTCCATTGATTGCGGTCGATATCCCGCATCCCCACGCGGTGTTTTTCGGAGTCGATAATTTTCGAGTCGGATTCGAGGCGGGGCAATTGCTCGCCCGTCACGCACAGCAGAACTGTGCCGGCAAGCCGAGCTGGATTCTTGGCCTCGATCTTGCAGAAGCGGGCCCGCTGGTGCAGAGCCGCATCACGGGAGCATTTGAAGGTGTGCGCGCAAATCTAACGGGGATTCCCGTCGAAGCCTTCGTTCGCATGGATGGCCGTGGGTTGCAAGACGTGAGCTATCATCTGGTTTTGGACTTTCTGCATCGCCACCCCAAGGATCGGGGCATCCTAATTGCGGCTGCGACCGACGCCAGTGCCCTTGGAGCTGTCCAGGCAGCTCGTGCCCTGAAGCGAGAGCGCCATGTCGCCGTAGTTGGGCAGGACTGTATTGAAGAGGTGCTGGAAGAGATTGCGTCCCCGCAAAGCCCGCTGATTGGTTCTGTCTCGCATGAAGCGGACACCTATGGCGCAAGTTTGATCCAGCTGGGACTTTCCATGTTGGCCGGCCGAAACGTTCCACCCTACAACTACGTTGAACATAAAGTAGTCGAACGACCGCAGTCCCTGCCGGAAATCGCAAAACCGAGGAAATAAATCGGGCTGTTTCATATCTGAAATAGTTGCCCTATTGTATGATCATGAGAGCTGGAGCCAGCGGCGCGTAATCCGAAACAGATATTCTGCAGCCTTGGAGGTCTGCAGTCCGTTGCCGGTTCCCGGATTTAGGCGTGCAATGCATCCCCTGAAGATCCGGCGAATCCGTTTCAATTCTTATTTGGGCCGGGAATGAGAACTTCCTCGTCCGTAACCGCTAGAAGGGGTACAATGCCGACTCGCTGCCTGGAAAACCGCTGGGACAAGAAACTTGCGGCAACACTGACTGAACCTGAACTCCTGCGCTACCGCTCCAACCTGCTCGGCTCAGATTTGCGCATCACCAATTATGGTGGCGGAAATACCAGTGCCAAGATCACTCAGCCAGACCCGCTCAACGGCAAGCCCACGCGAGTCCTTTGGGTAAAAGGCAGCGGCGGCGATCTCGGCACCATTTCAATCCAAGGCTTCGCAACTCTTTATCTCGACAAATTCTGCGAGCTTGCCGAAATCTATCGCGGTGTTGAGCACGAAGACGACATGGTCGCGTTCTACCCGCTCTGCGCGTTTGGCCAGAATACTGTCGCCGCATCGATTGATACTCCTCTCCACGCCTTCCTCCCTGCACGGCATATTGACCATTTGCATCCCGATTGGGGAATCGCTCTGGCGGCCGCCGCCAACGGCGAAGAGCGAATGCAGCAATTCAACCGGCGTTTCAACCACCAGCTGGTTTGGCTACCCTGGCAACGACCGGGTTTTGAACTCGGATTGATGCTCAAACGCGCCGTCGAGGCCAATCCAAACTGCGACGGGATCGTCCTCGGTGGCCACGGATTGTTTTCCTGGGGAGAAACTTCGGAATCCTGCTATCTGAATACCCTCGAGCTGATCGACCAGCTGGGCCAATTTGTGCAAGAGCATGTTGATGCCTGCGGAAATAAGCTTTTTGGCGGCCCACTCTATTCATCGCATCCAAAGCATGAGACCATCGCCATCGATTTGTTGCCCTTCCTGCGTGGCCACCTATCGAATCCTCAGCGAGTCATCGGCAACTATTCCGCGCTTCCCGAAGTCTTGCAATTTGTAAATTCAAAAGAAGCGGAGACGCTTGCGGGACTCGGTACCAGCTGTCCAGATCATTTCATTCGCACCAAAGTCCGTCCCCTTTTTGTATCCTGGAACCCGTCCCAGGACGTATCCCAGCTGCATGCTGCCTTTGACTCTGCTTTGGAGAAATATCGTCGGGATTATGCAGCGTACTATCAAGCGCACGCCCTGTCTGACTCACCGGCGATGCGTCCTGCCAATCCGGCAATCGTCTTAATCCCCGGTATCGGCATGTTCAGTTTCGCTAAGAGTCGGGCCGAAGCCCGCCTCGCCTCCGAGTTCTATGTGAATGCCATCCACGTGATGGAAGGGGCTTCCGCACTGGCCGACGCAAATGCGAAAAAGAGAAATATCGCGGAATATCCGCAAGCCGGGCCGGCAGCGCCATCGTCGGCGTTTGAAAGCTACTCCAACTACGTTGCGCTGCCGATCGCAGAGGCTTTCCGCATCGAGTACTGGGCTCTCGAAGAGGCTAAACTTCGCCGACAGCCTCCAGAGAAACCTCTCAGCCGCCGCGTCGCCATGATCGTGGGTGGCGGCAGCGGTATCGGTCGGAAGGCCGCGTTTTTGGCTGCGGCCAGCGGTGCCACGGTTGCCGTCGCAGATCGCAATGTGCCTGCTGCCGAGGATGTTGTTGCGGAACTTCGAAAGCGCTACGGTCGCGACGCTGCACACGCAATCGAAATCGACATCACGCAGGAAGCTTCTATTCGAAACGCGCTGCGTTCCGTCATTGCACATTGCGGAGGTCTCGATCTCCTGATCAACACGGCTGCTCTTTTCCCCGCGTCGGCGGACAACACAACCTCCCAAACGCAATGGGGAAAGACCCTGGAAATCAACGTGACCGCCAACTATTTTCTCGCCGAGCAAGCGGCACGCATTTTCCGTCAACAGGGCCTGGATGCCAGTATCGTGCTCACGAGTTCGGCAAATGCGGTAGTCGCGAAACGCGGAAGCGAGGCCTATGACGTGAGCAAGGCCGCCGTGAGCCACCTGGTTCGCGAGCTGGCCGTCTCGCTCGCGCCGTTGGTTCGTGTCAACGGTATCAGCCCCGCAACTGTTATCCGCGGATCCACCATGTTTCCACGCGAGCGCGTCATGGTATCCCTGAAGAAGTACAACATCGGTTTTGACTCATCTGCGAGCGATGACGAGCTCCGCAATCTGCTGGCAGAGTTTTATGCGCAGCGAACCTTGACACATCAGCCAATCGATCCGGTCGACTGCGCGCGAGCGATCCTGTTCCTGGCTGGCCCAGAAGCGAGGTGCACCACCGGACACATTGTTCCTGTCGATGGTGGCCTGGCTGAGGCCTTTTTGCGGTGAAGATTCCAGCGGATCGGCGGGCGATCGTAGCGGTTGATTTAGGCGCGCAAAGCTGCCGTGTGTCGTTACTCCGTTGGCTTCCGGAAGGCCCGAGAATTCAGCTGCTTCATCGCGTAGCAAATGCTCCGGTAGCAAGCGCGGGACATCTGAAATGGAATCTTTCTTTGCTCTGCTCTGCCGCAGATGAAGGTATGCGTCGTTGCGCCGCCGTCGCGACAGAAGGTGTAGCAGCGGTCGGCGTCACCGGGTGGGCGGTGGATTATGTTCGACTGGACGGCACCTTTGCCGTCGCATCCGCAGACCCTACGCGTCTGACGCCGATCGGCGATCCATTTTGCTATCGCGACACACGTACAGGACCAGCGATGGAGGCGCTCCACTCAAAAATCCCCGCCGCCCGACTCTATACGCTGACCGGCATCCAGATCCTCCCTATAAACACTCTGTACCAGTTGTATGCGGATGGAATTGCTGGAGTTCCAGCCCATCTTCCGTGGCTTAATTTGCCCGAATACCTGCTGTATCGCTGGGGTGCGAAACCGGTTGCGGAATACACCAACGCCACCCACACGTCGTTGGCCTCGCTCGGCAAACAACAGTGGTCGCAGGAAATTTTCGATGCGGCTGGCCTGGACATCTCCGCCGCTCCTGAGATTGTCGCGCCCGGTTCCATCGTTGGCCGTCTGCAGGGACCACTGACAGAGTTACCTGCTCTGCGGAACACGATGCTGATCGCGCCTGCCTGCCACGACACAGCGTCGGCTATCGCGGGCATTCACGCACAAGGGAATGATTGGGCCTACATCAGCTCCGGCACCTGGTCGCTGGTCGGCACCTTGCTGGATCAGCCCTGCGCAGGGCCTGAATCCGCGCGATTGAACTTTACAAATGAGGGTGGTATTGGCGGAACAATCTGTTTTCTGCGCAACGTCAATGGACTGTGGTTGCAAGATCAATGCATGGAAGTATGGAAGAC
>JAJYSL010000532.1 GCA_021793595.1 Acidobacteriota bacterium
AGAAATGCCTGCCGACTGGAAAACATCGCGCCATCATGTTTCCAATCGTGAACATTGACTTCAAAGCCCCGACCGCGAATGCCCGCTACATCGTCCAAAGTCGCACAATATCTGGCTCCCGGAATGAGCTGAAACGATGCTGGAACCCTGTATCGCTCATTCATCTGCATCAATTCTTCGCAAAACCTTAATCCGGCTTTCGTCTCCACGTCGTGTGTCATCGTGATGCAACCCGTACTTCCGTCCGGCCAGAACCAGATGAATGGGATTTCCTGTAAACCCCTTGCTTCCATCGCAAGCAACAAAACCTGCTCCAGAAGCAAGTCCACAGTACGATCCACCGGCCAGACGGGAAAGCCTGGATGATTCCATCCCCTCAGCGCACGCCGTTGCGCATACCGGCGCAAGCCAACCGGAAGCAGTGGCCGGATTGCGTAATATACCGCTCGCGCCAGAGAACCAACCCGCTGATTTGCCTCCCCAGAGATGTAGCGCTCGTAACGAAGACCATCAACAATCTCCTGGAGGTCGAATGGCAGGAAGCACACGCCACCCTTACTGCGCACAGAGCTTGCAGAATCGTGCGATAGCTCGCTCTTCTTCGCACATTCCGTCCACCTTCTGCCATAACAGTGGGTCAACGGACCAAACCGGAAAAATCCACTCTCCGCGGTGAAGGACTGGGGGCCTTTGATTTCGACCATACCTGCTGGAATACGGAAATGATTTTCAAGAATTTTATTCATAGGACACTCAGGTGAGGCGTGGTGGAATGACTCTTCAACCCATGTGTTTGTAAAGAATCCTGCCGGCTGCAACCAGGCACGACTCCGGAAATCGCGCAAACAGGTGTCTCGCCATGCGCAAGCGCTTCGAATCGTGTTCCGGAACCATTGATCTCTGTCCGTTCCTATAATAGGTAAGCGTGGAGTATTTCGTTCCCCAATGCCCCTTGAACGCAATCAACCCAGGATTGTCAAGATCGGAGCGTCCAAAGTCAAATATCCTCGCCCCTCTTGCCTTTGCATACTCGATCGCATGCCAGAAAAGCAAGGGCATTCCGCCCAGGTTATGATCCTGCGCACTTGAGCAACCATACTTATAGACAACAGCCTGCGAGCCGGCGATCGTGAGGATGGCAGCCACAGGACGCTCCTCCCTGGAAGCTACCCACAGCACAGCGTCATCGCCATAATTTCGAATCAGACTCCGAAACCAGTGAATTGGCTGAGGAGGTAACTGATGCCGCCTACGGGTCTCCACCATCAGCTGATAGAACATCCCCAGAAGTCGCTCATTGCGCCCCCACTCAGTCACCAGCGACTCACGTCTCGCCCGCTGCACCTTTCTCCGGATGCAGCTATGATGAAGGCCGCGCCATAACTCGTCGATCGCGGGTTCAAGATCAAGCGTATGGAATGCATAGCCAGCGCAACCGGAGAAGGAATCTTGTGCCATCAGGTCCCCGGAAAGCGCTGTCGTCGGCCGCAGTTCCACATACTTGTAGCCCTTTTCTTCTGAGTATTGCGCCAGGCTATGGAGATAGTTTGCAGTCTCCTCTTCGGACGAAGTCAGCGGGTCGCAATGATCGGCGAATGGAAGTGAGACTATACGATTTCCCGTTATCCAACTCTTCACTCGGCAGAGCACCAACGCGCTCGTCAGTGACTCATTCGGTGAGCAGGTAGTCAGCGCGAGGCTCTCGTGACCATAGGTATCTCGAATGGATCTAAGCCATGTTGCTGCATGAAAGACAGAAGCCTTCGGATGTTTCCCCACCAGCGTATCCCAGCGCGGATCGGTCATGGGGTCGATTGTATGAATGGTCATTTCGTACTCTTATCTCCGGCAGGAATTGACCGCCGGATTGTCGATAGCATATCGTCCGCAAAAATTCCATCGGACTCTTCGCAGACTGGCTTCACAACTTATCCGCGACTTTCATCGTTTTTCTTGAGTTGTCGGAGCCAGAACGATCCAGCCGACAAGTTGGCGATGCACTTCATCGCGCTGTCAGCTCACTGCACGGGAACGAACTTCCTGTGCCATCCTTGCTCGTTACATCCTCCATCTGAAAAAGGCGATGGACCGTATTTCTGATCTGAGGAATGGTCTCTTCCAGTTGTCTGGAGAGCGTGGCACGACTGGCCCAGGCTTCATCGATCGCTCTCATCAGATCCTCCGCAGGGACAAACCGGATATCCATTGCCAGCGACGGAATGCCCACTGTCTCCAACACCGCCAGGAACTTGTCGCTATAAGCAAGACCGACTGCAGGAACACACAAAGACAATGCCCCGATGCAGGCGTGCATGCGCGAACCAAGAAAAAAGGAACAAAATCCGGTGATGTATCGCATCTCATGCGGTGTGTAAATGCCCCGCAGAACTCCTAGTTTCCCGGGATAGGAGGGGGCTAGTTGCGAGTACAATTCCTCGCAGGCCACCGAATCACTTTCAGCCTCTGACCCACTTTCGGCAAAGACATGAGGAACCAGTAACACCCGCGCGCCATTTGCAACCAATCGCTCAATCAGTGCGGCAATCATCTCGCGATAGTTACTCCGCAGGCCAAACTGATTGTTTTCGCTGTACCCTCCTTTATAGAGAAGACCACTCACGTTTAAACCGACAAGATCGGGCGATCGCTCCTTGTCCAGAGTCAGCCCCTCAATCTCAATCCTGCCTGGAGGCAGCGCGTCGATACCAAAGGCCATGTCATAACAGAATTCTCTCCGAATGGCATCCCGTCCTGCTCCAACCTGATCCAGAAACGCGGGCAAAGAACGATAGTCGCGACAGAATACTCGGCTCGACCTCCGCACAATCCACAACGCGACCTTCGAAGCCAGTGAGGAACGGAACGGGCCATACGTCTGTGGTAGCAGCACAAGAGGACGCCCCAGAATCAGCACCAGAATCGACGGCAGTGTCACATAAAAAAAACGCGACAGACCATAGAGATCGCTGAAACTATCGCCGCCAGAGACGGCTCCAAATAGCTCGCTCTCACATATCCTGCGCAGACATGTGTTGATTCCAATCACTCTGTTTCTAAGT
>JAJYSL010000005.1 GCA_021793595.1 Acidobacteriota bacterium
CGCTGATCGCACTGGTGTTTTCGCTGAGCCTGTGGCGGCTCGGTCATCTGTGGTGGGCCATTGGATTCCATATGTCGTGGGACTGGGCGGAGTCGTACTTCTACGGAACGCCTGACAGCGGCGGCGTTTCCGCAGGCCGCCTGATGGAAGCGCATGCCCACGGCGCAACGCTTCTCAGCGGAGGCGCCACCGGTCCCGAAGGCAGCGTGTGGGCAGGGCTCATTATTTTGCTGGCAGCGATCCTGGTGTGGACCACTCAGCCGAATCGGGGCATCCAGCTCGTAAAAAAATGAGATTTGGATGTCGTCGGACGAATGATTTCTGGGCCTGATTTCAGCCGTCCACAACATAGTTGCCTTAGCAACCATATTGTCCACATTGGTTGCCTGAGCAACTATTTTTTTCTCCGATTCAAATCAGTCAGCGACCATGGACTCCCCAGCGAGAATGGGACGCGTGCGAGGTAGAATGCCGCGATAGGAGGCCACCCCCATCAGGAAAAGTGCGCCAACGAAAACGCTCAACTTCAACACGCTGGTAACTTGCGTCTGGGGAAGAGTTTTCCACAGCACCAGCAGCAACGTTTGTGCCACGGTGACAGCCCAGACGGAACCGTAAAAGTACCGTCGCTCTGACCCTTCGCCGCAGGTGGAGGGACCGACGCGAGGCAGCTTGCCGATCGCACCGAGCAGCAGAATGGTTGCGCAGAGCGGCAAATAAGCATGACGGTAGATCTGCTGCATATACCACCTGCCAGCCACCGCTGCAACAATCAGGCCGCTAAGATTCAGCAGTGCGAAGCACAAGACAGCATTCCAGGCAAAGGTGTAGCAAACCCGCCGGTAGAGCGGGTTGGGCTTGTCTTCATCGAAGCGCAGGATGTAGGGGCGCGGCTCCGACCCAGGGAGTTTTCCGCGCACCGCGGCGATTCCCGTTCCCACCAGCACGGCCAGCAGCCAGGCAAGATTGCCGAGTCCAAACCCATGCGCAAAAAGGGTAAAGGTCAGCGGTCCTGGCGCCAGAAAGAAGACCCAGATCCAGATGGGCCAGTGGGCCAGCCGATAGACGCGCGTATTCCGTTCCCGCATTTTGCGTGCATGGGCATATTCCACCTTCACGCTGTATCGCATGGACGTGAGTCTCGCAGAGTCGCCGGGGGTGCGTCAATCGAAAGGGCCTGGCGGCGCATCCAATCCGGAAGGGGCGACACATGGAGAAGTTAGGCCTTTACGCAAATCTTGAAGCTAAGCCCGGCAAAGAAGAAGAGGTGGATCAATTCCTTCGCGGTGCATTGCCGCTGGTAAATGCAGAAGCGGGAACCGTTTCCTGGTTTGCTATTCGGCATCCCGGCACCCGGACGTTCGGCATTTTCGACACGTTTCAGGATGAATCTGGAAGGCAGGCCCACCTTTCCGGGAAGGTGGCGGAAGCCTTATTCGCCAAAGCTCCGGAATTGTTCTCGAGCACACCGGAAGTGCACAAGCTGGAAATCCTGGCCTCGAAGTAGTCACCGAAACAGAGGCACGATTCAAATCGCCATCGCATGCTGACGGCCGCGATTTTATTTCTGGCTGTGATGTGCAGCCCGTCTCCGCGCGGATCGCTTGCGTGCCGTGGACATCTCCATGTTGGCCTGTACGGCTGCGATGGTTTCTTTCATGTTTTCGGCCGTGCGGAGACGAGCGCGATCTTCCCCGCTTGCGGGCACCGGTGGAGCGGCCGCCAACATCTCGCGGACTTTTCTGAGCAGATCTTTGGGATGAACCGGTTTTGGAAGGATCTGATACACCAGTCCGCCCTCATACGCGGCAATCTCCGCTTCCGCATTGTCCCATTCGCCGCTAAACAACAGGACTCGGCATCCAGGATGGCTTGCCTGGATTTGGAGCGCCAGTTCAGTTCCGGAGAGCATGGGCATGATGACATCGGAAATTAACAAATCCGGCGACACGGAGCGAGAGCTTTCCAGGGCTTCAGAAGAGTTGGTGAAGGGGATTGCATCCATGCCCTGAAGGCGCAGGATCGCAACGATGGTGGAGGAAATTATTTCTTCATCATCGACGACGAAAATGAGAGGTTTCTCGCGATTCAGCACCGTAACTCCCGACCCTACGCAAGTAGATCTCGCTCATGCAATTTCGGAGATTCGGACCATGGCCGCACCCTGACGGGGAGAAGCAATGGGAACTGCTTCTTGATGTTACCTTGGTCACGAGGGCAGCCTATGTATGTTATCCGACAAAACCTCGCGTTCCGTTGCATTTTCTGGCGTTGCCGGGCGGATACTGAAAGAACGGCCCCCAGAAAGCAAGGATCTGATGGAGCAATTTCAGAACACTCTATTGCGAAGTCTGGGGACTGAGATCCGGAGCCGACTCTGCTTGCAGCCCGTTGAATTCGAACTAAAGCATGAAATCGAATATCCGGGCAAGCCAATCGACCATCTCTACTTCGTTGAAGAGGGCATGGCCTCCATGACAACGACCTTTGCGGACGGTTCCCAGGTCGAAGTCGGCATGTTCGGTTACGAATCGGTCATCGGGGTCTCCGCACTCATGGGCACCAAACGGAGTCTGAACCGGGTGTACACACAGATCGCCGGGCACGGATATACGTGCGACGTCGAAATCGCAAGGAAAGAGTTCGACCGCGGCGGAGACTTTCAACGCCTTGCCCTGCGCTACGTGCAGACACAACTGGTTCAGGCCATTCAATCCGCAGGCTGCCATGCAAAGCATAATATGGAACAGCGGCTTGCCCGCTGGCTGCTGATCTGTGCGGACCGAGCGCATAGCCGTCGCTTCAAAATGTCGCATGAGTTTCTCGCGGATATGCTGGGGGGCACCCGTCCAACAGTGTCTGCGGCGGCGGCAGCACTGAAGAATAGCGGCCTGATTCAATACACCCGCGGGGGAATTCACATCATCGACCATGCCGGTCTGGAGCAAGCCAGCTGCGAGTGCTACCTGATTATCAAGAATCACCTGGACAACTACGCCGAGTTCGACACCTCCGCCATGGCATTGGCTGGGTCGTCGATAAGCTCGAGAGATACCTCCGCAGCGGAATTGCTCTAGACTAAAACACGAATGCCAGCATTCCGCCCGCGGTCGATCCAAAAACTCAATTCCCCCGTGCTTCGTGCCCGATGGTTGTTGACTGCCATGCTGTTCGTGGTAGCCGCCGTCGTTCTGGTTTGCTGGGGAGGGACAGTATGGCTGCGACATGCCATGCGGACTTCCCTGCCCCAAGTGGATGGCACCCTGCATGTGACAAGTTTGTCGCATCCCGTGACCGTACAACGGGATGCCCATGGGGTACCGCACATCACAGCAGCAAACATGGACGATCTCCTCGTGGCGCAGGGATACGTGACCGCGCAGGATCGACTGTGGCAACTGGATATGCTGCGGCGTTTCGCCTCAGGAAATCTTGCGGAGATTCTTGGACCCCGAGCGATCGCGCATGATCGCGTCCAGCGGATTCTCGAGATCGGCCATGCGGCAGATACCGCGCTGGCCGCCATGGATCCGGCGGACAAGCATGATCTTGAGGACTATGCGCGCGGGGTAAATGGATACATAGCGGAGACGCAGGATCATCTTCCGGCAGAGTTTCGCCTGCTGCATTATCGTCCGGCGCCATGGACGCCGCGCGACTCCGTGCTGGTGGCGCTGAACCTGGCACAGACGCTGAGCGTGGACTTCCCGACCAAGCTGGCGCGAGAAAAAATCGAGGCGCGCCTGCGCTGGCCCACTCTGGTCGAAGATTTGTATCCGGTCGGCTCCTGGCGGGATCATCCGCCCATCTCGACAACTCCGGACATTACCGCGCCGCAGGTGATTCCGCAGATTCCGCTGGACTCCTCGCAGACAAGCGTGCGGCCGAGCGTGGAAGACCTTCGGCGGTTGCAACGATTACTGCCGTCGATACGAGTCCCGGACTGCAAGGATTGCGCGCCCGGTTCCAACAACTGGGTGGTTTCCGGAGCGCACAGCATCACCGGCAAGCCGCTGCTGTCAAACGATATGCATCTGGACCACACGATTCCAGACACCTGGTACGAGGCGCAATTGACGGCGGGCGACTTGAACGTTGCCGGGCTGACGCTGCCGGGAGTTCCCTTCGTGATCGCGGGGCACAATTCGAGCATCGCCTGGGGCTTCACGCTGATGTATGCCGATTTGCAGGATGTGTATGTCGAGCAGACGAACGGCAACGTGTATAAAACCGCGCAGGGTTGGCAGCCGTTTCAAAAGAATCGTGAAGTGATTCATGTGCGCGGCGGTCGCGATGTAACGCTGGATGTGCTGCGAACGGATCATGGGCCGGTGATCACTCCGCTGCTGCGGCATGAAAAGCGGACGCTGGCGCTGCGGTGGACTCTCTACGATCCTGCGACGGTCACACTGCCGTTTTATCAGCTGGATAGCGCCCATACCTGGGAGCAGTTTCGGGCCGCGCTGGCCGACTTTGGCGGCCCGCCGGAGAATGTGGTGTACGCCGACGCCCAGGGTGACATTGGCTACCAGGCGGCAGGAAAAATTCCAATGCGACCGCATGGGTTGATGGGCGTTCCCATCACCGATGCGAATCATGAGTGGCAGGGATATATACCCTTTGATCAGTTGCCGTCGGTGTACAACCCACCGGGCGGAATTCTGGCGACGGCCAACTCCCGTATAACCCCGGATGGATATGCGTTCCCGGTGACGCTCGACTGGGGACCGCCGTATCGCAACGAGCGCATCTGGAAAGTGCTGGCCAGCAAACCGAAACTGTCCGCCGCCGACATGCTGGCGCTGCAGAACGATGTCTACTCCACGCTGGACCAGGAACTGGCGCAGCGATTTACCTACGCCATCGACCATGCGGCCCATCCGAGCCATAGATTGCGAGAGGCGGCGGACCTGATGCGCACATGGGACGGGAACGTGACGATTCCGTCGGTGGCGGCGACAATCGTGGACGCGACGCGTGATGCGTTATGGCCGATGATTTTGAAACCACGGTTGGGAGACGATTGGAAGCTGTATCAGTGGGCATCTTCCTCCTTTGTGCAGGAGCAGATTGTCACCGGACAATCGCGACGCTGGCTTCCGACGAAGTACAGCAACTGGAATGAGTTTCTGGCGGCGGCCGTGGACAGCGGAATGTCGGCCCTGCATGCGCCGCTGGACCTGAAGCAGTGGCATTACGGCAAGGTGCATCCGGTGGAAGTGGAACATCCGCTGTATGGCGGCATTCCGTGGATGCGAGGATGGACGGGCACCGGGGTGCAGCCGCAGTCGGGCGATGGGACCACGGTGAAGCAGGTGTCGCGGATTTTTGGTCCGTCGGAGCGGCTGACGGTGGACCTGTCGGACCTGGACAAATCCACATTGAATCTGGTGATTGGGCAATCCGGAGATCCCCTGAGCCCGAATTATATGGACCAGTGGCCGTATTGGTATGCGGGGAAAACATTTGTGCTGCCATTCAGCGACGGCGCTGTGGCTGCGGCGGCAAAGCACACTTTGACGCTGGTTCCGTAGAAGTGCCTTGGCGGGTGCTGCCACTCGCGGTTTGTCGGGACTACTCTCCGGGCGCAACCTTCGGTAGGATAGAAACAATGCCTCCCGATGTTCAAACGATATTGCACTCCGGCGCGGAGTTGACTGATCGCGCACTGGAACGCCTGCTACCCGCTGCCGACGTGCTTCCCTCTTCGATCCATCGGGCGATGCGTCATAGCACGTTCGCAGGCGGCAAACGGCTGCGTCCGGTATTGTGCATGGAGTCGGCGCGGATCTTCTCTGCCCGCGGCACCCTTCCGGCGGGCATTGAAGATCTAGCGGCAGCACTGGAAATGCTGCACACCTATTCGCTTGTCCATGACGATCTGCCGGCGCTCGACAACGACGATTTGCGTCGGGGAAAGCCGACGTGCCACGTAGTGTTCGGTGAGGCGATTGCCATTTTGTGTGGGGACGCGCTACAGACGCAGGCGTATCAAACGCTGGCTGGGTTGCATTGCCCGGCAGCGGCGGCGGTTGCGATTCTGGGAGAAGTTTCTCGTGCCACCGGCACCGTGGAGGGTATGATCGGCGGGCAGGTGATGGACCTGGAGAGTGAACACCTGACGCCGACCGCAGAATTGGTTTCTTCCATCCACAAGGCGAAGACCGGCGCGCTGATTACCACCAGCGTGGTGACCGGAGGCATTTACGCGGGCGGTGATGCCAAAGCGGTGGAGCGTCTACGCGTCTTCGGGCAACATGCGGGGTTGGCATTTCAGATTATCGACGATGTGCTCGACGTGACCGAGAGCTCCGAGCACTTGGGCAAGACGGCCGGCAAAGATACCGCGACCGTGAAGGCCACCTGGCCGGCTGTCTACGGCGTGGATCGCTCCCTGAAAGACGCGCGAGGACTGATCGATGCGGCATTCAAGGAGCTGGACGAATTTGGCGCGGCGGCAGATCCACTGAAGGCAGTGGCTCTCTACCTGGTTGAGCGCACTCATTAGAGGAGCAATATGCACTGGACAACCGTTTGCATCGTGGTGGGATTCATCCTTGTCTTTTATTGGCTGAAACGCCGCAGTCAGATTTCCCAGGAAGATGCGCGAACGCATTTGAGCAACGGGGCGCTGCTGGTCGACGTTCGAACCCCGTCGGAATTCAACTCCGGCCATTTGCCCAATGCCGTCAATGTTCCGCTGGATCAAATTGAAATGAAGTTGCCGCGCCGCCTGAAGGATAAGAATCAACCGGTGCTACTGCATTGCCAAAGCGGAATGCGCAGCGGAGTCGCGATGAAAAAATTGAAGAGTCTAGGGTATGCCAACGCCTTCAATCTGGGTTCCTACGGTCGGGCAGCGCGAATGGTACATCACAGGTGAGCAGGTCCTGACGAGGATGGAGTACCGTGCGGTCAGCCGCCGGAAAAAGCTGCACGGAAACGACCGATTCAACCACGCTAACTGTCAATCCGCACTCAATCGTCAGCCACTCCGGCCGTCATGCGGTCTTAGCCCGAGAATCTCGGGAGTGGATTTGTCGAAGACCAGGGTTCTTGTTGGGAATGGGAATTCTATCCCTTCCTTCTGAAAGCGTTCGACAATCCTCATGCGCAGTTCGGTCTGGATATGGAACTGCTCCGCACAATCGAGAATTTCGATCATCACGGTGAAATTCAAGGATGAATCCCCAAACCCAGGCATAAATCGTATGTTGGGTTCGGCATCGGGGCTCAGTCCCGTGACTTGATCGCGGACCGCTTGTTCCGCCACGTCTTTTAGAACCTGACAAACCCAGCGTGGATCGGTGCCGTAGGCTACGCCCACTTCAATCGGCAGCATCATCCGCCGTTCCGGATGGGAGAAGTTCGTGACGACGGCCTTGGCCAGGGTGGCGTTGGGAACGACCACAAGGTTCTTCATCAACGACTGGATGGACGTGGAACGCCAGCCCACGCGCTGGACATATCCCTCCTGACCAGAGTCGAGCTGAATGAAATCGCCAGCCCGGATGGGACGGTCGGCCAGCAGGTAGAGGCCGGCGAAAAAATTGCTGAGCGTTTCCTGCAATGCCATGGCCACCGCCACGCTACCGACGCCAAGGGTAGTCCAGACGGCCGTCAAACGGACTCCCAGGTTTTCGAGCACGATCATCACGGCCAGCAGACCGAACAGGGCCCGGGCAAGAAACGCGGCGGGTTCCGTGAACCGGACAAACGATGGGTCTTCCTGGGAAACGCGCGACAGGTACAGCGTGACAATTTTCCCTGCGCCGTAACACCCCAGAAAAATTGCCAGCGTCATCAACAACCGGCCAGCAAAATGTTCGTGCCTCGGCGCCAGGTGCAGCGCTTCCAGCAGCGTGTAGACCGCAATCAGGATGACGGCCGCTTCCATCAGAAACGCAAAAAGGCGGATGGTCTTCTCCTGGCCGGGAAGCTTTTGTCCCCATCTGCGCAAGAAGAGCAACGCGATGCGGGTGGGGACATAATATGTAACAGCCACAGTCAGCGCGAGGCTGACTCGCTGCAGCAGTTCAACATGGGTGCTGTGGAAGGTAAGCTGCAGCACGTTCAGATCGACGTCGACCGCGATGATCAAAAGCACGGGAACCGGCAACACCGCCAGAATGGAAAACAGGAATTCACTCCATTGATTCCTGTGCTTTCTTGCCTGACGGTTGAAGAAGCGGGTTAACACGACTCCCAGTACAAATGCGGCCACAATGAGCAGACCCAGATTGACGCGGCGAAGGAGGGACGGGCTAAGATGCAGAAGCTTGGCTAACTTCAAGAGTGTCTTGTCATATGGCGACAATGGCAATGTTGTCTCCATTCTTCGAGGTGATTTGTTTCGATCTTAACAAGCGAACTGGTCCGGTGACATGGCAGATGCAGGAAGGAAAAGACGATTGGGAACTCCTCCCCCTTGAAGATACGAATAGTTCTCGTTCTGTTTCACTTCAATGACCGGCCAAAGCGGACATTTCGCCTTTCGGCTGCTGCGGACTCATGGTGGCGTAATAATTCTGCTCTTCCAGGTTGTGATAGAAGATGCCCGCCAATTCCGCGGCCTTGGGGCCATAGGTGGGCCGGCCGCCCTCAAGGAAAAACACTGCTACCAGACGCCCATAGGGCGTATCGGCGTAGGAGCCGAACCAGCCAAATCGCGTGCCATTGTCAGAGCAGGTGCCGGTCTTTCCCAGCACTGGAAACTCCTTGAAGTTCGCGCGCACGGTACGCCCGGTACCAAACCTGACGACGTCGGTCATGCCGGGGGTCATCGACGGCAGCAGCGGACCGATATTGAGTTCCCGCTTCACGATGGGATGAAAGCTCGCCACGTCCGCAGCAGTTTCCGGGTGCTGCAGATAATAGAGCGTGCCGCCATTGGCGATTGCGGAGATCAGCGCGCCGAGTTGCAGCGGGGTCACCGAGACGCTCTCGCCAAAGGAACACATGCGGCCCACACCACCCTTGCTTTCTGGAAGAGCATGGGAAGGATAGACGCCTAGCTGCTCGCCGGGAATGTTGTAGCCGGCGAGTTCTCCCAGGCCAAACATGTTGGCATAGTATTTGACGCGGGAAAATCCAAGGCGGCGACCGACGGTTTCAAAATAAAGATTGTTGGAGTGCGCCAGCGCGTCGGTCAGCGTCATGTGATAGCGGCCACCCAGGTTGACGGGAGTATCGACAGTGATGACGCCTTCTTCCAGAGCGGCCAAGGCCACGGACAGCTTGATGGTCGAGCAGGGTTCGGCGCCGCTGGAAAGCGCCAGGTGGTGATTCACCATGGTCAGGATGCGGCCGTTGCCGGGATCAATCACCACGACGGTACCGTTCATATCTCCCAGCGCAGCGATGGCGGCCTGACGTACCACGGGATCTTCGCCGGCGGTGATATCGCCCGCAGTCTGGTCCTGGGCATAGGAGCTGGCGGTGAAGCGCTCATAGTAACGATGGCGGTAACGATGGCGGTGGTGTGAATACGACGTATGACGAATGTTGGAGGAAGAGTGGACGGAACGTCGGGATGCAGCCGTCCTGCGATGCGTGGTGCGCGCTCTACGGAGGTGGCGCGATTTCTTGTGAACGTTCACTCGGGGAGTATCAATCGTTGCCGCCAGTGCGATCGGCGCTGTACCCAGGGCAGCGAATGCGACCAAGCAGGACAGAAGAAGAAGGCGGAAGAGGAGGAGACGCAACTTCATTTGGACTGCACCTTCATAATGTGACTGAAACTTCAATCATTGCAGAAATGGTCAAAATCTGGCCACTTTCTTTTGTCGCGTATCCCGCTGATACACGACGGCCGATTGCTTCATTCCTGACAAATACAGATCGTGCCGTTCAAAACTGCGCCCAAATTGGGAGACCCTACTCAAGCGCGAGTTCCCCAAAGCTCCATATTGCCATATCGAGCCAATCCTTCCCGTGCTTCCCGTCACACCTTTCCGTTAGAGATCGTTGCGGCGGAGATAGGCGGGTACATCCAACTGCTGATCTTCCATCTCCGCCACGCGGGCGGGATGGACAGGCGTCGCCTCACGCTCTGCGGCATGGCCATTCTGCTGCGATGCCGGGGTCGCTGGACTTGCATCTTCGCGCGGCTGCGCCGATCGCACGGGTGTTTCGGCAGGCTTGGCCGCCTGGGCAGGCGTGGGGACCGCTGTCGCCGGACGGCTGGAAGCAGCAGCCTGTTGTGCCTGTTCCTCGGCAATTTCACTGGCGAATTTCGGCGACGCCACCGGACGATTGCTGAACGCGCTTGCCGGAAGTCCGCTGGGCAGTTGCGCTGCAGTTCGCGCTGCCACATCTTGGGGATGGGTCAGATGGGCTGCGCGCGAGGGCAGATCGTGGCGGAAGCCGGTTGCGATGACGGTAATCTTGATCTCATCGCCGAGAGACTCATCGAGCACCGCGCCGAAGATGATGTTCGCATCCTCATGTGCGGAACTTTGAATGATGGTTGAGGCCTCATTGACTTCACTCAGCTTCAAGGAGCTGGAGCCGCTGATGTTGATGAGGATGCCGCGGGCCCCGTCGATTGCGCCTTCTTCCAGCAAGGGCGAAGACATGGCCGCATTGGCCGCTTCATTGGCGCGATTCGGACCGCTGCGCATGGCCGTTCCCATCACGGCATACCCCATGCCGGACATGGTCGTCTTCACATCGGCGAAGTCGCGATTGATGATGCCGGGGATGGTGATGATGTCGGAAATTCCCTGCACGCCCTGGCGCAGCACGTCGTCGGCAATGCGGAAGGATTCAAAAAAGCCCGCATCTTTGGCGACGGCGAGGAGCCGTTCATTGGGAATGACGATCATGGTGTCCACGCTATCCAACAGCTCCGCCACGCCGTGATCCGCCTGCAGCAGCCGGCGCTTTCCTTCAAAGGCAAAGGGACGGGTGACGACGGCGACTGTGAGCGCGCCCATCTCGCTGGCGAGCGAGGCAATCACGGGAGCAGCTCCGGTTCCCGTTCCGCCGCCTAAGCCGGCGGTGACGAAGACCATATCGGCGCCTTCCAGCGCTTCGATAATTTTTTCTGAATCCTCTATGGCGGCTCGCCGGCCCACATCGGGATTGGCGCCCGCGCCCAGGCCGCTGGTCAACTTCATTCCCAGTTGCAGTTTCACCGGCGCTTTGGAGGAACGCAATGCCTGCGCGTCGGTGTTGGCGACGATGAATTCCACGCCTTCAACATGCGCTTCGATCATGCGATTAACTGCGTTGCCGCCGCCGCCGCCGACGCCGATGACTTTGATTTTCGCGCCGCGCGGCACTTCGTCCTGGTATTGAATCCGCAGGCCATCGTCGATGGCAATGTGCCCATTGTCTTGCTGTCTGATATCGCTCATATCGAAAAATCCCTCTTTGGTTTGCATGGTTCCAATTCCGTTGTCGTTTCCAGTTCGCTGGTGGTGCAATTTTTTCCTGTCGCATTTCTACGCTGCGATCCCATTGCTAAATACTGCCGGCAAAGATGGCGCGCAATCTGGCGCCCATTCCAACTTCATCCGCGGATCGCTGCTCTCGAACGCGATGGGTATACAACAAAAGTCCGATCAAGGTTGAGTACTCGGGATCGATCAGATCTTCCGGCATACGCGACAGCGGAACCGGCAATCCAATCCGCGCGGAGGTACGCAACATATTCTCAACGTGTTCGGCCATGCCTGGCAATTTGGCGCCGCCGCCGGTAAGAACGCAACCGGAGCCCATGGCTTCCAGCACGCCGCCCTGGCGCAGGCTGTTGCGAAGCATCTGGAACAATTCGCGCGCGCGGGGCTCGAGAATTTCACTGAGATGGCGCTGCGGAACCTGGCGATATTGACCGCTGCCGGCTTCCGGAGCCTGGATCATGATTTCATTCGACTGCGGAATCGCGGTGACGATCGAGTGACCGTATTGCAGCTTGAGGCGTTCGGCCTCCGGCAATGGCACGCGCAACACGACGGCCAGATCGTTGGTGAAATGTGCGCCGCCGATCGGCAGGGAATCCGTGTGCACCACGGCGCCTTCAAACAGCACGGCAACTTCTGTCGACGCAGCGCCGATATCGAGCACGCAGACGCCCAGCTCGCGCTCATCGGAGGTCAACACGGCTTCCGCGGCTGCGATGGCTTCAAAAATTGTGTCGGAGACTTCAATGCCGGCCTTGTTAACGCAGGTGACGACATTCTGCATGGTGCTGGCCGGGGCCATGACAATGTGCAGATTCACTTCCAGCGTGCTGCCCACCATGCCGACGGGATCGAGAATTCCCTCCTGCTCGTCGACGAGAAAATCCTGCGGCAAAAGATGGAGCACGCGATACTCCTGCGGCAGATGCACTTCCCGGGCGCGCTCGACAGCGGCTCGCACATCGTCACGGGTAATTTCGCGCATGCGGCTGCCGAGGAGAATGCCGCCGCGACTGGTGACGCCGCGAACGCGCGAGCCGCCAATGCCGACGGCGGCGGTGGATACCTGGGTGTCGGCCGCTTCTTCGACGGCCTGGAATGCGTGATCGAACGACTCGGTGGCGGGGCCGAGGTCTGCGATGATGCTGCGGCGCATGCCGCGCGCCTGGACGGTGCTGTGGCCGCGATAGCGAACCGCGCCGTCCGAAATTTCCGCGGAAAGAGAGCGCACGTTGGCGCTACCCGCATCGAGTACCGCGATGTGCTTCTGTTCTCGTTCTGCCATTTCTTGCTCCTTGCGTGAATCCCAGGTCTCAAAGCCGAGACGTGGGCACCCGCATGTGTCAGCCGCTACATTCCAGATACGACGTGCATGATCGGATGCTTCACCGGATGTCCTCGTTCGGGCGAATGCCGCGAGTCGTGCGAGTGCGTTGTGCTTTTGCGATGCGCGGCGCTGCTGTGGGAATGCACTGCGGCGTGCTTCGCGGTTCTGCTTGTTGTTTTGGCGCTGCCGGCGACGGAAGGCGTCACCGATGTATTGGAATGCGCGGTTGTGCCGGCATCCCTGGCGGTAGCCAACCCCTTTGCATCGGAGCTGTCATCCAGCGGGGCGGCGGAGCCATTCTGCACGAAACCGGTATCGAGCACCACTTGTTTTCCGTAGCGCATATCGACGGATCGCAGCCCGGGATATTGCTGCAGCCACTCCTTCAAATGCGCCTGGTATGCCTGATAACGGGCCAGGTAATCCGAATCGCCGAAGTGGACGAGAGGCTGGCGAGTGGCACCGAGAAACATGGCGCGAACGTCTTCGGGGTCGGACAAGTCGACCTGGCTGAGAGTGGAGGAAATGCGGCCGCCCTGGGCATCGAGCGCATGAATGAATTGCAAATACACGGCGATGCGGGCGGCGCGGATGGGCAGCGGGTCAGCGGAGGCGATGCCGGTGAGCACGGGAAAGGAATAGTGTTGCGAAGCGGCATCGGGCAGGTCGAGGAGCATACCCTGATCGTCGACCAGTCGCACGGTGTTGCCGTCAAGCGCAAAGGCGACGGGTGCTCGCTCCAGTATGTTCACGCGGATCTGATTGGGCCAAATCCGCATGACGGTCGCGGAGCGCACCCACTTGAGCGATTCCAATTGAGCCTTGCGATGGGCGAGAGGAATGCGAAAGATGCTGCGGCCCACATCCGGCTCAAAAAATGCTGTCGCCTGGGACCGAGTGACGACGCGATTCCCGCTGACCCGGATGCCTTCTGTCGATGGCAAAATGAAATGGCGATTCTGAACCAGGAAAGACTTGACGGTAAGACCGGCCAGGGCGATCAGGCCGCAGACAACGAGAAATGCGAACACTTTGAGGAGGCGAATCCAGCGAGGACCAAAGCCGAAGCGGGAGAAGAAGCGTGATCCGCCGCGGCGACGTACCGGGACGCGCCGCTGAGAACGCAGAAACGGTGTTTCTGCTTCCCGGGTGGTCGGCTCATCCAATACAGGGTTGGGAATTTCTGCTGTCTCCGCGTTAAATTTTGGGCGAAAGAGGCGGCTGGCCTCCTCATCCTCGAGCAGCCCGGTGCGTCCGTCGCTTCTTGTGTTTTTTGGCACGGCCGTAGCTGGTCGTGAGAGTCGCCAATTCGACTATAACCTGCCTGCAATTCCGCGCCACACTATTTTTCGGTTTTCTTCTGGTTTTTTCCGGATTTTATAGGTGTTTTCCTGGGCGTACCGTTCGAGGTCGCGGATGCAAGAGCGGCCAGAAGCATGAGGCCGGCCTGATGGATATTGCCTGCTCCCATGGTCAGGACCAGGTCGCCGGGTTTGGCGATGTGCACGATTTGATCGACAGCTTGCTCGAAAGAGGCGCTGTAGCGCACGTCGGAGCCGTCGATCGCCTCCACCAACGCAAGCGCATCCACGCCCGGGATGGGGGTTTCGCTGGCTGCGTAAATATCGACGACGCGAACAACATCCGCGGCTTGAAAACAATCGCGGAATTCATGCAGCAGATCGCGGGTGCGAGTGTAGCGGTGCGGCTGAAACAGAACGAGAATGCGCTGGTAACCGCATTGACGGGCCGCTTCGAGCGTAGCGCGAATTTCCGTGGGGTGGTGACCGTAATCGTCGACGACGGTGACGCCGCCTACTTCCCCTTTGCGTTGGAAGCGCCGCTCGACGCCGCCAAACTCCGCCAGACCGGCGGCAATGTGTTCGGGCGAGACGCCAAGCTGAACTCCAATGGCAACGGCGGCGGCGGCATTTCTCAAGTTATGCAAGCCGGGCACGGAAAGCGTGAAGGGGCCGAGTGCTTCACCTTTGCGATGCACCAGAAACTGCGACACGCGACCGGAAACGGCAGCGGATTCGTTTTTTAGAACCTCCAGGCGAAAGGCTGCTTCCGGGGCCAGCCCGTACGTAAACACGGTGTGACGCACACGCGGCAGCAACGCCGCGAGTTTGGGGTCATCCACACAAGCTGTGGTCGCGCCATAAAACGGAACGCGATCCATGAATTCGAGAAATGCGCGCTCCACGTCTTCCATGTCGCGATAGCAATCCATGTGTTCGCGATCGATGTTGGTGACGACGGCGAGAATGGGCGAGAGCTTGAGGAAGGAGCGATCGCTTTCATCGGCCTCGGCAACCAGATATTGCGAATGCCCCAGGCGAGCGCTTGAGCCCATGGTTTCAACACGTCCGCCAACGACGACCGTGGGATCGAGGCCGCCTGCGGCAAGCACCGCGGCGATCATGGAGGTGGTGGTGGTTTTGCCGTGCATCCCGGCGATGGCGACGCCATACTTTAGGCGCATCAGCTCAGCCAGCATTTCCGCGCGCTGAATGACTGGAATCGATTGCGCGCGTGCCGCCAAAACCTCAGGATTTGTAGGGCTTAGGGCGGAGGTGGTGACGACTACATCCGCACCGGCGATGTTGGAGGCGGCATGACCTTCAAAAATAGTGGCGCCTAGGCTGAGCAGGCGGTCTGTAATCGGCGACCGTTTCAGGTCGGAGCCGGAGACGCGGTGGCCCAGATTGAGCAGAATCTCGGCAATTCCGCTCATGCCGATGCCGCCAATGCCAATGAAATGTACGTGCTGCGTGCGGATGAACATCCTGATGGGAACCCAGCTTCTACTGTAGCAGCGGGAGCGTGGTGGAAAAGCCGAGCGACGGAGGGTAGCGGTGTAACTCTGAGATTTCAAATTGGAATCCTGCGATTCCGCGCACCATCCAAATAGGGAGCACGATCCGATGAGGTCGGAAGTTCGCGGGAAAGCTGGGGTGAAATGTGTCGAAACGACCACAACTTTTTTGCTGAAAATCCGTTAGATTGAGATGAGAGTTGTGAGGGATGGCGCGGATGACTCGCCTCCTGCAAAGCTCTCCGAGATTCTTCGCTGCTGAAGCCACAGAATATGGTGGATAGCCGGAAGCGCAGGTCGGGAGATACGATATGCGGTCGCTTCGTTCCCTATTCGTACCCATGCTCGCAGGCATATTTCTTGTGGCCAGTTGTCTAGTCCCAGCGATTGCGCAACAGAACGATAGCACGGTTACGCCGCCAGAGGATGCCAACAACCCACAATGGAGTTGCCCGAGTTGCCAGCTGCCGAATTCCGGTCAGGGCCAGGTGCAGCCGCCGGACAACGACCAATTGTATGGCAATGGCCAACCCCCCGATGGTAACGGCCAGACAGCAGCGCAACCGCAAGGCAACGGCCAGCCCTACGGCCAGTCATATTACAACGGCCAAGGCGGGGTGCAACAGCAAGATCAAGGCAACGGGCAGTACAATGGGACGCCGCCGCCAGCTCCCCCCGATCAATCGGGGAGCGAGGATCCGGGTCGCGCCGCGGTGCAACAGGTGGACTCTGCGCCACCTCCGTTTCCAATCGATGCCTATGACCAGCCGCCCTGCCCTGGCGATGGATACGAATGGACCCCGGGCTATTGGGGCTGGGACGATGGCTGGGACTGGGTTCCAGGCGCCTGGGTGTACCCGCCGTATGTAGGAGCCTTGTGGACACCCGGATATTGGGGCTGGGGGGGCGGATTTTATGGCTGGTACCCCGGTTATTGGGGGCTTTCGGTTGGTTTCTATGGCGGAATGTTCTATGGAGGCGGCTATTGGGGACGCGGGTTCTATGGCGGCCGCTGGGATGGTGATCGATACTATAACAACCGCAATTCAAATAACATCCGAAATGCGAGTTTCCACACGTATAACGGTCAGCATGGACCCGGTGGATTCAATGGACGCCAGTTCCATGGAGCAGGGAACCTTGGAGCAGGCCGGGTAGCGATGAACGGTCGCGGTGCGACCAATGAGAGTGTCGCCCGGGCGAACAACTATGCTTCCCTGCACGGAGGCAGGCTGCAAGGCGGCAATGGCCGCGCTTTTAATGGCACAACCATCCACGGCATGAACACCGGATTTGGTTCCAGAACGACGTCCACTGGAGGCCGTAACTACGGCAGCTACATGAGCCGTGGCGGCTACAGCAATTCCATGGCGCGTACCAGTGCGAGCAGATTCGGCGGAGCCTCACCGACACGGGTCTACAATTTGCCGCGCGGCGGCAATTCTTACGGCGGACAGCAAAGGTACGGCAATAGCTACGCCACGAGGGGGGCATACGGTGGAGGTGCACGCGGTTACAGCGGCTACAACGGAGGTTCTCGCGGGTTTAGCGGTGGCTACAGCGGTGCCCGCAACAGCGGCGGATTCCGTGGCGGCGGTGGCGGGTTCAGCGGCTTCCACGGTAGCAGCGGATTCGGTGGTGGCGGGTTCCACGGCGGCGGCGGTGGATTCCACGGCGGCGGCGGGGGATTCGGTGGTGGTGGGTTCCACGGCGGCGGCGGCGGCGGACATCGCTAATCCAGCATTTTCAACCCCATAGAACCGCAACAGCAGCCTGCTTGAAGCAGGCTGCTGTTCTTTTGGTGGCGTGCCGTGGGTAGAGCCAGAGATGCAAAGCAACCGCAACCCCACAATCCTTCGCTATTCCCAGAAAGATCGAACGTGCGAAAACCTCTGGAGGCTACCCTTCCCTTTTATCGAACGCGATATAGAACGACCCCATGGGATGGAACACTGGCGCGGATGGTAGGGTCTGCTTTTTCCATCTTGCCTGTCCACAGGTTCTCCAGCGAATAGCCGCCCTCCTTCTCTGGAAGCCCCACGACGGATGCCGGTACAGAGACTGTCTCTGTCTGATTCCCGGTGTTGAACAAACCGACAATTACATCTCCGTTGGCTTCCTTCTTTGCGAATATCTGTTGGGTGCCGGTATTGACAACTCTTCTGGCCGCAATTGAATCCTGATCAACAGCAAGGACAGCAGTGTTCTTCAGATACTGGAGATCCAGTGGATCGAGGTGAGTGAGGTCGACGCCCAGGAGGAGGGGTGACGAGGCGAGGGCCCACAGGCTCAACTGGGTCTGACGTTCGGCGGGGGTAAGGCCGTTGTTGCTGCCATTCCCTACTTCGATCGAGTCATAGTCGTTAAAGCCTCCCGGACCCGCGTAAGGCTGCCATTCGGCAGCATAGTTAAAGCGCTTCTCGACATCTTTCCAGCTGGTCAGGGGATAGCTGCTACCCTTCTTTTCGCAGCTATAGCATTCAATGTCGGGGGCGAATTCCCACTGATTCGCATACTTCATCAATGTCGGTGCGATCGCACGTGTGTAGCTTCCTTGAGTGACATCGAGGACCATGGGTCGCCCGCTCTGCCGTATTGCTTTAGACCATGCCTTGATGTCGGCGACATTGTGGTTGGCGATGCCATCAATCTTGATGTAATCGACACCCCAGGACGCGAGCATGTTTACCCATGAGTTGATGTACGCCTGCGCTCCGGGCTTGTAATAATTAATGCCGACCATGCCCTTGCAGTTGTAGTTGTGCTCCGCAATCGACGGTTCCGCAATCTGGGCAGCCGTGTAGGGCGTGCCTTGAATCTGGGTATTCTTGGCGACTGCCTGCTTGGAAATACCGGGCGTGACATAGATGCCGAATTTAAATCCGAGGCTGTGCATGTACTCAGCGACTACCTGGATGCCATTGGTATCCCCACGGGGCGGGAATCTCAAGGGGTCTGTCACCCAGCGACCATAGTGGTCGACGTTGGGACCCTGACTGCCCGGACACCGATACCAGAAGTCATCGAGGTTTATGTATTCGTACCCTAGCTTTTGCAAGCCGGAGTTCTGCATGGCTAGAGCCTGGGCTTTGAGCTTGGCTGCCGTCGGTTGTTCGCGAATGAAGCTCCAACTGCTCCAGCCAAGCACCGGCTTCCGATCGACACCATTCTTCTCTGCCCTGGCGTTCTGCAGACCGGCCGTGAGGACACCGAGAATCAAGAATGCGGCCACCAGTGCAGCCACAAGAATCCGTCTAAATTGCCTCATAAAAACCATTCCTTCCCTGTACCCATGTGTCATAGCGCCGAAAGTTGCGCCTGCAATTTGGAGGCACCGCTTGCGGCGCGATTCCATCGACATTATTGCGCAGGCTGAGGAGATCTGCCGCTGAATTGCACGATCAGGGCAGCAATCGATGCGGCGGCGTTCTCGTGAGCCAGGCTGCGAGCTTTCTGGGCCATGGCAGCCAGACCTTCGGGATCTTTGAGGAGACGAATCAATTCTTCCGTAAGCCGTTGCGGGGTCAAATCCTTCTCTTCAATCATGGCAGCGGCACCGGCCTGCACAAATACGTCGGCATTGCATCTCTGGTGATCGTCGGCGGCCTGCGGGAATGGAATGAGGAGCGAGGGCTTGCGAGCTGCGGCCAGTTCCGCGACTGTGCTGGCGCCGCTGCGGCACAGAACCAGGCTGGCGGCTCCGAAGCGCGCCGCCATGTCGTCGAGGAATGGTTCGACTTTCCATGAATTGGCCCAGCGGCCACGCAACTCCGGCGATTGCAGATAGGCTTGCTCGGTGCCTTCCAAGTGGCGAGCTCCGCTTTGGTGCAGAATGGTTAGCCCAGGTACCGCTGCCAGCAGATCGGCAGCAATCTGCGGCGTGATGCGGTTGAGCATGCGGGCTCCCTGGCTTCCGCCAAATACGAGAAGTTGGGGCGGCGCATCGACGGGACGAGGCGGAAGCTCGAAGAACTCCGGGCGCACGGGAATGCCGGTCAAGTGGCCGTTGCGGAAATATCGCAGCGTATTGGGGAAGTTGACGGCAGCCGCCTGTACCCATCGACCCACCCAGCGGTTGACCATGCCGGGTACCGCGTTGGGTTCAAACGCAAGGCGCGGAGTGCCAGTTACAATTGCCGCCATCATCGCCGGGCCAGAAGCATAGCCACCAACGCCGAAGACAACATGCGGCTTGAATTTATGCAGCAAGCGCCTGCAGGCCAATACGCCCAATGGAAGCTTGACGAGCGTCGCCAATTTGGTGCTCAGGTGAACCTGATTGAGCTGGCCGACCTGAATCAAATCCAATGGAAAACCTGCGGCGGGCACGAGGCGGGTTTCCAGGCCGCGAGAGGTGCCGACGAAGCGTACCTGGGCGCCGTAGGTATGCACCAACTCCTGCGCCACCGCCAGTGCCGGAAACACGTGGCCGCCACTACCACCGCCGGCGATCAGGACGCGCAGTTTTCCATTCGCCATGCGCGTCAGTCAATCTCCCTGGTGATGTTTAAAAGCACACCCATACTGACCAACGTAAAGAATAGCGACGTACCGCCCGCGGAAATAAACGGGAGCGCAATACCCTTGGTGGGAACCAGCGCCAGAACCACGCTGATGTTGAAGAATGCCTGGATGACAATGGTCGCGGTGATGCCGAAAGCAAGAAAGCGCGCGAAGGGATCGGTCGACAGCAATGCCGCGCGCAGTCCGCGATACGCGAGGATCAGGAAGAGTGCGACCACGAACAGCGTCCCAATCAGGCCTAGTTCTTCGGCGATGTTTGCAAAAATAAAGTCCGTCTGAGGTTCCGGCAGATAGAAGAGCTTTTGCCGGCCTTCCATCAGTCCCACGCCGTGGATACCGCCGGCACCGACCGCAATCAACGATTGCAGAATGTGAAAGCCGGTACCGCGAGGATCTTTTTCCGGATTGAGAAACGCGATCATGCGGGCGCGACGCCAGGCAACATGGAACAGCATGTAATAGAGAACCGGCGAGGCTGCCAGCAGGGCGAGCGCTAAATATTTGATCTGCGCTCCGGCCAGGTACAGCATCAGCGCGGTGACAATGGCACAGACGAGGGCGGTGCCCAGGTCTGGCTCCTTCAGGATGAGTGCAATGAATACGAGACTTGGCAGAGCCGCGGGTAACAGTGCGCGCCGCCAGTCCTGCAACTGGTCCACACGATTCTGCAGGAACCAAGCCAGAAAAAGAACGAGGGCCGGCTTGGCAATCTCCGATGGTTGAAAGCTGAAGATGCCAAAACGAATCCAACGATGAGTGTGGTGCGAATCGTGCATCAAGAAGGTTGCCAGCAACAGCAACGTGGTAACGGCAACGCACGGAAAGATGATGGATGGGCTGTTGTAATGCCGGTAATTGACGCGCATCAGAACCAGCATCGTCAGCAGTCCGGCCAGCGCCCATGCGGATTGTTTCAGGACAAAGTCATAGGGAGAGCCGTAACGCTCCTTAGCCATGACTGCGGAAGCGGAAAATACCATGACCAGTCCAAAGAGCACCAGCAGCAACGTGACGATGAAGAGCCACTTGTCTACGCCGACACGTTTTGCCATGCATCCACACCCTGCCGCGCCAGAACGTATTGTTTAAAACACTGTCCGCGATGCTCGTAGTTTTCAAACTGGTCGAAGCTGGAACATGCAGGCGCCAGCAAAACAATCTCGCCGGACTTCGCCTCGGACGCGGCCTGATCGACGGCGCGCTCCAGAGTTTGACAGCGGATCACGTCGACGGTGCCGCCAATCTGGCTCTCGATCTTTTCAGCGGCTGCGCCGATGGTATAGACGGCGCGCACACGCTCCTTCAGCAACGGGGCCAGCAATGTGTAGTCGGAATTTTTGTCTTTGCCGCCGAGGATCAGGTGAATTCCACCCGGAAAGGAGGCCATGGCCTTCATGGTCGCGTCGACATTGGTGGCCTTGGAGTCGTTATAGAATTCGACGCCGCCCAGACGAGCCACAAATTCCAAGCGATGTTCGACAGCGCGAAAAGCGCCGACGGCTTTGCGAATGACGTCGCTGGAAATTCCCGCCAGTTTCGCGGAGCACACTGCGGCCAGAACATTCTCGACGTTGTGCTCGCCTTTGAGAGGAATTTCGCTCAGCGGCACAACCGGCTCTGCGGCGGCTTGCTCGGTGGCTCGCCAGACGACGGCGTCCCGGTACACGAAGCTTCCCTGCCGAACCGGTCGTCGCGTGCTGAACCAAAACACGCTGGCCTTCGTTTTGGATGCCATCGGCTGTGACTCGGAGCTTTCGGCATTCAACACCAAAAAGTCATTTGCCGTCTGATTTGCGAAGATGCGCGCTTTGGCGGCCACATAATTTTCCATGGTCCCGTGGCGATCGAGATGGTCGGGAGTGATGTTGAGGATGACGGCGATATTGGGATGAAACTCGACGATAGTCTCCAACTGGAAGCTGGAGACCTCGAGCACATTCCAACTTTCGGAGGTACTTTGAGGAACCAGCGAAATGACAGGCACGCCAATGTTGCCGCCCACGTGTGTGGGCTGACCGCTGGCGCGGAAAATTTCTCCGCAAAGCGCCGTGGTGGTTGTTTTGCCGTTCGATCCGGTGATAGCGAGAATTTTCCCCTGAAGAAAGCGGGAGGCCAGTTCCAACTCCCCGATGACCGGTGTTCCGAATCCGCGGGCCTGCACCAGTTCCAAGGTATCGAGCGGAACTCCGGGGCTGACGATGATCCAATCCTGACGGCGAAATGTAAGCAGGCCATGGCCGCCGGCTTCGACCATCACGCCAATATCAAGCAGTGCGGGCAACTCCTTGGCCAGCGCCTCGACACTGCGCAGATCGGAGACGGTGACTTGCGCGCCTTTTTTCCGCAGGAAAATGGCGGAGGCCAGTCCGGACTTTCCCAGACCCACCACCAGGATTCGCTTATCCTTTAATTCCATCATCGACATCAATCTCCGCCGCGATTTGATTGTCCCATGTTTCTTCACTCCTGTTTCCCACAATTGCACACCGCAGCGAGCGCGACTTCGCGGCGTCAACGCAGTTTCAGCGTGGTCAACGCAAACAGGGCGAACACCAGGGCGGCAATCCAGAAACGAACAATCACTTTCGACTCCGACCATCCCATCAGCTCAAAGTGGTGATGGATAGGAGCCATTTTGAAGATGCGCTTTTTCCGCAGTTTATAACTTCCGACCTGCAACATCACGCTGAGCGCTTCCAGAACGAACACGCCGCCGATAAACGGCAGCAGCAGCTCCTGCTTGATAATGACGGCCACGGTGCCAATGGCGCCGCCCAGGGCAAGGGATCCGACGTCTCCCATAAAGACCTCTGCCGGGTGGGCGTTGTACCAAAGGAAACCAATGCTGGCGCCGACCATCGACCCGCAGAAAACAGTAAGCTCAGAAACCATGGGCATGCGCTGAAATCCCAGGTAGTCGGCGTACACCACATTGCCGCTAATGTAGGTCAGCGCTGTCAATGCGCACACCGCGATGATGGCACAACCGATCGCGAGGCCATCCAGGCCGTCCGTCAGATTGACAGCATTGCTGGAGCCGACAAGCACCAATACGGTGAACAGAATAAATGGAAGAAATGCGAGCAGGCCAAGATGCGGAACGTGGTGAACTGCGTGGAGAACGAGATCTGGGCGGAAACGCTTGACGAAGGGAACCATCAGGCGGGTGGAGTATTCGCCCTTGCTGCGGAGCAACAGGAGAAACACCGCGATCAGCAACGCAATGCCGATCTGCGCGGTGAACTTGACGCGCGCGGTGAGTCCCAGGTTTCGCTTGTGGACGACCTTCAGGTAGTCGTCGGCAAATCCAATGCCGCCGAAACCGACCAGCGCCAGGATCGCCAGCCACACCAGCGGGTTTGAAAGATCGCTCCACAATAATGTAGGCACCAGAATCGCCACGCAGATCAGCAGCCCGCCCATGGTGGGAGTGCCGGCTTTCTTCTGGTGATCTTTGGGGCCATCCTCGCGGATGTATTGGCCGATCTGGAATTCGCGCAGCTTTTCGATGAGGTATGGGCCGATGAGCAGGCCGATCAGGAGCGCTGTGAGGGTGGCGAACGCAGTGCGGATCGTCAAGTAGCGAAAGACGCGGAACGCGTGGATGTAGACGAATAACTTCTGATATAGAAGCCAGTAGAGCAAATGACCTCCGCGCTGCCGGGATTGCTGAACGTGAATTTGATGAGCGCTTTTCTCAGGCTATAGTAACCGGTGGCGCAACTCCAGCGCGCCAGCACAAAGAAAGATTCTGCGGATTTGTTCCATGGAAGACAACGGCGAAGTCCCTGTTCATTTGGCGGGATGAAGTTTTCGCGATGCGGGCTGCTCTTCATCCCTCCCTAGTCACAAACCTCCGTCGCTTGAGTGGGAGCGCAAAAGGGAAAAAGCAACCGCAGGTCCTTCGACTCGCGTCGCCGCAGCAACCTACGCTCAGGATGACAGCCCACCGCGTCGGGTTTGTCGGGATCCTTCGAGACAGGATCAACAAACCGGTTCAAGGGTGAGCGGGGGCGGGGCGGGGGGTGGCTGGCTGGGGGTGGGGGGTGGCGAAATAGCCGGCGCGGGTGCGGACGGACAGGTTGCCTTGCCCTTTGGCTTTGACCTGGACACGGATAGCGCGATAGCCGCCCTGGCTGATGGGCTGGGTTGGATGATAGCCGAGAACATATTGATGGCGAATATCCTGGGCGACTTCCGCAGCGATGGCATCCACCTGATCGAGCGACTTAGGAAAAAAGGCGATGCCTCCCGTATCGTCACTGAGCGACTGCAGGGCTTTGCGGGCGCGGTGGCTCTGGCTATGATCCGACTCATTGTAGAGCAAGCCGATCGAGTAAACGATGGGGCCATTCAGGTCCTGGATGCGGCGTACGGTTTCTGCCAGGGTGGCGCTGGAGCTATTGTCTTCGCCATCAGTAATGATCAGGATGACCTGCTTGGGGTGCTTGGCTCGTTTCGCCAGATGATCGGCGGCGGCGATGATCGCATCGTAGAGCGCGGTACCGCCCTGGGAGTCAATGTGGGAGAGGCCTTTCCGAAGGAGGTCGATGTTTGAGGTGAAATCCTGATCGAGAAAAGCTTCGTCGGAGAAGTTCACGATAAAAGCCTCGTCCTGCGGATTGGAAGCCTGAATCAGATCGATGGCGGCGCGATTCACCGCTGCCCGCTTTTGCGCCATGGAACCGGAGTTGTCGACCAAGATGGCCAGCGACACCGGAACATCTTCCTGACCAAAGGAAGAAATCGTCTGTGGAACGTTGTTTTCATAGACGGTGAAATTCTGTTTCTGGAGGCTGGTCACCAGATGTTCATGGCTGTCGACGACCGTAGCGTACAGAACCACCTCGCTAACGGAAGTTTTGAAGGTAAATGGCTGGTTCTGTGCGGGGGTGACCGCTGCCTGAGGTGTAGCAGTGGGATTGGGCGCGTTTTGCGCGGAGCCGTTGGCAGCCTGCTGAGACAGTGCAGGCGAAACGCCAAGCGACAGGTAAGCGCCGATGGCCAGTAGCAGTGCAAGGTAGAACTGCTTGGTGCTGCGAACCGGCATACGATCCCCTATGGAAAGAAGCTGCCACGGATGGGGCACAGCATCTTAGGATGCACTGCAAGAAAGTCTGGCGGTGCGTGCTTGGATTCCGCCGCAAGTCTTCTTCCTCCATAGTCCTATGTCCGGGTTCTGTGGGCAAGCGATACGTGGGTCGGATTCCAGTTTGTTTTCAGGCACTCGGAGCCTGTTCCACAAAAAGGCAGCCACGCGCTGCGATAGAATCGGGAATAACAGAGTCGCACATTATCCGCTCGCCGAGGCGAGTTGCGCCTGATCTGACAGGAGTTCGCCCCTACCATGGCTCGCATTTATCCTTTTCGCGCTTTTCGCTACAACCCCGGACTGGTCCGCGCTGAAGATGTGGTGACCCAGCCGTATGACAAAATTTCGCCGGCCATGCAGCAATCGTATTACCAGCGCAGCCCCTACAACCTGGTCCGCGTGATCCTTGGACTGCCGGAATTGTTCGATTCCGAAGAAAACAATGTGTATACGCGCGCGGCTGAAAACCTGGCGGAATGGCGGAAAGAGGGCGTGCTGACGCAGGACAATGAAGCGGCAATTTATGCCTACAGCCAGCGCTATGAAGTTCCTGGCGCGCCGGGAACGACCGAGGAGCGGCGCGGCTTTATTGCTCTTGGCGAGTTGGTCGATTACAACCAGGGAATCGTTTTTCGGCATGAGCGGACGCTGGCCAAGCCAAAGTCGGACCGTTTGAATCTGCTGCGGGCAACACGGGCGCATTTCGGCCAGATTTTCATGCTCTATTCCGATCCCGGACTGACGGCGGAACAGCTTTTGTTTGCCAACCCGCCGACTCCCGATATTGAAGTGACGGACGAATACGGGGTGCTGCATCGGGTCTGGAAGGTTTCCGAGCCGAGCAAGATCAACCTGCTGCTGAGCGCCATGCAGAACAAAAAGCTGATCATCGCGGACGGTCATCATCGCTATGAAACTGCGCTGAACTACAGCCGCGAACATGCGTCGCAGGCCGCCAGCGCGCCGACCGAGCGTCCCGCGGGAAACCTGCCGCAGCCACCGTATCCGGAGGCCGCCGCCATGATGACTTTTGTCAATATGGAGGCGAAGGGACTCACGATTCTGCCTACGCACCGCGTGGTCCACGGACTGAAGGATTTCGATACGGCGAAGTTTCTGAAGCGGGCTGCAGAGTATTTCGATGTACGGTCGTTATCGCCTACCCTGGGTGTTTCAGAAATTCTGGGCCAGCTGGCCGAGGCGGGAAAAACCGGCACCAGCTTTGTCGCGGCAACGCGAACCGGCAATCATCTGCTGACGGCAAAGAAGGCGGCCGTCGAAGCTCGCTTGAGCAATCAGCCGGAACGCCAAAGACGTCTGGATGTGGTGCAGCTGCACTCGATCGTGCTGGAGGACGTGCTTGGAATTTCTGCCCAGGCGGTGCTAGAGCAAAGCAACCTGCGCTATGTACGCGAGGTCAGCGATGCCCTGCAACAGGTGCGCGCGGGAGACGCCGACATTGCATTCCTGATGAATCCAGTGACCCTGGACCAGTTGCGGGAAGTTGCATTCGCAGGGGATGTGATGCCACAGAAGTCGACCGACTTTTATCCAAAACTGTTGAGCGGTCTGACCATCTATGCGTTGGATTAGCACACGAAAGACGGCCACAAAACGGCAGGGACCAGAAGCGATGAGAGAGCGAGGCGTCTGCTGGGCAGGGCTCTCCAATTGGGTGCCGATTGGACTTGTGTGTTTCGGCTGTCTTTGTCCAGCGCACGCGAAACAGTCGCAAACGCAGACAGGCACGCAGCCCGCTACGAACCCACCTTCGGCAACCTCCGCCCAGCCGCAACCCATCTCGCCGAACCCGACGAACATTCCCGCCGCGACACAGGCGCGGCCGGCGGAGCTGCGGTTTCTCGTGCTGCTGGATCCGGCCCACGGTGGCACGGACATGGGCGCCATGCTGGATCCTGCAACTCCGGAAAAAACGTATACGCTCGCGCTTGCCGAGAGATTGCGTGTGGCTCTAAATGCGCGTGGAATCCGATCCATCCTGACCCGCACTTCGGATATTGCGCTCGACAGCGATGCGCGTGCCACGATTGCCAACCGTTCTCTCGCATCCGCGTGCATCTCGCTGCACGCAACTTCGACGGGAAACGGTGTGCACCTGTTTACGTCTTCCCTGCCGGCAGTGACGGAAGCTGATCCGCGACGTGCTTTTTTGCCCTGGCAAACCGCCCAGGCCGCATACGAAACTTCAAGTTTGCGGCTGGAGTCGGATGTGGACGCAGCCATGACGCAGCAGCACATCCCAGTCCTGACCGCACGAACGTCGATGCTGCCGCTCGACAGCATGGCGTGCCCGGCGATCGATATTGAGGTGGCCCCGCTGGATGCTGCCACGCCATTGAGTGACGCCGGCTATCAAAAGAAAGTTCTGGATGCGCTGGATGCCGCGCTGGTGGCGTGGCGAAGTGATTGGAGGCAGCAGCCTTGATTCCCCGCTACCAGAAAGTCATTTTGTGGGTGCTGCTGATCAGTTCGGTGCTGATGGCTGCTTATTTGATACGGATGCGCGCGCGTACTCAAGACCGGCTGGCCGCAATTCCAGATTCCGCGCCAATGCCGATACCGGTGGAGACCGCGCCGGTGCAAGTGACGCTGCTGATCGCGAATGACGAGGATGGATCGCTGGCGCCGGTGGAACAGCAGTTTGCCTTACCAGCCGAGACCACAACACGGGCTCGAACGCTGCTGAACGATTTGTTCGCAGAGTATGCCAAGTCGGGCTCTCCCCATCCACTGGCGCCCGTCGTGGCGATCGATGACGTGTTTCTATTGCCGGTTCCGGAGTCGAATGCAGCGCATCCGCAACAGATGGCCGTCATCAACCTGGACGGAAGTTTTGCCGACCACCATCCCTCGGGAATTCTGGTAGAGAACCTGACTCTGTTGTCTATCTTAGGAACACTGCACGCGAATTTTCCGCAAATTGCACAGGTAAGATTTCTGGTCGATGGACGTCCGCGGGCAACGCTGGCGGGCCATGCCGACCTGAGTCGAACTTATTTAACAGCGAATGATGTTCCGCAAGCGGCCAGCTCGGGTGCGCCCGCTTCGCAAGATGCGGAGTCGCCCGCGAAAACACCCGCGGAGAGCCAACGATGACGACTTCAGGCAAGATTCGCATTGGCGTGTTCGACTCTGGATTTGGCGGCCTTACCGTGCTGCGAGCCCTGCTGCCACAAATTCCGACCGCAGAATTTTTCTATCTTGGCGATACAGCGCGGCTGCCGTACGGCTCAAAGTCGCAAGCGACGGTGGCGCGCTATGCGGTGGAGAGCGCGCAGTTACTGGAATTCTATGGCGCGGATTATTTGGTGATTGCATGCAACACCGCCAGCGCGTTGGCGCTGGACGCAATCAAGTCTGCCGCGCATGTTCCCGTGCTTGGAGTGATTGAAACCGGCGCCGATAGCGCCGCTGCCGCCAGTACAACCCGTGACGTGCTGGTGCTGGCCACCCAGGCCACCGTTGACAGCCACGCCTATGCACGCGCCTGTGCCGCGCTCGGCTTGCGGAGTATCGAAAAGGCCTGCCCCCTGCTGGTTCCGCTGATCGAGGAGGGATGGATCGACTCGCCCGTCACACGGGAGGTGCTGCGCATTTATTTGGCGCAGGCACAAGTGGAAGCAGAAGCGGCTGGAATAGCGCTTGACACGATATTGCTTGGCTGCACGCATTATCCGCTGCTGCGAGCGTTGCTACGTGATTCGTTGCCGAAGGACGTGACGATACTGGATTCGGCGGAGAGCACGGCGCAGCGCGTTCGCCAGGAATTGGAAAAAATGAAGGTGTTGGCTGTGGATAGTCCGCACGCAGGCGGCGCAAACGTCCCCGCCTGCCACTTTTTCGCGACGGATTCAGTCGAGAAGTTTCGCACGCTTGGCAGCCGATTTCTCGGCCGCCCCATTGAGAAAGTCGAACTGATCGATCTGGGCGGTTAAATCGGATGGGCTGGTATTCTGCGTAAGGCAGTCGCCTCGGCGACCTAACAGAGAATGATGGAGGAAGCATGTTGCAATTGGACGGTCGCATTGCGGTGGTTTTCGGTCTGGCGAATAAGCGCTCGATCGCGTGGGCCATTGCGCAAAAACTGCACGAGTCTGGATGCAAGCTGATCATCGGCTATCAAAATGACCGCATGAAGCAAGAAGCGGAGGGGCTGTTGGCGGATCTGCCCGGCGCTGAGGCGGTACAGTGCGACGTGTCGAACGATACCGAAATTGCAAGCGTCTTTGAATGCCTGAAGCAGCGGCATGGAAAGCTGCACATACTGGTTCATTCGGTGGCATTTGCGCCGGCGGACGACCTGAAGAACGACTTTCTTCAGACCACGCGCGAGGGCTTCCGCATCGCGCATGATGTGAGTGTGTATTCTCTGATCGCCTTATCACGTGCGGCTGCGCCGTTGATGACAGAGGGTGGCAGCATCATGACCATGACCTACTATGGCGCGGAAAAAGTGGTGCCTCACTACAAGGTGATGGGCGTAGCCAAGGCGGCGCTGGAAGCGACGGTTCGTTATCTTGCTTCCGACCTTGGAAAACAGAACATTCGCGTGAATGCTATCTCGGCGGGACCAATCAAAACTCTGGCTGCGCGCGGTATTGGCAACTTGGGCGACATGCTGAAGTATCACGCGGATCGCGCCCCACTACATCGCAATACCGAGCAGTCGGAAGTCGGCGGGACGGCTGTTTTTCTTGCCTCGGATCTGGCTTCCGGTATTACCGGTGAAGTGATCCATGTCGACAGCGGCTACAGCATCATTGGATTTTAAGAGGCGGGTTTCGGCGGGCGAAGCGCCAGCGTGATACGACGCTCGTCGCCTTGCAGCGTTTCGATGACAACCTCTCCGTCGCAGCGCGCGGTGACGGAGGGAAATTTTTCTCCCCACTCAATCAGCAGCACGCTTTGTGGGGTCATCAGTTCTTCCATGCCCAGCGTATCCAACTGACGCTGATTTTCGATGCGATACAGGTCGAGATGATAGAGCAGAATGGTCTGGCCAAGATTGGCGTGTTCCACGCTGCGACCCGCATATTCATGGATCAAAGTAAATGTGGGGCTGGTGACTTCTTCCGGCTCCGCGGCATCGAGCGCGGCAGCAATTCCCTTCACCAGCGTAGTTTTGCCTGCGCCCAAATCTCCGCGCAGCAGCACTACTCTCGGCGGCTCGAGGAACTTCGCGATCTCGCGTCCCACCTCGATGGTTTCCTCGGCGGAGTGAGTGGTGAACACGCGAATATTTTCGCTGAGCGGTTTGGTATCGCTCACCGCTGTCCCTCCTGTAACCACGTGAAGTTGTCGCGATCGACGGGAGTGCGGATAGCCTGCGAAAGATGCTGCAACAGCTCCGTCGCCAGCATCGTGTGTTCATCGTGGTCGCGCACGAACAGGTCTGCCGCGGCCCCGTGCAACCAGACGGCACACTCTACGGCTTGTTGGATGCGGTTTGGACATTGCGCGACCAAGGCAGCGACCATGCCGGTAAGAATATCGCCGCTGCCGCCTTTGGCCATGGCGGGATTGCCGCTGGTATTGACGGCGATGCTGCCGTCTGGATGCGCGACCAGCGTGCGCCAACCTTTCAGCACCAAAGTCACTTGATGTTCGGTCGCGAAGGTGCGTGCGGTGGTCATTCGATCCTGTTCGACATCGGCAATAGTGCACCCTAGAAGGCGCGCCATCTCGCCGGGATGCGGCGTGAGGATCAAGGGCCGCTTGGCTCCGTTGAGCAGTCCGGTGCGGCCCTCGAATGCATTCAGTCCGTCGGCGTCGAGCACGGTTGGCAGGTCGGAATGGAGCACCAGTTCGCGGACAAATTCGGCTGTTTCGGGCTCGCGACCAAGGCCGGGTCCGATGGCAAGCGTAGTGATGCCGCGCAGCATCTTTTCCATTCTCTTGGCGTCGAGATTGTTGAGGGAAATGCTTCCGCTGGAGGATTCTTCCAGCAACAGGGTCATCATCTCGGGAGCGAAGCCGGCAACAATGCTTGCGATTCCGCGAGGGATCGCGGCGGTGGTGAGGCCGGCGCCACCACGCATGGCTGCCAATGAGGCCATCGCGGCCGCTCCACCTTTTCCGGGCGAGCCGCCGACGACGAGCACGTGGCCGAAGCGACCTTTGTTGCAGTCGAGGGCTCGGGGCTGCTCGGTGATTTTCTTCGATGCTCCCGTCCAATACAGGCCAGCCTTCGAGATGGCAAGATCGGATGGTGAGCCGATCTGCGCGACTGCCACCGGGCCGCGTGTTAACGCGCCAAAAGCGTGCGCCAGCTTGGGTGCGGTAAAGGTGATGACAGCGTCGGAACGAAAGGCGTCCGGCGCGGACATCGCGGTCGAGTCGGCATCCCAACCAGTGGGAAGATCGACGGAAACAACAGGAGCGGGATGATCGGCGAGTGTATTTTTCAGGGCTGCGGCGACTCCGCGCAACGGCGGATGAAAGCCGGTGCCAAGGACCGCATCGAGGAATAATTCTGTCTCATGGAAACAGTCCTGGAACGAAATGCGGTGCAAATCTTCTTCGGTCGCGAGCAGCATACTGGATTTTTTGAGTGCCTGTGGCAGCTTCTCAAACATTGCGCGAGCATCCTGGCTCAATTGTTCGAACGGCGACAGCAGGAGCAGACGCACCTGCTTGCCGGCAGCCTCCAGATGGCGCGCGGCAACCAGTCCGTCTCCGCCGTTGTTTCCTTTTCCGCAGAGCACGAGGATGTGGTGTGCGGAGGGAAACTGGCGTGCGACGAACTCGGCCACACGGGAGCCCGCTGCTTCCATCAGGGCTTGCCCGGAGACGCCCCCCTGCTCGACGGTGCGTTCATCGCACTGGCGCATTTCCTCTGCCGTTAAAACATCCATGATGCCGTTGTACCGGAAGGGCTGGGATTTGTGCAATCGCGGGGTGGGAAAGGGGCCATTGCGAACCCACTCAGCACGTCAATTCTAGATTGGTCGCGACTTCCATATAGCCGGCGCGAGTAGCAACGCTTAGAATGGTTTTCAATGAACAGCTGGTGGGAACTCGGCGAAGGAATGGGCATTCAGGGGGGACAAGATGGAGCCCTGGCGCTTAACGTGCCCTTTTTGTGGCGAGAAAGGTAATTTTTCTCTTGAATATCGTGCTGAGAAAAAGAAGGCAAACTCCAGCAAACGTTTAAGCTTCGATCTGTATCGATGTAACGTCTGTGTAGGATTCGTTCAAGTGCTTTGGTCGGCGGGAGAGTTTGCGCACGGGATGAACCGCCTCTACAACTACAGGGTTCTGCCCTGGCCGCTCTCAGGTAAGCCAGAGCCATCCACAAATTGGCCGGATGGAATGACTAGATTTTGGATTCAAGCACATAATTCACTCAGCAATGAAAATTGGGACGCGGCTAATTTAATGGCGCGGAGTGCCCTGCAGTTCGTCGTACGTGAGAAGGGCGCGAGCAACGGAAATCTGAAGGAACAGATAGACGATCTTGGGACGAAAGGGGTTCTCCACCCTTTGATGCAGGAGTGGGCTCACGAAGTGCGGCTGCTTGCCAATGACTCAGCACACCCCGACGCTTCAGTACCTCTACCGGTGACCCCGCAAGACGCAAGAGACATCATCAATTTTCTTGATTTTCTGATGCATTACCTCTATGACCTACCACACCAGATCAGCGAGTATCGACAGCGCAAGAACTCTGCAACCACTTCGCGATAAGAGCCGGGCAACCGGCTCCTACGGTGGATGGACGAATACTGTCTCAGCGATCAGTGGGATGATGGAGAATGCGCCATTTGTCAGGTGATCCAACGTCAGTGTTTCGAACACGCTCACCAAAAACCGTGTCGTATGGTCGCAATCTGTGAGCAGTCAGCCCCGCTTCCTCTTGTGTCGATCCGTAACAGATCGGCTGCTTATTCTGCAATGCAACCCATGACCCTCCATGTTCCTCGATGAAAACGTTCGCCATTTTGGCCTCCTGAAGTGCGCTTGGACCCGGCGCCCATCAATAATTTACCGCCATTGTGCCAGAAGATGCAGGAGCGCCCCAACTTGGCTCGCGACACAATACAGCGATTTCCAGATGGCTGGCTCTTAAAACCGGGAGCGTAATTGGATCGAGCGGAGGAATTCTTCGCGGAGCGCGCTCTCGTGGCGACGCGTGGCACATCTGGGCACCCATGCGAATGCGGGCCGGCTAGCTGCCGTGGCGTTGCCAGAAAGCGGCGGGGGTGACGATGGGGTAGCGCTCGGCAAGAGCGAGCAGGTCTTTGTCGCCGGTGATGAGGTAGTCGGCCTGCGCCGCCCGCAACGTTCCCAGAACCGGCCAATCGGCTCGGTCGCGCAAGGTTTCATCCGGTTCGGCGGCGGGTTCGACGATGTCCGCCAGGAACATGAAGTTGTCGGCAAGATCGCGAATCTCCGCGGAGTTCAGCAAAATTCGCGAAAGCCGCGGCAGCACCCGCACCATCTCATCCAGAATGTACCGCGATAGCACGACATCCAATCCTCCCCGCCGCCAAACGCCGAGGATTTGCCCGGGAATGCTGCTGGGATAGGCCATTCCGGAGACTAAAACATTGGTATCGAGAACCACCCGCATTCGCGCGGTCAAGGTCGCCGTTTCCGGGGCTGGCGTTTCCGGGGCTGCCGTGCGCGCGACCGCCGTTCCCGGGCGACCGCCGCATCGATTTCCGCCATGCCCTGCTCGACCGGCACGTCCGTGTAGGCCTCGGTGATGCGGCGGCTCAATGCATCGAATCGCTCGCGCATGCGGCGAATTCTGGCAAAGAGCTCGGCGTCCACGAGAACGGCCACCGGCTTGCCATCCTTGTTGATGACAATGCTGTCGCTGCGATACTGCACCTGGTTGATCATCTCGCCCAGGTTTTGGCGGAAGTTGACGGCGGTGACTTCTGTAATCATTTGGGAACCTCCGGTCATAATGACCGCTATGATCAGTATGATCAGTCTGAGATGCGAAGTCTAGTATAAAACCGGAATTACTGAATTGCGGAGATTGAAGCTGGTCTCTCGACTGGTCGCCGCGGCGCCCTTTGCTTGAGGTGGATGGAGCTAAAATCTTGAGCGGAACTGGTTGGCGCGGAGGAATTGGTCGCGCAACTCGGGATGTTTGAGGTTCTCGCGGATTGAGGCAAGACGCTGTTCGAGCGCCAGGAGGGCCGCGGCGATGGCTTCGTCGTTGGTTTGCGCGATATCCCGCCACATGGAATAGGGGCTGGCGCCGAGTCGCGTCATCTCATGCATGGCGCGGCCGCCGATGGCGCGGAGCTGGTCGGAAGGGTTGGCGAGATTTCCCTTTTCCTTGCCATCTTCGGGGAAAGTATCTTCAAGAAGCGCGGCCAGCGCGGTTCCAAGCATCTGCGGCAGATGACTGGCCCAGGCGCAGATTTCATCGTGGCGAACGGGATCGAGATCCCACATGCGGCAGCCCATACGCGCGACCCAGTGACGCCACTTGTCGGCGCGCTGCCGGCCCAGAGTTTGTTTCTCCGCCTCGGCCGGATTCGGCTCCTGCGAGGTGAAGAGCCACACCGCTCCCTGAAACAAATTGGGATCGGCGTTGGCTGCGCCAAAAACCTCCTTGCCTGCCATGGGATGCCCGGGAAGAAAATAGGCAGCGCCAGGAGAAGAAAATGCCTCTTCCGCGACGGCACAGATTTTTCGCTTGGTGCTGCCGACATCGGTGACCAACTGATGCTGCTGCAGAACGGGCGCGAGCCGTTCGATCCACTCCAGAATCCCGAAGACCGGCGTGGCGAGCAGGATGCAATCGGTTTCGCGCGCGGCGGCCAGCGGATCGGAGGCGACAGAATCGATCGCGCCCTTGTCGCGGGCCGTCTCGGCTTCCTGCGGAGATCGATCCCATCCAACGATGCTACCGGCAAATCCATTGGCACGCAGTGCCAGCCCGACGGACGAACCGATGAGGCCGGTGCCAAGGATGGTGACGCTCTGGATAGATTCGGGCACGGTTTGTCTACACTTCTGCGTGCAGCGCAGCTTCGTGAGCGCGGGGGCCAATGTTGCGTCCGACCGCGGTGGCGATAATACGCAACTCGTCCATCAATTTTTCGAACTGCTGCGGAAACAGCGATTGCGCGCCGTCTGAAACTGCTTTATCGGGGTTGGGATGCACTTCCATCAGCAGACCGTCGCAACCGGCGGCGACCGAAGCGCGCGCCATGGCCGGAACCATATCGCGCCGACCGGTTCCGTGGGATGGATCGGCCAGCACGGGCAGATGGGACAGGTGCTTCAATATAGGAACCGCGGATATATCCATGGTGTTGCGGGTGTAGGTTTCGAAAGTGCGAATGCCGCGCTCGCAGAGCATCACATCGTAATTTCCGCCCGACAAGATATATTCGGCGGAAAGCAGCAGCTCTTCAATGGTAGCTGCGATGCCGCGCTTCAATAGAACAGGTTTGCGGATCAGGCCAAGCTCGCGCAGGAGGTTGAAGTTTTGCATATTGCGAGCGCCGACCTGCAGCACATCGACGTATGGAAGCATCAATTCGATCTGAGAAATCTCCATGACTTCGCTGACGATCAGCAGGCCCGTGGCATCGCCCACTTCGCGCAATAGCCGCAGACCATCAAGGCCCATACCCTGAAATGAATACGGCGAGCTACGCGGCTTAAAGGCACCGCCACGCAGAAATTTCGCGCCGGCATCGCCGACCTGGCGGGCGATGGTGAACATCTGCTCCCGCGATTCCACCGAGCAGGGACCGGCCATGACCATGACCTCTTCACCGCCCACAGCAACTCCGTTGGGAAATCGAATGACCGTGCCTGAAGGCCGGAACCCTCGGCCTGCAAGCTTATATGGCGAGGTGATGCGGTGGGCTTCGGCGACCCCGGCCATCACCTGGAAATCCTGCACATCAAAGCTGGCCGGCTGGCCAACACCGGCCAGAACGGTTTGCTGCGTACCGGTGGTGCGATGAACGTTGAATCCTATTTCTACCATCCGGCCCAGCACATGCTGGATCTCTTCCTCGGTGGCGTTATGCAGCATCGCGACAATCATTTCTGTTCTCGTTTCGTCGTATTTTCTACTTTGCTATCCTTGAGCGGATCGTCCGTCAGCGCCGCTGCCAGTTCGTCTTTCTGCAGGGTCCGCATCACATCGATGATGCGCTCGTAGATGTGCGTCAGTTCCATATCCGGCAGCGGACCGGGATTGGTCTTGCGCACATTCTCGAAAATCGTCATTTCCCGGGTTGGTTCATAAATCGGCAATTCGGTTTGGCGTTTCAGGCGACCGATGGCCTGGGCTGCCGTAGCACGTTCGCTGATCAGTCGTACGATCTGGCGGTCGAGCTCATCGATCTTTTTACGCCAATCTGCAATATCCATGTAGCACCCTCAAGACAGGTTCACAGAGTTGTTTGGTGACACTCGGTGAGGCTCCCCGCCTGAAAAAAGATAATGATGTTCATCCTAATTGACTGCGGAGAATTTTTCAGGAAACCGAACTGTCGCTGGCGACCGGTGAGCGCAGTTCCGCAATAAACTTGCCAACCGCCGCGGGCGCCTTGTCGGCTCCAGACAGCTCGATGAGAGCCACAATGGCGCTGCCGACCACCGCAGCATCGGCATACTCGGCGACCACAGCGACGTGCGCGGCGTTCGAAATGCCGAAACCCAGAGCGATTGGCAGCTTGGTGTAGCGGCGCAGTCGTGTGACCAGCTCACGAGCGTCGCCGGCGACCTGCTGCTGCGTGCCGGTAATGCCGACGCGAGAAATCGCGTAGATAAATCCTTCAGAAAATTCTGCAATGCGTGCGAGACGAGAGTCTGGACTCGTGGGTGCGGCCAGAAAAATCGGCTGCAGGCGATGTTTTTTCAGGGCAGCGCGATATTCCTCCGATTCTTCGACAATCAAGTCCGTGACGAGCACGGCGTCCACGCCAGACTTTTCCGCAGCAGCCGCAAACGACTCCAGACCCATCCGCAAGATGGGGTTCAGGTAGGAGAAAATGACCAGACCGACGGAAGGACGCTGCTTTCGAAGCGAGGCGGCCAATGCCAGGACATCCTCCATGCGAGTTCCGTTGTGGACTGCCCGCTCGCTGGCGCGCTGAATGACGGGGCCGTCGGCCAGCGGATCGCTGAAGGGGACACCAAGTTCCAGCACATCGGCACCGGCATCGATGGCGGCGAGGGCGATCTTCCTGCTGGTTTCCAGGTCGGGATCGCCGATCGTGAGGTACACAACCAAACCAGGATAATGCTGAAATTGAATGGCCATCGATTACGCCCCCTGCAAGTTCAGCTCGCGCGCCAGGATACCCATGTCCTTATCGCCACGACCGGAAACGTTGATGAGCAGGAGATCGTTGCGGTTCATGGAAGGCGCGATCCGAATCGCCTCTGCCACCGCGTGCGCGCTTTCCAGCGCGGGCAGAATTCCCTCCATACGGGCCAGCTTCACGGTCGCCTGCAACGCAGCCTCGTCCGAAGCGGAAACATACTCGGCACGACCTGAATCGTGCAACGCGGCGTGTTCCGGGCCAACCGAGGCATAATCGAGACCAGCGGATACGGAATGCGTATTTGAAATCTGACCCGCTTCATCCTGCAACACGTAGGAGTAAGTTCCCTGAAGCACACCGGGCGCGCCGCCCTGGAACCGGGCCGCATGTTCGCCAAGCGCAAGGCCACGACCGCCGGCTTCTACGCCGATCAGGCGCACGTGTTTGTCGGGAATGAACTCGTAGAATGCACCGATGGCGTTGGAGCCGCCGCCAACACAGGCCAACACAGCATTCGGCAAGCGGTCTTCGGCTTCGACGATCTGCCGACGCGCCTCGACGCTGATGACCCGTTGAAAATCGCGGACCATAGTGGGATAGGGATGAGCGCCGAGAACGCTGCCGAGAAGATAATGCGTGGTGCGCACATTCACCACCCAATCGCGCATGGCTTCATTGATCGCGTCTTTCAGCGTAGCGGAACCGGCAGTGACGCTGCGGACTTCGGCGCCGAGGAGGCGCATGCGGTAGACATTCAACTCCTGCCGACGCATGTCTTCCTGGCCCATATAGACGATGCACTCCATCCCGAACAACGCGCACACGGTGGCGGTGGCCACGCCGTGCTGCCCGGCGCCTGTTTCCGCGATGATGCGGCGCTTGCCCATACGACGCGCGAGCAAGCCCTGACCCAGGCAATTGTTGATCTTGTGCGCGCCGGTGTGCAGCAGGTCCTCGCGCTTGAGATAGATTTTGGCGCCGCCCAAAGATTCGGTCAGTCGCGAGGCAAAGTACAGCGGCGTTGGCCGGCCTGCATAGTGATGCAGCAGATAGGAGAGTTCGCCGGCAAATGCCGGGTCACGCTGCGCATCGGCGTACGCCGCCTCCAGCTCCTGCAAAGCCGCCATCAGCGTTTCCGGCACGTAGCGTCCCCCATAGGCGTCGAAGCGACCGGGAGTATTGTCCACCTGCGACGTTGCGATTACGGTTCGATTCTGTTCTGCCATTCAATCCTTCTATCGTTGTGTCGCTTCTGCAAACTCGACGGCTGCTGCGCGGGACGCGCGGATAAACTGCTGCATACGTCGATGATCTTTTCTGCCTGGAGCACTTTCAACGCCACTGGAAACATCCACCCCCCAGGGGCGCATGGTTTGAATGGCTTGGCGGACGTTCTCCGGGTGCAGGCCTCCGGCCGCAATCAAACGAAGATTTGCGGCGTGCTGATGGAAAGCGCCTTTTGCGGCGGCCCAATCAAACGGAATCCCCGTTCCTCCAGCCTTACCGGCGACACGGGTATCGACGAGAATGACGCTTGGTCCGTCCTCGTTATCTGGAAGGCCAGCGAGCGATTGCAAATGGCTCGCAAACCTGACGATATCTCTATCGTAGGGCACAACGTAGACCACGCGCACGGGAAGAAACTTTTCCTTCATACGGTTCCGCAGCTGCAATAAGTCATCCGGCGAATACTCGCCATGGAGCTGCACGCCTGTCAATCCAGCGGTATCGAAGGCTGTGACAATCTCATCCATGCACGAATCAACAAAGACGCCGATTTTCTCCACATTGAAAGGTAGTGCCCGGACAATTTCGCGGACAGTCTCTGGGGTAACGCGACGCGGGCTGGCAGCGAAGACGAAACCGACGGCGTCCGCTTCCGCGTCGACCGCGGCCCTGGCGTCTTCGAGCGATGTGATTCCGCAGATTTTTATCCACATAGCAGCCGCCTTACGCGGGAACCTCAGCGCGCATAACCGGGATGGACAGCAAACGCATCAGTGCCTGCTCCGGATCGGGCTGTCGCATGAGCGATTCGCCGACCAAAAATGCGTTGAATCCGACTGCCCTAAGACGCGCGATGTCGGCTGCGGCGTGAATCCCGCTTTCCGAGACACGGACCGTCCCCTGTGGCAGGCTGGAGGCGAGCTCGATCGAGGTTTCCAGTCGGACTTCAAATGTATGCAGGTTGCGGTTGTTCACGCCGATCGCATCGCAGCCGAGATCGAGGACGCGGGCTAATTCCCCAGCATTGTGTACTTCGCACAGCACGTCCAACTGCTGCGCGTGGGCGGCGTTCGTCAGTTGTCTCAGGGCAGAATTGTCCAGTCCGGCAGCAATCAGCAGAATCGCGTCGGCAGCGGAGGCACGCGCCTCCAAAATCTGGAATTCATCCACGATAAAGTCTTTGCGCAGGCATGGAAGGGTGACGGCACGCGAAGCTTCTTCCAGGTTGGCGAGGCTACCCTGAAAGAAATGTTCTTCCGTAAGGACTGAAAGGGCGGCGGCTCCTGCGTTTGCGAGACGGGATGCAAGAGAAGCGACGTGAAAGTCGGCTCGAATGAGTCCCTTCGAGGGAGATGCCTTTTTCAGTTCCGCGATGATCGCTGGCTGGTCGGTCGCGCGACTCCGCAATGCCGCAGCAAAGCCTCTGGGAACGTGGGCGACGGCGCGATGTTCCAAATCAGACAGATTTGCTGACTGTTTGCGCAGCTCAACATCGCGTCGCGTCACCGCCAGAATTTCATCCAAATGCGTGGCCATAGGCATTCTCTAGTGAACCTTTAGTATAGCGAGGCGCGGAAGGGTTTCCATACTGTCGGAAGATCACTTTGCGCTTTACGTGTGTCGAGAAAGCGCCACGGATTCTATCCACACATGGATTGCATCCGCTCAACATCAAATGCATGAGTCAGGAAAACATGACGTGTAAGCGGCAGCGGATCTTATCAAGGATAGAACGCTGATAGAGATGTTGGGGCGCAGGCACCCGCGTCCTCTATGAGCACACAACCCTCTTTGCAATGAACCCCTCGATCCGCAATGCGGCTCCGGTTGGTGCTACCCAGCAAGTGAAGCACCACGAGATCGCGGACTGGCCGCCCTGGAATTGCTGCCCTACCTCACGAAACCCTGCAGCTCAACCCCGCAAGTTACATCCTGTTTCTCTTCCTGGCCCGTCGCGGACGTTACTTTATGCATATAAAATAGGCTCGATTTCTCTTTCGATGGCTTTGGCTGGAGCTGCATCTTATTTGGCGCCCGTTCCGTCTATTCATTTATTGCCTCAAAACTGTTCCGTACACTTGAAGTTGCGCTGCCTCTGGAGTCGTGCCGCAGTTTCGAAAAATACGCAGGAAAGCGACCCTAAATAAGATGGAAAAGGACGAATTGGCACAAGAAACTCCTGCTTCGCACGCTGGGCCGGATCATCAACTGCCCCCGCCGAGACCCGAACCGCACCGTTCGCACACGGTTCGTATTCTGATATGGGTCTTGATTTTGCTGCTGTTCGGCGTTCTTTTCTGGGTAATTCTGCACCATCAACAGGCCGCGAAGGCGCCTCCCGGGAGGGGGGCGATGACGGGGCCGGTGACAGTAACGACCGCGACCGCCAAGAAGGGGGACATCGGGGTCTACCTGAACGCGATCGGAACCGTGACGCCGGTCTACACGGACGCGATTACCAGCCAGGTGACAGGTTTGGTATCGGAGGTACATTACCGCGAGGGTCAGATGGTGCGCCGCGGCGATCCATTGATTGACATCGATCCGCGACCCTATCAAGCGCAGCTATTGCAAGCGCAGGGAGCGTTGGAGCGCGATACCAACCTGCTGGCGCAGGCGAGGATGGATCTGGAGCGATACCAGGCGGCGTGGTCACGCAATGCCATTGCCAGGCAAATCGTCGAAGACCAGCAAAAGCTGGTGCTGCAGGACGAGGGCATGGTCAAAGTTGACGAGGGGGTGGTGCAATATGACGAAGTGCAGGTTGGCTTTTGCCATTTAACGGCGCCGATTTCAGGCCGGGTGGGTTTGCGGCTGGTCGATCAAGGGAACGTGGCGCAGGCGAACAGCACAACGCCTTTGGTGGTGATTACCCAGATTGACCCGATCACAGTTGTCTTTACGATTGCGGAAGACAATGTTGGCCAGGTGATGGCGCAGATGCGTCGTGGACAAGCGCTTCCAGTCGCTGCGTTCGACCGCGGCAACGAAGCGAAGATCGCCACCGGGAAGTTGCAGACCGTCGATAACCAGATTGATACAACCACGGGAACGGTAAAGCTGCGCGCTATTTTCCCGAATAAAAACGATGCGCTATTTCCCAACCTCTTCGTCAATACAAAACTGTTGGTGAATACGCTTCATGGAGTGACCCTGGTTCCCAGCTCGACGGTCCAGCAGAACGGCGAGGTCTCTTATGTGTTTGTGATCCGCGACGGCACGGCACATATGCAGAATGTGAAGACAGGCATTTCGGAATCGGGAGAGACCGTGGTGGAGGGAGTCAATCCCGGAGATGTGATCGCGGACAGTAGCTTTCAAAAGCTGCAAGATAAATCGAAAGTCGTGCTCTCAAAGACGCCGCTTCCGGCCACCACGAGCGGGAGCAACGCTCCGTGAACCCTTCTCGCCCTTTTATTCTGCGGCCGGTAGCGACCTCGCTGCTGATGGCCGCGATCATGCTGGTAGGCATTGTCAGCTATACCCAGCTGCCGGTTTCCGCGTTGCCTGAGGTGGATTACCCAACAATTCAGGTGGTCACTTTTTATCCTGGCGCCAGCCCGGATGTGATCGCAACCACCGTGACTGCGCCGCTTGAGCGTCAGTTTGGCGAGATGCAGGGTCTGAGCCAAATGACTTCGACCAGTTCCGGCGCGACTTCTGTAATCGTCCTGCAGTTCAACCTGAGCCTCGAAATGGATATCGCCGAGGAAGAGGTTCAATCCGCGATCAACGCCGCCCAAACTTATTTGCCATCGATCCTACCCGCGCCGCCGATTTATAACAAGACAAACCCTGCGGACGCGCCGGTGCTGACGTTGGCCGTGTCATCCAAGACCAGGCCGTTGCCGCAAGTGGAAGACATGGTCGACACGCGCCTGGTTCCGAAACTTTCGCAATTGAATGGCGTCGGCCTGGTCAGCATTAGCGGCGGTCAAAAGCCTGCGGTACGAATCCAGGTGAATCCTGCGCAACTGGAATCGTACGGGATCGATGTGGAAGCGGTGCGCACGGCGTTGACAGAGGCGAGCGTGAATGCAGCCAAGGGCAACTTCGACGGACCCAAGAAAGACTATCAGATCGACGCCAACGATCAGTTGGTGACCGCCGGAGACTACCAGGATATTGTCGTTGCATATCGGAACAATTCGCCGGTGCTGCTGAAAGATGTTGCGAATGTAGTCAACGGGGTGGAGAACACCAAGCAAGCCGCGTGGATGAACGAGACTCCGGCGGTGATTGTGAATATTCAGCGACAGCCGGGTGCAAACACCATCAGCGTCGTCAAGAGCATCACGCGATTGATGCCACAGCTGAAAGCGACGTTACCGGCGGGAATCGATGTCACCACCCTGACCGATCTGACGACCGGCATCAAGGCATCTGTCTCGGACGTGGAGTTTGAACTGATGCTGACCATCGTTCTGGTGGTCCTGGTCATCTTTCTATTTCTTCGAAATTTGTCGGCGACGATTATTCCCAGCGTGGCCGTACCCCTCTCCATTGTGGGAACCTTTGCGGCGATGTATGCGCTAGGTTACAGCCTGGACAATCTTTCGCTCATGGCGCTGACCATCTCCACCGGATTCGTGGTAGACGACGCCATTGTGATGATTGAAAATATTTCGCGCTTTCTGGAGGAGGGTCACTCGCCGATGCAGGCGGCGCTGGAAGGCGCGGAACAAATCGGCTTCACCATTCTCTCTTTGACGGTATCGCTGATTGCGGTTCTGATTCCATTGCTGTTTATGGGAGGAATTGTCGGCCGACTTTTCCGGGAGTTTGCCGTTACCCTGGCGGTGACCATCATCATTTCCGCGGCGGTTTCTCTTACGCTGACGCCGATGATGTGCTCCCGCATTCTGCGTCACAAACCAGAATCGCAGCAGGGCCGGTTTTATCAGGCCTCGGAACGCGTGTTTGAACGCATGATCGCGTTTTACGGACGCACGCTGAAGGTGGTTCTGGAGTACCAGGCCGCCACGCTGCTGGTGGCGGTGGGAACGTTGGTGCTGACGATTCTTCTCTACATCATTATTCCCAAGGGATTCTTTCCGGTGCAGGACACCGGCGTGATCCAAGCCATCTCGCAGGCCCCGCAAAGCATTTCATTCTCTGCAATGGCGAAGAAGCAACAGGAAGTGGCAAAGATTGTCCTGCAAGACCCAGCAGTGCAAAGCCTGTCGTCTTTTATCGGTGCCGATGGCACCAATACAACGCTGAACAGCGGGCGCATGTCGATCAATCTGAAACCTCTGTCGGATCGCAGTCTGAGCGCCTCGGACGTGATTCGGCGGCTGAACTCGAAATTGCGGCGGGTGGAAGGAATTCGGCTATATATGCAGCCGGTGCAGGACATCACTGTCGATGATCGAGTGAGCCGCACTCAATACCAGTACACACTGGAAGACCCGAACGTCGATGAGTTGAATGTATGGACGAATCGTTTCATCGCCAAACTGGATCAGCTGCCGGAGCTGGAAGATGTGGCCACCGATCAGCAAACCGGGGGGCTTGCCGTTACTTTGGCGATTGATCGAGTAACGGCCTCTCGGCTTGGCATTACGCCGGCAACCATCGACAACACGCTGTATGACAACTTTGGCCAGCGTCAGTTCAACACCATGTACACGCAGCTAAATCAATATCACGTGATCTTGGAAGCGCAGCCGCAGTTCCAGCAAGATCCCGAAAAGCTGAGCAAGATCTACATCCAGGCGAACGCATCCTCCGGCGCATCGGGCGTCGGCGCCGCTTCTTCGTACGCGGCTTCGGCATCGGTGTCGGCTGGCTCGAACGCGACGACGACGGGCGTTTTGTACACTCCATCCTCGGGTATCCTGAACCCGCCAACGAACGCGCTGACTGGACCAAGCACCACCGCCTCCAGCACCAGCTCGCCGAACACAGTCAACAGCACGACTCTCAGCAACGCGGTCCCGCTCAGCGCCTTCAGCCATTTCGTGAAGAGCACCGAATCGCTTTCGATCAATCATCAGGGACAATTCCCTGCCGTCACGGTTTCGTTCAACCTGGCGCCGAATGCGGCCCTGGGCAGCGCCATTACAGCGATTCACAAAGTGCAGAACAATCTGAAGATGCCGCCTACTGTGCAGGCTGCTTTTCAGGGGACAGCAGCAGCGTTTGAAAGTTCTCTTTCGAATGAGGCCCTGCTGATTCTGGCTGCGCTGGTAGCGGTGTACATCGTTCTTGGAGTGCTGTACGAAAGCTTTATTCATCCGATCACGATTCTTTCGACGTTGCCATCAGCCGGCGTTGGGGCGCTGCTGGCGCTGATTTTGTTTCGACAGAACCTGAGCGTCGTCGCAATTATTGGGATCATTCTTCTCATCGGCATTGTGAAGAAGAACGGCATTATGATGGTCGATTTTGCGCTGGAGGGAGAGCGGCAACACGGAAAGAGCGCAACGGATGCGATCTACGATGCCTGCCTGCTGCGATTCCGACCCATCATGATGACGACGATGGCAGCGCTGCTGGCGGGAATTCCGTTGGCGTTCGGCCACGGTTATGGATCGGAAATCCGGCGACCGCTGGGCATCGCGATGGTGGGCGGGCTGTTGTTGAGCCAGGTATTGACGCTGTATACGACGCCGGTCATTTACATTTTCTTCGACAACCTGGCGCAGGGTTTAGCGCGCTCAAAAAAACTGCGCAATGCTGGTAGCGAACCGCAGGCAGGCCCGGCATGAACATCTCTGAACCCTTCATCCGACGCCCGGTCGCGACCACCCTGCTGACCATTGCAATCGCAATTGCAGGAGCGATTGCCTTCACGGTGCTGCCTGTTTCCCCACTCCCACAGATTGACTTCCCTACAATTTCGGTCCAAGCCGGCCTGCCGGGTGCGAGCGCTCAAATTATGGCATCTTCGGTGGCAACTCCATTAGAGCGCCAACTTGGACACATTGCGGGCATCACGGAGATGACTTCGTCCAGTCAACTGGGGAATACCTCGATCACTCTGCAATTTGACCTTAGGCGCGACATTAATGGGGCAGCGCGAGATGTGGAAGCGGCGATCAACGCGGCGCGGACCTATTTGCCCGCCAATCTGCCTTCGAATCCGAGCTACCGTCTGACCAATCCCTCCGATGCGCCCATCATGATCCTCGGGCTGACGTCAGACAAATATGGCAGGGGAAAACTATACGACGAAGCCTCTACCGTGATGATGCAGAAACTGTCTCAGATTCCGGGAGTGGGACAGGTCATCGTCGGTGGAGGGTCTCTGCCCTCGGTTCGGGTGGATGTGAATCCTGCGCAATTGAACAGCTACGGACTCACACTGAACAACGTGCGTTCGGTTTTGAGTTTGCAAAATTCCGACTTGGCGAAAGGGCAACTCTCCGACGGCAATGTCACTGCGGATATTCTGGACAACGACCAGATTTCGGAGGCGGCCCAGTACAAGCCTCTGATTATTGGTTACCACAACGGCCAAGCTGTTCGACTGTCCGATGTCGCCAACGTGGTGGATTCTGCGCAGAACATTCGCAACGCCGGGTACCTGAACGGCATTCCGTCGGTAACAGTCATTATTTTTCGACAGCCGGGCGCCAACATTATTGCGACCAACGAGTTGATCCGCAGTCAGCTGCCTTTTTTGGAGTCCATCCTTCCGCAAGGGATCAAAACTACGGTTGTTCTCGATCGGACAACGACAATCCGAGCCTCCGTCACCAATGTGGAGCAGACGTTGATCATCTCCGTACTCCTGGTGATCCTGGTCGTCTTTGTGTTTCTGCGGAACTGGCATTCGACGCTAATCCCTACTGTAGCCGTGCCGGTGTCGTTGATTGGGACCTTCGCGGTAATGTGGGTGTTTGGCTATAGCCTCGACAATCTTTCTCTGATGGCGTTGACCATTTCCACGGGGTTTGTGGTGGACGACGCGATTGTTGTGATGGAAAATATTTCCCGCCATCTGGAACAGGGGATGACGCCATTTGCCGCGGCATTGAAAGGTTCGCGAGAGATAGGATCGACTATCTTCACCATCAGCATGTCGCTGATTGCCGTTTTTATTCCCATTCTTCTGATGGGCGGAATTGTGGGTCGTCTGTTCCGTGAATTCGCAGTGACCCTTTCGACTGCAATCATCATCTCGATGGTCATCTCGTTGACCACCACTCCCATGATGTGCGCCTACATCCTGAAGGAGCACAAGACGGAACAACATGGTGCGCTGTACCGGACCAGCGAAAAACTCTTCGAGGGGATGTTGGCGACCTATCGTCACTCTCTGACATGGGTTCTGGACAATCCTTTTCTAACCTTGGTCGTGCTGCTGCTGGTGATTGCGCTGAATGTGGTCCTGATTGTGCAAATCCCCAAAGGCTTTTTCCCGCAACAGGACACAGGGGCGCTGATTGGCGGCGTACAAGGCCCGCAAGATGCCTCCTTTGCAGTAATGGACGACTCCATCAAGCGGCTGGTGGGGGTCATTAAAGCAGACCCGGCAGTCGCAAACGTGAATGCCTACGTCGGCAATGGGAATGGCGGCTTTATCTACATCGCGCTCAAGCCGCTCGATGAGCGCAAGATCAGCGCCGCGCAAATCATCAACCGCCTGCGGCCTAAGTTGAACCGGCTGCCGGTGGCGTCCGCATTTCTTCAGGCGGCCCAGGACCTTCGCATCGGGGGGCGCATCAGCGCCGCGCTGTATCAATACACATTGCAATCGGACAACGTGCAGGACTTGAGTAAGTGGGGACCCATCCTGCTGGCAAACATGAAGAAGCTGCCAGGTTTCCAGGATGTCAATACGGACCAGCAAAACGGAGGCTTGGAAGAATATGTCGCCTATGATCGCACGACGGCGGCCCGGCTTGGTCTCTCTTCGCAATCACTGGATTCGAGCCTGTACAGCGCGTTCGGGCAGTCCGAAGTTTCGCTGATCTATACAGAGCTGAACCAATATTACGTGGTGCTGGAAGTAGCTCCGCAATACTGGCAATCGCCGGAAGGGTTAAATTACATTTACCCGTCGGCAAAGGCCAACGGCGTCGTCCCGTTGAACGCTGTCGCCACAGCACAAGCAGGTAGTACACCGCTGCAAGTGAACCACACCGGATTATTTCCTTCTGTCACGGTTTCATTCAACCTGGCACCGGGAATGTCCTTGAGCGATGCGACGCGGCTGGTGAACCAGATGCAGGCGCGGCTCAACACTCCCTCCAGCTTGCATGGATTTTTTGCCGGAACCGTTCAGGCGTACCAGCAATCGCTGAAAACAGAGCCCATCCTGGTATTGACCGCGCTGCTGGCTGTCTATATTGTGCTTGGAATTCTGTATGAGAGCCTGGTTCATCCACTGACCATTATTTCCACGCTGCCGTCGGCGAGCGTGGGCGCCATGCTGGCGCTGATGCTGTTCAAGATTGATTTGAACGTGATTTCGATTATCGGAATTGTGCTGCTGATCGGCATTGTGAAGAAAAACGCGATCATGATGATCGACTTCGCGCTGGTGGCCGAGCGCGAAGGCATGAGCACCTCTGATGCAATTTTTGAGGCATGTATGTTGCGGTTCCGTCCCATTCTGATGACCACGATGGCGGCTCTTTTTGGCGCACTTCCGCTTGCGTTTGGTACCGGAACAGGCTCGGAATTGCGGCGGCCGCTGGGAATTACCATCGTGGGTGGTTTGATCGTCAGCCAAGCGCTGACACTGTACACAACGCCGGTCATTTATCTCTATATGGATCGCTTACGCCTGCGAATGCTGGGGAGAACTCGTGACACGCTGCATGTCCCCATGGAAGAGGCAACGTAGAACATACAGAAATTGCGGAATATGGATCGGCGCGTGTGGATGTGACATCGAGACGCCGCGAGAATGAAGCAATGCAGGAAGTTCCTTATGAAGAAAATCGCCATTATGCGGAAAATAGCAAATCGGCAACCAAGCACTGCGAGTTGCAGGTGCATATCTCTGTCGTTCTGTGGAGTTGCGCTCCTCAGTTGCGCGGTGACTGGCTGCGCAGTTGGTCCCAAGTATCACGCGCCGGTGACCCAGGCACCCACCGTATATAAGGAGTCGCCTGCGCAGCCGCACCCGGACACGGGGACGTGGAAGGTTGCGCATCCGCAGGACGCAATGCTGCGCGGCAACTGGTGGGAGATATTCCACGAACCGGAACTGAATGTGCTGGAAGATCAGCTGAATATCAACAATCAAACTATCAAGCAATACTTTGAGAATTTCATGGAAGCTCGGGCGCTGGTCGGTGAAGCGCGCGCACTATATTTTCCCACTGCTACGGGAGCCCCGTCTTTTTCCCGTTCGCTCTCCTCAGGCAACCTGACGAACTCCACAACCGCCAACGTAGGCAAGCTATTTACCATGTACCAGCTTCCCGCAACCGTCTCCTGGGAGCCGGATGTGTGGGGCAGAGTTCGGAATACCGTGCATGCGGCTGAATACAACGCGCAGGTGAGCGCGGCAGATCTAGAAAATGAGCGGTTGAGCGAGCAGGTCGCGCTGGCGGAATATTTCTTTGAAATCCATGGGCAGGACGCGCTGGTTCGTCTGTATGCGGAAACGGTGGAAGCCGACAAGAAAACACTGGCGTTAACGCAAAGCCTATATGAAACCGGCGTGGACGATAGGGTTTCCGTAGTGGAGGCGCAAAGCACGCTGCAGAGCGCCGAATCCGCGGCCACCAACCTTGGCATCCTGCGGGCGCAATATGAGCACGCGATCGCGGTCCTGATCGGCAAACAGGCGTCGGACTTCTCAATTCCGATGAGTCCTTTGACCGTCGCCCCGCCGTCGGTCCCGATTGGAATACCGTCGCAGTTGCTTGAGCGGCGGCCGGACATCGCAGCAGCGGAGCGTACCATGGCCGCAGCGAATGCTGAAATCGGCGTGGCCTATGCCGCTTTCTATCCCAATCTGATTCTGTCTGCCAGTGGAGGGACGCAAAGCTCGGCGTTTTCCCATCTGCTTGACTGGCCCAGTCGCTTCTGGTCGGTCGGGCCTACAATCTCCGTGCCGCTTTTTAACGCCGCTCTGAGCCCAACGCTCCACGAGTACGTCGCCATCTACAACGCAGACCTTGCCAACTACCGGCAGACCGTATTGATGGCGTTCCAGCAGGTAGAAGACTATCTCGCGCAGGTCCGCATCTTGTCACGGCAGATTCAGCAGCAGCGACAGGCTGTGGCCTCTGACCAGGCGGCCTTGGACCTGGAAATAGCCCGCTATCAAACCGGACTCGATCCCTATATCGACGTGGTGACGTTGCAAACTACGTTACTGAATGGTCAGCAGACTTTGGCGAATCTGCAGATCGAACAGATGACGGGCGCGGTGGCATTGGTGGGTTCGCTTGGAGGAGGGTGGGGCACATCGCAGTTGCCGACGCCTTCTCAAGTGGAGAAAAGCCCAAACGCAGCAGAAACGAAGATTCAGCAATAAAACGATGCAATGAACGTTTACATTGGAAGGGATACAAAAAACTAGCTAAGGATCGTCCATGGAGAACAAAAACAGCGCTCCGCTCGGCAGCGCTGCTCGCTTGCGTCGCAGTCTCACCCTGTGGGATTTGGTTCTTTATGGCGTGATTGTGGTTCAACCTGTCGCGCCCATGTCTGTGTTCGGGGTGTTGACCGACCGGAGCCATGGATATGCTGTCACCACCATTCTGATTGCCATGGTCGCCATGCTGTTCACGGCCATCAGCTACGGCCGCATGGCGAGGGTTTATCCCAGCGCCGGTTCCGCGTTCACTTACGTCGGCCAGGAAATTAATCCAGCATTGGGCTACATCACGGGTTGGGGGATGGTGATGGATTACCTGCTGAATCCCATGATTTGCATTATCTGGTGCAGTCAGCAGGCACACGTTTTTGCGCCGCATGTTGCTTATTGGGCATGGGCAGTCTTCTTTGCGGCAGTCTTTACCGGATTAAACATCCAGGGCGTCAAGAGTTCTGCCCGCGTAAACTTTGGCCTGGCAGTTGCGATGGGCGTGGTGATCGCAATTTTTTTCGTGGTCGCCGCACGTTATATTTTTGGTCATCATGGCGGAACTGACTTCTTCTTGCACCCCTTTTACGATCCCGCTTCATGGAACACCAAAGCGGTCCTCGGCGGGACGTCGATCGCGGTGCTGACGTACATCGGATTCGATGGGATTTCAACCTTGTCGGAAGAAGTGGAGAACCCGCGAAGGAATATTCTGCTGGCAACGGTGCTGACCTGTCTGGTGATTGGCATTCTTTCCGCCATACAAGTGTATGCGGCTCAGCTCATCTGGCCGGCGTCAGAACCATTCCCCAATATCGACACGGCATTCGTGCACGTCGCCGCACGGGCCTGGCACCCGATGTTTATTATTGTCGGATTCACATTACTGGTAGCCAATTTCGGTTCTGGCATGGGGGCACAGCTTGGCGCGGCGCGCTTGCTGTATGGCATGGGCAGAAGCGAGGCTATCCCTAAATCCTTTTTTGGCAAAGTCGATCCGAAGCGACATGTCCCGCGGAATAACGTTCTCTTTGTGGGATTGATCGCTCTGTGCGGAGCCTTCATCATGAGCTATGCATTGGGAGCTGAAATGTTGAACTTTGGCGCGCTGATCGCGTTTATGGGTGTCAACGCCGCAGCCTTCGTACACTATTTTGTCCGCGCGGAAGAAAAGAAGATCACCCACTTCATTCCGCCGGTTGCAGGATTCTGTATCTGTCTCTTGCTCTGGTTGAACCTGAGCCATACGGCGATCATTGCGGGTGTGATCTGGATGGCAGCCGGAATCAGCTTCGGCGCCTGGAAGACTCACGGATTCCGTAAGAATCTGATCAATTTTGAACTGCCGGCGGAAGACGCCTAAACTACGACTGCTGTTGCGCGTTCATTGGCTGACACGTTTTAAGGAGACCTCGATATGCGAAATGCAATTGCCTATTCGTTGCTTGCTTCGGCCCTTCTGACAACCACCGTTCTCGCCACGCCAAAACTGTCTGCTCAAGGCAGGAGCGGTTCGCAAGAGGCACAGATTGCGGAGAACAACGCGCTGGAAAAAGAGTTGGAGTCTGTTGCCATCATCGATCGCAAGGTAATGATTCCCATGAGCGACGGAAAGCTGATGGCAGCCGACATCTATCGCCCAAAAGACGAATCGAAAAAGTATGGGACGGTTTTTGTTCGGACGCCATACAACTTTAACTACTGGGACATTGACCTGGGTGCGCCCCGCAATATGAGCGCGGAGTTGAATGCGGTGAAGCGCGGCTATGCCTATGTGGAGATCAACGAGCGCGGGCAGTTTTTTTCACAGGGAAATTACGACATCCTGGGGCCACCACTGAGCGACGGATATGACGAATTTTCCTGGATCGCGAAGCAGCCCTGGTCGAACGGCAAGGTCGGAACGATCGGATGTTCTTCGACCGCTGAATGGCAGCTGGCGGTCACGGCCATGGGGAATCCAGCGGATGCGGCGTTTATCCCGATGGGATTTGGCGCCGGCGTTGGCCGGGTTGGACCCTATTACGAGCAGGGGAACTGGTATCGTGGCGGCGCGGTCCAAATGCTATTTATCGATTGGCTGTACGGCGTACAGAATTCGGTGCGTCCGATGTTCCCGGGAGACACATCGCAGGCGGAGCTGATCAAAGAGTCCAGGGCCTTCGATCTTGCCCCGCATTTCCCGCCCGTCGACTGGTCAAAAGCACTCTGGCATTTGCCGGAGATGGACATCATCAAAGCTGTCAATGGTCCGAAGGGAATTTTCGCAGATCATATGCCGGGGATCGCGACGGGTGGCGCCATGATTGAGCGCACTCCCAACGATCCCGCGTGGTACAAAGGCGGCCTCTGGAACGATAGCATGAAAATCAACGTGCCCGGCTTCTGGTGGATGTCATGGTACGACGTGTCGATCGGTCCAAACCTGGCGGCTTACAACTTCGTGCGCAAGACCGCGCGCCCGGACGTTGCCAATGAACAGTACGCGGTAATTGCTCCTACCGGCCACTGCGGTTATTGGCGGGCGACCGACCACACTGTGATCGGCGAACGCGATATGGGCGATGCGCACATCAATGTGGACGCGCTGACGTATGGCTGGTTCGATCACTTCCTGAAGGGCGAAGACAATCATGTGCTGGAAACGATGCCTAAAGTTCGCTACTACGTGATGGGTGAGAATCGCTGGGAAACCGCAAACACGTGGCCTCCGGAAGGCGCACAGGCGCTGAGCTTTTATCTGTCGAGCGACGGCAAGGCAAACAGCCTCTACGGGGATGGCTCGTTGTCCGTGGCTCCGCCGAAGCGGGATGTCGAAGACACGTTCACCTACGATCCTATGAATCCAGTGCCGACACACGGCGGCAACGTGTGCTGCGAAGGCAACGCGGTACATCCGGGCGCGTTCGACCAGCGGCAAATGGAAACGCGCAATGACATCCTGGTGTATACAACCGAGCCGTTCAAGCAAGGCACGGAAGTCAGCGGCCCGATCAACGTGACGCTTTATGTGTCTTCCGACGCGAAGGACACGGACTTCACCGTGAAACTGATCGATGTGGCTCCGGACGGCCCCGCCTACAATCTGGATGAAAACATCCAGCGGATGCGCTATCGCAACGGATATGACAAGCCGCTGGCCTGGATGGAGCCCGGCAAGGTCTACAAAGTGACATTTCAGCCGATGCAGACCAGCGACTATATTGAAGCCGGTCATTCGCTGCGGATTGAGGTTTCGAGCAGCAACTTTCCGCGCTTCGATCGTAACTTGAACACTGGCGGCAACAACTACGATGAGACGAAAAGCGTCGTCGCGCATAACGAAGTGCATCATTCGGCGGAATATCCGTCGGAGATCACCATCACGGTAGTGCCGCACCCTCACCCTATGAAGTAAGCAAAGCAAGCAGGAGGAATCCATCGTGCAATCTTTTCTTTCGTCCACCGGCTCGAGAACGTTGCGCGTTGCGGCGCTGGCAGTAGTCCCGTGTTTCCTGCCGCTGGCTCGTGCGGAAGTACGTTTGCCGTCAATTTTCGCGGACCATATGGTGGTGCAGCGGAGCCTCCCCGTGCATGTTTGGGGAATGGCGACGCCAAATGAAATAGTGTCGGTTACATTTCGTGGGGAAACGGAAAGCACAATGACCGGACCGCTGGGACGGTGGAGCGTGTATCTGAAACCGGGCAAAGCCGGTGGTCCATTCTCCATGGAGGTGCGGGGAACCAACAAGATCACGCTGCAGGATGTACTGGTGGGCGATGTCTGGATCGCGTCGGGGCAGTCCAACATGGAATTCCCCATGGCGGAGGGAATGAATCGTGGAGTGAACAATGAGAAGGCTGAGATCGCGGCCGCAAATTATCCTGAGATTCGCCTGCTGACGATTGCGACCAATTCTTCCGATTATCCGCTGGGAGATGCCGTGATCCGCCAGCCCTGGGGCGCGTGCACGCCCGCGACCGTCGCTCAGTTTTCGGCGGTTGGCTATTTCTTCGCTAGAGATCTGCAAGAACACCAACACGTTCCTATTGGAGTGATCGATGACACCTGGGGTGGAACCATCGCTGAAGCTTGGACCAGCCTGGATGGGCTTTCCGCGAATGCTTCGTTGATGCCCGTGTTTGCGTGGCGCGCCAAGCTGATGGATGAGCTGCCGACGAACATACTGGAGCAGAAGAAGGAGGAGGAGGAAATTGAATCCGCGAAAGCGGCGGGAAAGCCGATTCCGGAATTTTCCTGGCATCAGGATCCGGCGTCGTGGAAGCCGGCAGGCTTGTACAACGCAATGATCGCGCCTCTAACACCGTTTCCCATCAAAGGGGTGATCTGGTACCAGGGTGAGTCAAACGGCGATCCGGAATCCGTTCCAATCTACGGAGAGCTTTTCAAGACGATGATTCAGGACTGGCGCAATCATTGGACGGAAGGACCGTTTCCCTTCCTGTTTGTGCAGCTGACGAGCTGGAATCCTGGTTCGACATGGCCAGAACTTCGCGAACAGCAGACCGAGGCGCTTGCGCTGAAAAATACAGGCATGGCGGTGACGATTGATGTTGGAGATCCAGACAATATTCATCCCAAAGACAAGCAGGATGTCGGAGCTCGACTAGCGCTGGCGGCGCGTGGAATCGCGTATGGGGAGCCGATTGAATATTCCGGCCCCATTTTTCGTCAAGTGACAACCGAGGGCCATGGCTTGCGCGTCTGGTTCGATCACACCGGCGGAGGCCTGACAAGCAAGGATGGAACGCTGCGCGGATTTGAAATCGCCGGTGTCGACCAGAAATATTTTCCCGCCCAGGCAACGATTGATGGCGACACCGTCTTGGTGTCGAGCCCCTCACTCGCTGCGCCGGTCGCAGTGCGATATGGATGGGCCGCCAATCCCGACTGCAATTTATACAACGGGGCGAATCTTCCCGCGTCTCCGTTTCGGGCAAAGGTGTTCAACAGCAACTAAAGCGTCTGGGACGCAGAGAGTTTCGCGAGTTTGCGCAACGAGCTGAGTGGATCGTTAACGCGTCGACTGAAAGTGATGGAGACATAGGGAACCCAGCGAAAACGAGGCGGCTTGACACCTCGGCCCATGGCGACACGGTTCGCCACCATGGTTCCGATTTTGGCTTGATCCAAAACCCACGCAGGATAATTCTCGCCCTGATGCTCCTTGATTCGATCACGTGCAGCCTGCAGCCGCGCTACGCCAGCGGCATCGAGCGGCGGCGGCGGCGTGTCGAAACCGTACAAAGCCTTCCATGCCGCTCCCAGCAAAGGAAAATCCGGCCGCAACGCCACCGGGTCAGATTGAGGCTCGAGTGAAGTCGCCGGCAACGCGTCGAATTCCCGATCGGTCCTGTCCAGTGGCGGCGCGAGGATAGGGTGCGCGTGGTTATCGACCGCCCAGATGGTCGAGATCTGGTGCGCAATTCCAGTATCCATCTCCGGAGTTGCCTGCTGCGCGTAACAGAAACCGGCAGGTAGTAGCATCCCGGCTGCTGCCAGAGTTAGGAATTGTCGCACACACTTCATCGCCTATATCTCAATTGCAACAGTGACAGATACATATTGGCGCACGATGGCTCAACCGCACGCCACACCCGCCGCGATGGCGGACGCGGGCTGTATTACTTGCGCAGATAGGCATCCGTTCCACGGATCCAGTCCTCTCGAGGCGGACAAAAGATATCCAAATCTACCGTATCTTCCAAAGCTTCGGCACTGTGCGGCAAGTTGGACGGGATGACGAGAATTTCCCCACCACGCACGATCAGTTCCCTGCCTTCGATGACGAACTTCAACGCGCCATCCAGGACGTAGGTGATCTGCTCATTGTCATGACTATGTTGCGGCACGAGCGATCCTTTGCGCAGAATGATTCGGGCCAGCATGCTGCGCTCTCCGGCAACAAACTGGCGATCGATCAATGGATTCAGTTGCTCGACAGGCATATCCTGCAGGCGAATGTGCTGTAATTTGGAGCTTGCCTGGTCCGTGTTCGTGCTCATTGTGTCTACCCTTCCCCTTCGTGTGGCCTAAGTATCGCAGTCTACCTAGGCTGTAGACCGCGTCGATGCAGGACGCGGACGGACTTGATATTTATACTCACCCTATGGAAACGGGACTGGGAAGTCGTGTCGCCATTGTTGCCGCATCCAGCAAAGGAATCGGTCGTGCCACGGCGCTTGCTTTCGCCGCCGAAGGCGCGAATCTCGCCCTCTGCGCTCGTCATGCCGAGCCCTTGAACCAAGTCGCCGAAGAAGCGCGGCGGGTGTACGGGGTGACTGTTTATACCGAGACGGTCGACGTTGCGGAAGACGAAAGCGTGCGCCAGTTTGTGGACAATGTTCACGGCCATTTTGGCAGAATTGATATCTGCGTGACAAACGCCGGTGGTCCGCCAGCCAAGCCGTTCGCGAAAACCACAATGGCGGAATGGGACAGCGCCTATCAGTTGAACCTTCGCAGCATCGTATCGTTCGCACATGCGGTTCTTCCTTCAATGCAACAACAGCACTGGGGGCGTTTCATCGCTATCACATCGGTGGCCGTCAAGCAGCCAGTGCTCGAACTGGTTCTTTCCAACGCGGTCCGCACCGGCGTGCTTGGGTTGGTGCGTTCCCTGGCGACGCAATACGGTCCCGACAACATCACTATCAATAATGTTGGCCCCGGTTATACCGCGACCGATCGGGTAAAAGAACTGGCGCAATCGACCGCGCAAACCACGGGTCGCACTGCCGCCGATTACGAAGCGGAAGTGGCGAAAGACATTCCGCTGCGACGACTGGCGAAGCCGGAAGAAGTCGCCGATGCGATCGTCTGGCTTGCTTCAGAGCGCGCTGCATACATCACTGGGCAAACCATTCTGGTGGACGGTGGCGTCTATCGCGGCTTGTAGCGTAGGCGTCGCTCCTTCTCACGGCAACGCGAACGCAACGTAGTAGCCTTCAGACGGCCCTTTGTCCATTTTGCTTCCCGCGGCAGCAATCGCGACATATTGTTTTCCGTCCACCATGTACGTGATAGCCGTGGCTACGCCGGGAGCGGGCAAATCGGCATTCCACAGCAGATGGCCGGTCTGACTGTTAAATGCGCGAATTTTTTTATCATAAGCCGTGGCTCCGATGAATAGCAGCCCTCCGGCCGTGACCACGGGGCCACCATAATTTTCTGTACCGGTATGAGCCATTCCTTTGGCGGCGAGCGCGGGATAATATCCCAAAGGGATTTTCCATAGATATTTTCCTGTGTTCAGATCAATCGCATTCAACGTTCCCCACGGAGGCGTGATTGCAGGATAGCCGTCGGGATCGAGGAATTTTCGATAGCCCGTAAACATATATCCGCCACCGCTTTGGCCCGAGCCGGGGGCGCTTGTAGATTCTTTCTCCGACTGCGCGGCTGTTGTTGCGGAGGAGGGTGCGTGGGAGCCGTTCTTTAAGTACTCGAGTAGTGCAACAAGGTCGCTCCCAGTGATGCTCGGAAACGGAGGCATTCTGCCCGCACCGGCGTGAATCTTGTCGACAATCTGCTGAGTGGTCATGCGTTTGTCGATATCAATTAGCGAAGGAAATGTAGGAGGAGAGCCCGTCCTGTTGGTGCCGTGACATATGCCGCATTGACTTTGATACAGCTTTTCACCCTGCCCCGCAGCAGCTTTACTGCGAATTAACCCGCCTGTCCAAGCCATTTCATTGGAGTTGATATAGATGACGCCAGTCGTCGGATCAACGGCAGGGCCGCCCCACTCCGCGCCTCCATCAAAGCCCGGAAACACGACTGTCTGTTTATCCAGACTGAGGGGCACAAATTGTCCAGCACTAATGAATGTTTTGAATTGCTTCTCCGCCCAGGCATGTGCTGCCGGCGTACGATTCGTCAGCATATCTGCGGTCAGCAGTTGACGAGCATACGGTTTCGGCGCTGTCGGAAGCGGCTGGGTCGGCGACGCAACTTCTCCTGGAACCGTGCTCGGGGGATATTCCTTCTCCTCAATTGGAAACAGCGACTGCCCAGTGACGCGATTGAACAGGTACACATATCCCTGCTTGGTCGTCTGAGCCACCGCATCGACACGCTTGCCGTCATGTTCCACTGTCACCAACGCAGGTGCAGCTGGAAAATCGCGATCCCAGATGTCGTGATGAACGCCTTGAAAATGCCAAATGCGTTTACCTGTATTGGCGTCGAGCGCAAGCAGCGTGTCGGCAAATAAATCGTTGCCGATGCGATCCCCGCCGTAAAAATCAAACACTGCAGAGCCGGTCGGCACATACACGATGCCTCGTTTAGTGTCGATCGTCATGCCAGCCCAATTATTGGCGGAACCCGCAGTCTTCCACGCGCCCTTCGGCCAGGTGTTGTAGCCAAATTCTCCGGGACGGGGAATGGTATGAAATCTCCACATCAGGGCTCCAGTGCGAACATCGAACGCACGGATGTCGCCAAGCGGTGCGGGATGGGTTTCCGGTTCCATGGCTCCCATGATGATCAGATTTTTGTAGACAACGCCGGGAGTGGTGATCGCAAGCGACTCCCGGTGATAGTCGCGGCCGAGCCCTTTGCGCAGATCGATGCGGCCGTTTTCACCGAAAGAAGAAATCGGCGTACCAGTGGCCGGATCGAGAGCGTAAAGAAAATTCATCACGCCCGCGAGCAGCCTGCTCTGCTTGCCATTGGTCCAGTACGCGAGCCCGCGCATCGGTCCTGGGCCGCGGATACCTGAATCGAACTTCCATAGCAATTTGCCGGACGCGGCGTCCAGAGCGATAACCTTCTGATTAGCGGTGTAGCCGTACAGAATGTGGCCGATGACGAGCGGGCTGGTCTCGAGAGCGCCTTTCTCGCCCGTATCGAAGACCCACGCCCGGCGCAGCTCACCCACATTCTGTCGATTGATTTGCGCCAGCGCTGAATAATGATCGTTGGCGAGCTGCCCTCCATACACGGGCCAGTCGATTGTTTCCCGAGTGGTTGATGCTGCGCCAGACGCGGTTGCAGGTGCTAACACGGGCACGAGACAGATTCCGAGGCAAAGTGCGGCAAAAGAAATTCGAAGCCTGATTGTCATCTTCATCCTGGACGTGAACTGCAGGTAGCTTGTCGGCAACACGACGCCGAGGCGCGCTTCATTCTCCATCTCACCTTACCTTGCTACTGAATCGACATTCTCGCACGAATGGAAAGGCGTCTGCGGATACTTTATTCCTGAATCACAGCCTTGACCAGGTTGCGTGGATGGTCGACATTGCGTCCGTGCAGCAGCGCGATCTGATACGCAAAAAACTGCAACGGAATCACCTCGCAAATCGGCAGCAGATACTCACTGCATCGAGGAACGAAGACACAATGCTGGCTATACTGCGGTACTTCCTTGTCTCCCTCGTTCGCCAACGCAAAGACCTGCGCGCCTTGCTCCCGCATGTCCTTCAACAACTGCACCACTTTGGAATAACGCAGCAGTGAATCGTGGTCCTTAGGATCATGAGTTGCCAATACAACCAGAGGCGTTTCGGGGCCGACCAGGGCGTTGGGGCCATGTTTCAGCTCGCCTGCCGGATAGCCTTCCGCGTGCGTATAGGAGGACTCTTTCAGCTTGAGAGCACCTTCGCGCGCGATGGCGTAATGAATGCCGCGGCCCAGAAATAGAAAGGCCGTCGCTTCGCGATAGCTGGCGGCCAATTCCTGGACCTTCTGCTCCCACACAGGCAATGCCTTGGCGATGATTTCGGGAAGTGCGAGCGCTTCTCCGCACATGGAATCGGCAACATTCAGAGTCATACGGCCACGTTGATGGGCGAGGGAAAGGGAAAGCAGATAGAGAACGAGCAGTTGGCCGGTGAAACTCTTGGTGGCAGGAATTGCTTTCTCCGGCCCCGCACATACGGGAAGACTCGCGCGTGCTTCCCTGGCCATGGAAGAGTCGCTACGATTCGTGATCGCCGCAGTTTGCAGCCCACGAGAACGCGCTTCGCGCAGAGCGGCCAACGTGTCCGCCGTTTCTCCGGATTGCGAGATAACGATGACGGCGGGGTTGTGCAGCGTGTGAGTGGAGCGATAACAATACTCGCTGGCATACTCCACATCGACGGCGAGGCCGGCAATATCTTCCAGCATGATTTCACCGGCCAATCCGGCATGTCGGCTGGATCCGCTGGCGGCGACAACGATGCGTTCGTGACCGAGCAGCGCACTGTGGGCTGCCAGCATGGGCTCGCGCGCCAGCCGGCCGTCCCGCGTGTAATAGGCGAGCGTGTCAGCCAGGGCCTGCGGCTGTTCAAAAATCTCGCGCAACATGATATGTGGAAACTGTCGCGTGGTGTCGAAGGCGGGAGCGTGAGGCGAATCGATAGTCATAAGAGATCTCAATCAGGTGTGGCAGGCATGGGCAGAATCCAAAAGACTCCTGAAACAGTGGCAAACCTGAAGCCTGTACTTGCCCGTTTTTCTATTCTAACGATTAAATCTGCGCTCTCGATATCTTTGAGCCTCAAAACCGAAACCAAGGAGGCCCAAGGAGTTTTCTTGACCTCTGCCGCCAGGCTTTTCGTTCGGCCAGATTATAACGGTCGCGATGTCGACTCCGATGGATCGCGGCTCAATGAGGTACGACGGAAGCGTCTTTCGGATGAGTTACCTTCTGGAAAAGCCATGTCAGAGCCGCAGCAAGAAATGCGAAGAGAGCGGTCCAGCGAAACACGTCAATGAATGCCCATAGCAGTGCCTGTCGCTGCAACTGCAGATACATGGTAGCCAGTGCGGCGGGTTCTCCGGCTGTAGCGCCAAGAAGACGGGCGAAGTATTGGCTCGCCATCGAGATGTATTGTTGAAACCAGTAGCCGCTTTGCGGCACTGTGGCGGCGATGCGGGCTTGATGAAAATCGGCGCGGCGAACCAACGCCGTTTGCGCCATAGAGATTCCAATCGAGCCGCCAATATTTCGCATCAGGTTGAAAATGCCGGTGGCGTTGCCCATCTCGCGATTGCTGAGCGTTGCGGTGCCAACGCTGGCGATCGGAACAAAGAGAAAGCTCATGGCAAATCCTGTCGCTACGATGGGAATCAGCAACGTGGTCGGTGAAATCTCCAGATTTACAAACGAGAACAAAACCGAGCACACTCCAAACGCGGCGAACCCAACCGAGAGCAACCATCGGTTATCCATCCTGTGACTGATGAAGCCGATAATGGGCAGCCCGATCATGGAGCCGATTCCGCGCGGGGCGACTATGATCCCAGCGGTCAGCGCAGTGTAGCCAAGCACTTCCTGATAGAAGAGCGGCAGAACCGTGATTTGGATATAGAGAATAAAACCCAGAACGAATATCAGCAGGCAACTGACGCCGAAATTCCGGTCGCGCATTACGACATGAATGTCGACCAGGGGATGGCGACCTCGCCAGGAATGAACAATGAACCAGCCAAGAGAAATGCAAAGGATGAGCGTAGCCCAGCGAATCCATACTGCGCCGAACCAGTCGACTTCCTGTCCCTTGTCCAGGATTACTTGCAGGCATCCCGTCCATACGCACAGCAGGCCAAAGCCGAGGTTATCGAAGGGGCCGATTTTCGCGTTGCGGATGTACGGCGGGTCGTGGACGAAACGGCTGATCATGAAGACCGCGAGAATACCGATCGGGATATTGATGTAGAAGGCGTACCGCCAGCTATAGGAATCGGTAAGCCAACCGCCCAGCGTTGGCCCCAGCACCGGCGCGACCACCACGCCAAATCCAAACAGGGCCATGGCTGCGCCGCGTTTTTTGGGCGGAAAGCTTTCCAGCAGAATTGCCTGGGATAGAGGTTGGAGTGCTCCTCCCCCGGCACCCTGGAGCACGCGAGCGATCAACAGCAAAGTCAGGGAGGGCGCCGCTCCGCAAAAGAACGAGGAGATAGTAAAAAGCACGACACAGGAGATGAGGAATCTTTTTCGTCCAAAACGCAACGCGAACCAGTTGCTGGCTGGCAAGACGACAGCGTTGGCGATCAGATAACTGGTCAGGACCCAGGTCGCCTCAGAATTTGAGGCAGCGAGAGAACCTGCGATGTAGGGCAGCGCGACCGAGGCGATGGCGGTATCCAGCACCTCCATAAACGTGGCCAGCATGACCGAAATGGCCACCACCCAGGGGTTTGCTGCCGCTGTTGTCTGGTGGGGTGTGGCGAGGGCGGACGAGAGCGACGCCGCGGCCTGTGCCGAAGACGAGTCAACCGAGGGGCTGTCGAGCAGCATAGCCATGATCGCGCGTCCCTGGCTGGACACACAGGGAATGAGGATTCAGGGTAGGGCTGTCAGGTGGTCGCGTCTGTGTCTGCTATCACACTCGCGCCGGTGAAAGACGGTTCGGCACGCGAACGTGTTGTTAACTCACCAATCCAGCGACTCAAATTCGTCGACTATGCTGACAATCAAGTACCTTGAGATGGGTAGCGGCATCGGCAATTGCCATATTCTCGAGGGGGGTCTCATGAACTCATTTACACGTAGAGCATTCTGCAGAGGAGTGATGCTTTGCTCCGCGGGCACCGTGTTCGCAAAAGAGATGAAGTCACCGCACGCCAACTTTCCCACGAACCCGCGCGCAAGAATTGCGGTTGCAACCTACCCCTTTAGAAGTATTCTCAACTCTCCGACAAACCGCGATCGCGATACATCCAAGCCTGGAATGGATCTGGCAGCCTTCGCTCGTTTTGTTCGGACGGAGTTTCACGTGCCCGGTATTGAGCCGCTGTCGCTCCACTTTCCTTCCACGGAGCCGGGCGAGATTCTCAAACTGCGCGCGGCGTTCGATGCCGCCGGCGTCCACACCGTGAATATTCCGGTGGACGATTCGGTTGAGCTTTGCAGTGCAAACGCTGCGACGCGGGACGCGGGGAACGCACGCTATCGCGCCTGGATCGATATTGCAGTCGCGCTTCGATCTCCGAGCATCCGCATCTGGATTCCAAAGTGCTCCGATACTTCCGATCTGCCCAGGGCCGTCCGTGCTCTGAAGCCGACCCTCGATTATGCGACCGCGCGCAACATCGTGATCAACCTCGAGAACGATGACCCGATTCTTTCCTCGGACAAGCGCATTCTAGCGGCGATTCAGCTGGCAGGCACACCTTACTTGAGAGCGCTCCCTGACTTTGCAAATTCCCTGATGGGCGGCGACGAGCAATTTAATGCGCAGGCAGTAGAGCATATGTTTGCTCACGCCTGGAATATTGCCCATGTAAAAGACGCTGAGATGATCCGCGGCAAGCGTGAAACCGTTTCGTTATCAGAGCTTTTCGGTATCGCGAAAGCGGCACGATATCGCGGCTACTACTCTATGGAATCGGACTCTGATCTCGATCCGGTGGTCGATACGAAACACTTGATCAAGCAAAGCCTGGCTCTGATGTAGACCTTATCTGGTCGTGCGAACTTTCCCATCCTGGGAACTTGGTTGCGCCGCAGTCCCGGCGATCCACGCGCCGCGTCGGCCGTTGCACACGATACGCCGTCGAGATTGCATGTTGCGCCTCATTTTTTTTCGCTCGCAGCCGATGTTTCATTATGAGCATCGAGGCCAAGTCCATCATGCAAGACCGCCGAATCCTGCTGGCAGAAGAGAATGCGGAGCACCGCGGGCAGGTTCAGGACTATCTGCTCCGGCTGCACTATTCCGTCGAGGTTCATTCGAGCGGCCTGGCCGCATTACAACGCCTGCAAGAACCGGACACGCCATCCATGGCTCTGCTGAGTTCTTCGCTTCCGCAAATGACTGGGCTGGAAGTCGGATTAGAGATTCGACGCCGTTCGCGGAGGCGGCAACTCTGGCTCATGCTGATGAGCGGAAATCCAAATCCAGATGAAGTCATCATGGCCACGAATGCGGGGGTTGACGAATTCCTCGTCAAGCCGGTCGATTTTCAAGACCTCCGAATGCGCATCCGAACCGGCGAACGCGTACAGAATCTGTATGCGGAATTGAGCGACTCTTCCATGGCGATGGAATTCCATTGCACTCACGATCCGTTGACTGGAACATGGCGGCGCGAAGCGATCCTCGATCTAATCTTCAAGGAGACGGATCGGGTGCAGCGAATGCAAACTCCAGTCAGTATTCTACTGTTGGATGTGGATGGCTTTACGGATGTAAGCCTGAAGTACAAGTCCAACGTCGCGGATATGCTGTTAAAGCTGCTTGCCAATCGCCTCCGTCGTCAACTGCGGAGCTATGACGCAGTTGGACGGTATGCCGATGACGAATTTGTCGTGATGCTGCCGGGATGCAGCGCGACGGAAGCGGCGGCAAAGGCAGAGAGAATTCGTCTTGCGATAGCGAATCGCCCGTTCATGGCGGATGGGAACGAAATCTCACTGACAGCATGTCTCAGTGTTGCAGTCAGCTCAGGGCGTTCTCCGCTGATTGTGTTGCGAGAAGCGGAACGGGCGCTCTCGCTTGCCAAGCAACAAGGGCCGAATTCTATCCGTGTCGCCGGAGAAAGTACGTCCATTGAACCTGTGGCGCCTTCGCTGCGAAGATTGACCGCACAAGCCGATTGAGCGCAGCGAACTATCACTCAATCATCGCAGTTGTGCACTCCTCTGCCCACAGCAGCGATGTGCGATACAGGTCGTGGATCTGACTCGGACACACGAAGGTTCCGTTGCAGCCCAAACATTCCCAGTGACCGGATTGGTACTTCTGAAAACAATCCAGGGGGTGCCGGACATCGTTAGATTCTCCCAGCAACGCGTCCTTGACGGCGAGGCGCAAAGGAAGCAGTTCAACGATCTGGGCCATGGGCGCGCCGAGAAGAACCGGCAGCAAGGAAAGCAATCCAAATAAATATTGTTCTGTGGGATCTTGCTGCAGGTGTGCGGCCGCCAATTCGCAAAAGCGGGCCCGCTGCAGCGTCTGACGCATGAGTTCAGAATCGTGCCACTTTCCGCACTCTGCAGCAATGGCAACGGTAATCAATTTGCGGAAATGGTCTTCCCCGGCAACGATCAAGGCCCGCTCAATGGAAGAGATCTCCTGGCGCAGCCCAAAGTTCGCACTGTTGACCAGTCGCAGCAAGCGATAGCAGAGGGAGGTCTCGCGACGCACCAACTTTTCCACCGCATGCCATTCAAAGGAGGGCTGACTCACGGCTGCGAGTATCTGAATGTAAGAAAGATAATTCGACGGAATGTGATTTCGAGCCATCACGTCAGGGCGGCAGAAGAAGTAGCCTTGAAACAGATCAAAGCCTTCGTCGACAGCGGCTTGAAATTCTGACTGCTCCTCCACCTTTTCGGCGATCAGTCGAGCATCGCAGCCTTTTAGAAAGCGGCGTATGTCTGCCCTTTGGGAGCGATCGCTCAAACGAAAATCAATCTTGATGTAGTCGGCATAGGGGAGGAATCGCTCCAGGCCGGGCCGAGGAACAAAATCGTCAAGAGAAAATTGATAGCCCTGCGCGCGAAGCCGCCCGCAAGTCTCCAGGACGTCGTTGTCCGGTTCAATGTCTTCCAGAATTTCAAGCACCGTCGAGCGCGCTGGCAGAAGGGTGACGAGGCAGGACGTAAGCGCATGGCGAGTGCAATTGAGAAACGCCTTGCCGCGCCCCGACAGAGACTCAAAGTCGTAGAGAACGGAGTTGTCGACCATCCGCCGCGTTGCCGACTCAGACTCCGCAGGAGAGGAAACACAGAAGCGGTTTTCCTTTCCTGCGCGAAAGAGAAATTCGTATCCGAAAACCTGCTTCTTCCGGTCAAGGATCGGCTGACGCGCGAAGTACCGCGCGGGCGCGGATTCGGGGCGGTTCGAAGGCTTCTCGTTGGGAGATGAATGTGTCGGCTGCATGGGACCCTTATGGAACCGTGGTCTCCTACGACGCGAAATGGGATGTTACACTCGAGGATCGCGTATTGGAGAATGAAGATGGACCGCTTGCAAGCGATCAGATTGTTCTACGCCGATATGATAACGGCCAACGCCGGCATACCTCCGGGGAGTGAACTGCAGGCCGCTTTGGCGTCGACACCACGGGAGAAATTCGTAGGGGAACCGCCTTGGAAAATTTTTACCCGCTCCGGCTATGTCGATTCGCCTTCCGACGATCCCGCATTTCTCTATCAGGACGTGGTGGTATCCCTCGGCACCCAGGCGCCGCTCAACAATGGCCAGCCTACATTTCACGCCTTCTGCCTGGCCGCGCTGGCGCCGAAGAAAGGTGAACGCGTCGTCCACGTTGGCGCGGGCACCGGCTACTATACGACGCTGCTGGCAAAGTTGGTGGGAGAAACGGGAACGGTGGACGCGTATGAAATTGAGCCGGACCTCGCGCAACGGGCGACATGCAACCTGGCGGAGTTTCCCAACGTTTCGGTTCATTCCCGCTCCGGCGCGGAAGGGCCGATTCCGCCGTGCGATGTACTGTATGTGAACGCCGGGGCCACGGAGCCAATGGCCGTTTGGCTGGACGCGTTGCGAATCAACGGACGCCTGCTCTTTCCTCTCACGGCTGCTGCCGGAGGCGGGGCCACGCTGCTTGTCACCAAGCGCGGGGGTGGAATTTTCCCCGCGCGTTTTCTTTTGCAGGCGCAGTTTGTTCCCTGTATTGGTGCGCGCGATCCGGCAATGGAGGAGAGACTTACGCAAGCGTTCCGCAACGGCAAATGGAGCGAAGTAAAGTCTCTGCATCGAGATAATACGCCGGATGCCAGTTGCTGGTGCGCCGGTTCTGATTGGTGGCTTTCCACAAATTGAAAGTCCGATCCTAGGAGTGTGGCGGAGCATCTTCAATTCTGACTCCTCACCTCATGCCCTTCTAGGCCGACCAACGGCGAGAGTCCGTTTCCATCCACGGCGAGGCAATAATAGCCGCATCGGCTCCGAATGGATCTTCCTGCTGCAAGGTCGAGGTGGTGGACTCAATTCGCTGGTGTTTTCTTGGTTTCGCATCCTCATGAGGATCGGTCACAGAAACCTGATTCCACGCCTGGCGAACGTTCATGATGTCGCGGATCGATTTTTCCAGCAAGGGTATGGAGGCATCCCTGGAGCCGCGCACACACTGGGCATACATGGCCGCATAGAATTCCGCCAGCGCTATCGCCGGCTGCCCTCCAATGTCCGGGCGAAGACGGGCCTGCAGATAGGTCAGAATCTCCAGCACGTAGCGGATCGATTCGCGGCGTCCTACGACATCTCCGGCTTCGACGCTCGCAATCGCTTGATACAAAAAGCGGATCATGCCGTCGTAGAGTGCGACGACCAATTCGACCGGATTCATCACTGCAAGCGCCTGCTGCTGATAGTCCATGATTATTCCATGCCTTTCCTGAGAAGCGTCAACCGCCGGGTTTCGTGTTGTAGCCGCTAATGGCGCTATACAACTCGTTGATATATTGCAACTGCTGCGGAATCTGTGTCAGCGTGTAGTTAGCCTGGTTGAGTTCCGTGGTCAGGGTTTGCGTCTGTTGCGCAATCCTGGCATCCTCGTTTGTGATATCCGTGTTGAGCGTCGATTCGGTCGACTGATTGGACTGCAGCGCGAGATAGACAATTCCATCCGGCGCCGCGTTTCCGAGACTATTCAGAGTGCTGGTGAAGTTATCGCCGAACGACGTAAAACCATTCCCCGGCTGCAGAAAATTCACCACGTCCTGATAATGCGTGTTCAACAGACTGTCGAGTGTGCTGGCGTTGAACGTCAGCGTGCCATTATTGTTGACCGAGATGCCCAGTTGGGTGAACGAAGTCACGGTTCCCGTGCCGCTGGAGGCCAGCGTAGGCGCCGTCGTTGCCAGCGTCGCCGGAGAAGAGGTGGCAGCCGTGACGGTGAGCATCGTCGCCGTCGGATCCAGCGTGGCAGCGTACCCAGTCCCGGCCACATTGAGCGCGGCTGCGATTTGCGTCAGCGTCGACGGTGTCGTGATCGCGGTGCTGCTTCCTGTGCCTCCCGCCCCGGTGCCAAAGGCTCCAGCCGCGACCGTATATGTGTCGTTGGCGGAGGGCGCTTGCAATTGCCAACTGGCCGGACTGCCCGAGCCCGCGGTGGCAGTGAGCGTACCTGAGGTCATAAAGGTAAGCGCTGACTGCAGTTGGGTTTGCAGCATCGCCAGGTTTGGGCTGCCATAGAGCGGCTGCGGATTGCCGGAAGAATCGTTTCCTTCCTGGGTATTAATGTCGGAAATGGCCTGGTTGTAATTCGTGACGAATGTATTGACCGCCGTCTCCACTGCGGTGTTGTTATTGGTGATTTCAACCTGCACCGGACTCGAGGGTGCCGCCGCCAGCAACTGGAATGTGACACCGGGAATGGCGTTGGAAACAGTGTTGGAACTACTGGTTTCGCTGATGCCGTCCACGGTGAAGCTGGCATCTAATCCAGGCTGCGCCTGGGTAAAGCCGATGGTGTTCGATGGGGTGGTTGCATCGGTCAGCGCGGAAGCAACCGTGAATCCTCCGACAGCCCCGCTAATGGTGCTGGTCAGCGACAGACGTTGCCCACCGGAATCCGTAATCACATTGGCCGTGATACCAGCGCCAGCACTATTGATATTGGCGGCCAACTGTGTCAACGTATCCCCACCGGAATCCGAGATCGGA
>JAJYSL010000085.1 GCA_021793595.1 Acidobacteriota bacterium
AGTGCCGGATGAAAGATCAAGATTGCTGTTGGTAAAATGCGCGTCCCACAACGGGCTGGCATACTCATAGCGCAGCCCATAATTCAGGGTTGTGTTCGCGGATACGCGCCAATCATCCTGCGCGAACGCGTCTGCGAACCAGCCACGCAGGTCCATCGCAGGAACTCCAGCCTGGCGCTGGCGGACGACCGGCAAGCCCAGCAGGAAGCTGGCCAGCGCCGAGCCGGTCCCGTCATTCGACGCGGTGCGGGAGGTGTAGCCATTGGTGAACTGGTAGAACCCGCGGTTCTGAAAAAATCCCCACATCGGCCACAGGTAACGGCGATAGCTCGCGCCAAACTGGAGATTGTGACGGCCACGCTGCCAGAACAGAGTATCGCGTCCTTCATACGTTGTGTCCCAGTCATGAACCGGCGTCGCGGCAAAGGAGTCTCCGAACCCAGAATAACCTTGGACTGCGAACCACGGCGCCCCCCACGCTCCCTTTCCGCCAAAGCCTATGCCTTGAATCCCTAGTTGACCCACGATGTTATTCACGTTATTGTTCTGCGACTGCAGAAACATCGACAGCCGGGAGGCGGCAAGGGTCGCGGTATTCAACAATGCCGGCGAAAAAATATGGTTCCAGGAGCCGACCGCCTGCTGCGCCAGATTGTCATTGAAAACGCCGAATCCAGGAAGATTGATCGGAGAAAATCCCGTCTCGCTCGATCCAGAATAGCGCGCAAAAATCAGGTCTCCATTGGCAAAGTCATGATCGAATCGTAGCGTTCCCTGGTTCCAGTTCTGCGTCTCGTTGCGCACGTCCATATAGTTGTTTGAATCCACCCCGGGCTTCCCAAAATTGGGCCGGGGCAAATATTGCGTCATGAACTGAGTGGCTACGGAATTGAGATCGCCGGAAGGAATTCTGTTGCCTGGAAATTGATTGCGGACCACGGGACCGCTGCCGGATTGCGGCGTCGACGGGTCATAGATATTGATGCCGCTGTGACTGAAGTCCCCGTTGATCTCCGCCAAAGTGGGCACAGTGTCGATCATGGTGTCTGTCTGGATGTGCCTGTAGCCTTCAAAATTTGTAAAGAAGAAAGTGTGCCTCATGCGAACCAGGGGACCGCCCAGAGAGCCTCCAAATTGGTTCTGCACCAGATAATTGTTGCTGTTCATCTGCTCAAATGTGTTGGCGTCGAGCACGCTATTTCGCACGTAGTCGTAAAGGGTGCCGTGCAACTGCTTCGTCCCGGAACGGGTCACGATGTTAACCTGTCCGCCGCCCGCACCTCCCTCGTCGGCTGCGTAGGTGGAGGTGTCCACCCGGAACTCCTGTATGGCGTCGAGAGAAAGGCTGATGTTCTGCGTCCAGAAGGTCGGGTCCGTGTTGACGGCTCCGTCCAGTAAATAGTAGTTCGCATTGGGGCGCCCTCCACCCACGCTGATGGCGGAGTTTTGACCAGGACGCCAGTACAGAGGATTCACGTCTCCCTGCTGCGCACCGGCCCCGGAGTGTGCTCCGGGCACGGTGAGTGCCAAATCCAACACCATGCGGCCGTTTAGCGGCAGGTTCTCGATATCCTTCGGCTCAATTACTTCGCCCACACTGGTCTTCGTCGAATCCATCACGATCGATCCGCCCTTGACGGAGATCGATTGCGCCAGTGAGGCAATTTGAAGATGGAAATCGAGAGCCAAGTTCTGATCGACTTCGAGCGTCAGAGTTCGACTGAGAGGAACATAACCCGGTAAAGCTACCGAAACCGAATACGTTCCGGAGAGCATCAAGGGCGCTTCATAGAGCCCCGCAGAATTGGTCACCAGATTCCTGATTGCACCGGTCGCGGTGGCGGTCAGGGTAACCTTGGCGCCTGAGATCGGATGGTTCTGCGGGTCGCGCACCACCCCGTGCAAATTCGCAAAATTCGACTGTCCATGCGCCGTTATAGCGAGCCAGAAGCACAAAACCACCCACAAATATAGGGTTGCAGCTCTTATCAGCTTTCTGCACAACTGAACACTGCATTGCAAATTCGATGCGCTACCCACAAATGCGACCGAAGTTGAAAGAACAAAAGGGGGTGCTGCTGATCTTGCAAGTCCACGGTGTCTCAGTTTCGTTCTCCCGAATGTTAAATGTGTAGCGCATGGGCGGCTGCCGCTTGGGTAAGCGAACCAAAACGACTGCGGCTTGTTCGCTAAGCTTCTTTGATTGGAGAAAGAGTGGTCAAGCAACCAGGGGTGGAGAGCCGCTTACAACTTTCGATGGAGTCCAAAACGTCAGTAGTTTTGTCGCGGAGCGAATGTTCGCATCGAAAACCCATCCTGCCGGTCGTCAACCATCGCGTTCGCGCTCGTTCGGCCCGCGCCCGTAACCCGCTTGCGACTGTGATTTGAATCGCCGTCGATTAAATCGTTATAGACGGCAGGGGTATGATGGGTTGGCTAGAAAAATCTGATTGACTGGATAAGCGAAAACCAGTATGCACAAACTCTCTTGTTTGAAACTCCTCGGTATCTTTGCGATTTCATGGTTGGTCTCTCCAGCATTCGCCCAGCATCACCGCCACAATCATGCGGGCGCCTCCGCCACGAACCCGGCGGTTTCAGCGCCGTGGATGAACCGGAACCTGACGCCCGATCGGCGCGCAGATATGGTGCTGCAGCAGATGACGCTGGATGAAAAAATTGACCTGCTGCATGGTCAGGGAATGCTCGGGTGGGCCGGTAAGCCAATGCAAAATGCGAGCCTCAGCAATGGTGGCGCGGGTTTTGTGCTGGGGGTGCCACGGCTTGGAATTCCGCTGATCCAGATGGACGACGCCGCCTACGGAGTTCGCTTCAGCGCCCGTAACGGACGCTACTCGACCGCGATGCCTTCCAACCTGGGCTCCGCCGCCAGTTGGGATCCGCAGGCCGCCTGCGAATACGGCGATGTAATCGGACGCGAATTGCGTGCCCAGGGGTACAACATGTCGCTCGGCGGCGGCGTGGATCTGGTCCGCCAGTTGCGCGGCGGCCGCACATTTGAGTACATGGGGGAAGATCCCATCCTCGCCGGCACCATGGTCGGTAATCGCATCAAATGCGAGCAGGCGGCGCACGTGATCGCCGACATTAAGCACTACGCGATGAACGATCAGGAGAGCGGGCGCAATGAGTACAACGCAATCATCAGCAAGCGCGCCATGCAGGAAAGCGATCTGTTGGCATTTCAAATTGGCGTTTCCATCGGCCATCCTGGCGCCGTCATGTGCGCCTACAACGCCGTCAATGGCGATTATTCCTGCCAGAACAAATATCTCCTCACCGATGTGTTGAAAGGCGAATGGAAGTTCCCCGGCTTTGTGCTCTCCGACTGGGGCGGCACGCACAGCACCGTCAAAGCCTCGGCTGCCGGACTCGACAATGAGGAGCCGCTCGACACATACTACGGTCCCAAGCTGAAAGAGGCGGTGCAATCAGGCGCCGTGCCCATGTCGCAGCTCAATGACCACGTGCATCGCATTCTGCGTTCGGAATTCGCCGCCGGCATCATCGATAATCCGACGCAAAAAAGTGTAGTCGAGGCCGAGCGTGATCTGAAAATCGCGCTCCATGTGGAAGAGGGCAGCATCGTCCTGCTCAAAAACACGCACAACATTCTGCCGCTCGATCCAACAAAAATCCATTCCATCGCCATCATCGGTTCCCACGCGGATGTCGGCATGATCTCCGGCGGCGGTTCGGCGCAGGTGGACCCAGTGGGCGGGACAGATCCGAAATGGCAGGAGCATGTCTGGTTTCCGCCATCACCGTTGAAAGCCGTGACTGCGCTGGCTTCCGGGGCCACCGTAAAATTCGATTCCGGCAGCGATCCCGCCGGCGCGGCTGCCTTGGCCGGTCAATCCGACGTTGCCATCGTGTTTGTCAATCAGTGGTCGAGTGAAGGCATGGACCTGCCGAATCTTTCTCTGCCCGACAATCAGGATGCATTGATCGATCAGGTCGCAGCTGCAAATCCGCGCACCATTGTCGTCATCGAATCCAGCACCGCCGTCCTGATGCCGTGGATTGGCAAAGTCGGTGCGGTTATCGAAGCCTGGTATGCCGGCAGCGACGGAGCCCCTGCGGTCGCGAACGTTTTGTTTGGCGACGTCAATCCAAGCGGCAAGCTGCCCATCACCTTCCCACTAACCGAGGCCGATCAGCCGCCGCCAACTATTGTCGTGCCTCCGCCAGGGGCACAGGGGAAAGCTGCTGTCATGCGTACCGGCGTCGCCAAGCCAACCTTCGACGTGCATTACACGGAAGGGCTGAACGTCGGCTACAAGTGGTACCAGTCAAAAAACAAACCGGTGCTGTTTCCATTCGGTTTCGGATTGTCCTATACCACCTTCAGCTACTCCAATCTGCAGGTGGAACCCGGTGCCAAGCCCACTGTGACATTCACCGTCAATAACACCGGGAATCGTGCTGGAGAAGAAATTGCTGAGGTCTATGCGGGTCTCCCAGCCAGCACCAACGAGCCGCCGAAGCGTCTTGTCGGCTGGAGCAAGGTGCAGTTGAACCCCGGCCAAAGCAAGCAGGTGCGCATCACCATCCCGCTGTTGTACCTGTCGATTTACGATGAGCAGCAGTCGGGCTGGAAGCTGGTGCCGGGCAGCTATTCCTTCATGGTGGGCAGCTCGTCCGCGGATCTACCGCTGGTCAAGCGAGTCGACCTATCCGCCGGCACTGGAGCCGGCAGCATGCAGTAGCCGCTAGCTCGTCGAGCCGTTGCGGATCGCATCCGCGATGGCGACGGCTTCGCGCGCGGCCTTCACATCGTGGACGCGAACCAGGTGAGCGCCGGCCAGAACGGCGGCGGTTACCGCGGCCACAGTCGCAGTTCCGCGCTGGTCGGTCGGGACGTCGTGTCCGTACATCTGTGCCAGCGTTCGGCCTAAGAACCCCTTGCGCGATACGCCTGCCAACAGGGGATAGCCGAGCGCGTGCAGCTCGTCAAAGCACGCCAGCAGCGGATAGTTTTCGTCGAGAACTTTTCCGAAGCCAAATCCGGGGTCCAGTACGATGGCCGCCGGTTCGATTCCCGCGGAAATCGCGGCGTCCGCTCGTTGCTTCAGTTCGCGCAGGACCAGCGGCACCACTTCCTCATGCGGCAGCGGTGGTTGGGTGCGCCACTCGCTGCTGCGCCCGCGAGTATGCATCAAGATCACGCCACACCGCAGCTCCGCGCAGGTGGTAGCCATCGCCGGATCCCATAGAAATCCACTGACGTCGTTGACAATCTGAACGCCCACCCGCACCGCGGATCGCGCGGTTTCAGCCTTGTAAGTATCGATGGAGAGGAGAGTCTCCGGCCGCTTTTGCAGAATGCCTTCCATAACCGGCAGCACGCGATCGAGCTCTTCCTGTGCGGTAACCGGTGGTCGCGTGCCGGGTCGCGTGGATTCGCCGCCGATGTCGAGAATGTCTGCACCCTCGTCCAGCAGGCGCAATGCGTGATCGATGGCGCTCGTCACGGACAGAAATTTTCCGCCGTCGGAAAAGGAATCCGGTGTCACATTCACCACGCCCACCAGCAAAGTTCGCTCGCCCAGCACAAGCGAGCGCGCTTGCAGAGTCCAGCGGAACCGCGGTCGAGTCGCGACAGCCATAATTCATTCTAGAGCTGAACCTTTTTCATTCCTCCACGGCCTCCTCCTGCGAAAAAGACGTTGCCGGCCCTCCTGATTTTGCGCGCTGAAATGGTACACTCGCGCCCATCATGAAATTTTTTTTCCGAAACACTTTTCTGCTCTTTGCTGTCCTAGTTTTGCCGTTCAGTGGGTTTGCCGCGCATCGTCATCATCGCGCTAGACACACTCCCTCAGGCACGTTGTCGCACCAGATTGATGCCTTACTGTTCGCTCCGACCGCCGCGCAGGCGCATTGGGGAATTTCCATCACCACCCTGGACGGACGCCTGGTGTACGAAAAAAATGACGCGCAACTGTTCGCTCCGGCCTCGAATGCCAAATTGCTCACCACCTCAACGGCGCTGGCGTTGTTCGGCCCGAATACAACCATCGAAACCCGCGTCATCGCACCCAGCGCGCCCGATGCGCAGGGAACTGTGCACGGGGACGTCACTCTGGTCGGCGCCGGCGACCTTAGCATGTCCGGCCGCGCCTATCCGTACAGCGGAAAAACCGAACGCCCCAATTCTCCGTTGAGCGCGCTGCAGGCCCTCGCCGATCAACTGCAACAGCGCGGCGTCAAACGCGTGGAAGGCAACATCGTTGGCGACGATACTGCATTTCCGCAAGAGCCCTACGGAACCGGATGGGCCTGGGATGACCTCATCTGGGATTACGGCGCGCCGATTTCTGCGCTGACAGTGAATGACAACATTGTTTTCCTGACCGTAATGCCGGGGACGAAGGCCGGCGATCCGGTGACGTTCACCTGGAACCCCGACGTGACCAGCTCCTTTTACACCGTCGAGAACGACGCCCACACCTCTGTGGCAGGATCGCAGCCGTCGCTGGGATTGGATCGTCCACTCGGCTCGCGGGAATTCCGCCTGTTCGGCACGTTGCCTGCCGGGGGAGCTGCTTCGAAAATCGCCCTGGCCATCATCGATCCTGCACAGTTTGCCGCGGTTGCGTTTCGCCAGATGCTGCAAGCCCGAGGCATTACCGTCACGGGAACCGCGACCGCGCACCATCGTCCCTCCATCGATACCGCGATCTATGAGCAAAGTGTGATGCGACCGCTGGCTCTGCCCCCTGTCACACCGTCCAGCGGTGTCGCGCAGATTGCTCCCACCGTACCCGCCGGCGCGTTTGTGCTGGCTTCGCGCACCTCCGTTCCGTTGCTGCAAGACATTACGGTCACCAACAAGGTCAGCCAGAATCTGCATGCGGAAACCTGGCTTCGCCTGCTCGGCCAGCACTTCAGCGAAGATGGCTCGATTGTGGAAGGCGCTCGTGTAGTCCGCGCGCAAATGCAGCGCGCCGGCGTTCAGCCCCAGGATTTCTTCTTCTACGATGGCTCCGGTCTTTCGCCGGAAGATCGCATCACTCCCCGCGCTTTGACCGCGCTGCTGCGCTATATCGCAGAACAGCCCTGGGGAGCGGAGTTTCGCACCACCCTGCCGATCGGCGGGATCGATGGAACACTGTCCGATCGATTTCTGCACGGTCCCTTGCACGACCATGTCTTTGCCAAGACGGGAACGCTGGAAGAAGTGAACGCGTTTAGCGGCTACGTGATCGCGAAGAATGGCCGCACACTGGTCTTCTCCATCCTTTGCAACGGGCACATGCCGGAAGCGAAAGGCATTACAAAAACCATCGATGCCATTGTGACCGCCGCAGCCGAGAGCGATTCAGTGCGATGATAATCAGGTACCCGCCCGGTTCACACATCTGAGCCGTATTGTCCACTTCCTTTCCAGGAGGATGCCATGTCGGAAACGAAACCGCAGAGCTACGCCAATCACGCCCGCCTCGATCCCTGGTACCACTTTTTTCTGGCGCCGGTGTTTTTGATCACGTTGGTCGTCAGTATCGTGCATCTGGTTCGACACCCCCATCTCGGTGGCGTGTGGAACGTCGTCCTGGCCTTTGCCTTATTCGTTTTGGTGTTCAAGGTTCGCACCTATTCGTTGAAGGTGCAGGATCGCGTCATCCGGTTGGAGGAGCGTCTGCGCCTGGCGACGCTGTTGCCGGAACCGCTGCGCGCCCGCATTGACGAGCTGACCGTTCCCCAACTGATCGCCTTGCGCTTTGCGGCCGATGCTGAAATACCGGCACTTGTGGAGCGCACCCTGAACGAAAAGCTCACGCAGAAGCAAATCAAGCAAGCCATTCAAAATTGGCGCGCCGACAATTTTCGCGTTTGATCGCAGCTGAAAATGACCGGTGTAAGCCGCGGGAAATCCGCGGGTTCTCTACGAGGAGAAGACGTTGAAGCAAGCGATTCGATTGTTCGCGGTTGCAGGCGTTGCAACTGCGATCCTGCTGCCCGGTTGCCACCATCTGCCGCCGTCGAAACCCTTGAGCGAATTGACGCCCACGGAGATGCGCGGCTACACCGTCTATCAACAGCAGTGTGCGCAATGCCACAACGCCAACAGCGAACAGCCGCTGCATGGCCCCGGCCTGCAGGGAATCTTCAAGAAGCCTTATCTCCCCAGCGGCGCGCCGGCGAATGATGACCGCGTTCGAGCCGCCGTCCTGCAAGGCCGCAATATGATGCCTGCCTTCGGCAATATTCTGGACGATCAGCAGATGAACGATCTGCTGGCGTATCTGCATACGCTCTAAAATTGGCGAGGCGAATTCTCCCGGCTACACTAAGGACTACGCGACTTGCAAATTCCCTGGAGGAAGAGAACTTGAAACCATCGATTCGCCTGTCCATGGTGGCCAGTGCGGCGGTTGTATTACTGTTGACCGGCTGCCATCACACGCTGAAATCGAAGCCGTTGAGCCAGTTGACGCCGACAGAAATACAGGGACATGCCGTCTTTCAGAGCCACTGCGCAGTCTGTCATCACCCGAACAGTGAACAGAAACTGGTGGGTCCTGGTCTGCTGGGCCTGTTCCAGAAGCCGTATCTTCCCAGCGGTGCCCCGGCAACGGACGCACGTGTTCGCGCCACTATTCTCCATGGCAAGAATGTCATGCCGCCGTTCGGAAATGTTCTTAGCGGCCAGCAACTGAACGATTTGCTGGCTTATCTGCATACCATTTAAGCAATCGCAGATGCAGGACCTACTGGCCTATCTCCACACCGTATGAACGAGCCCGAACAGAAACCCAGTCCCGAAGATGCAGCAGCCCGATTTCCTGGCGTGGCCGCCATCGCGTTATGGATGCTGCTGGAGTCGCTGATCGGAGTGTTCGGGGTGCTCACCGGTCACTTTGCCAGTCATGGCGCGCGCATCGCAGTGCTGGCTGTAGCGACACTCCTCGCGCTGGCCGGCCTTGGTCTGTTCAAGATGCGCCGCTGGGGATGGGCGCTGGCCCTGGCCGCTGCATTTCTCACCAGCAGCTACGGCATCTACATCATCCTGCGTTTCCATCAGAACAATTACTGGGTCATGACGCTGGCAAATTTCGTCTTCTTCTTCTACCTGGTCCGCCCAGAAATCCTAAGACGATTACGTTGAGAGGAATTGCTTGTAACGCTCAGCCCAGCCTTGCTGAATTGTTGGTCCATTTTCGAAATATTGCCAAATCAGCAATAACTCCTCATTGTGTCCTGGTTTGTAATGCTGATTGATTTCCGAAGCGAAGCACAAGCATGGGCTTGCGCTTACTTCAAATATTCAGCGAAGAAGGCAAACATGCGGCTGTCCGCATCGGCCGTATCCTCCGGTCGATAGCCTGCCTTGTTGTTGGGATTTTGAAAGGCATGCCCGGCATCCGGGTACTCTTTCACGTCGACGGGATGGCCGATCGACTTCATCGCCGCGGCGAAATCTGCAACATCCTTCGGCGTGATGCCGCGATCCTGCGCTCCAAAGTTCCCCAGAATGGCAGCATGAATTTTCTTCAACTGCGCCGGATCGGATTCAGGCGCGCCGTAGTTGATCGCCACTGCCTTCAGCGACGGTTCCGCAACTGCCAGCTGCATGGCAAAACTGCCACCCATGCACCAGCCCGCCGCGCCAATGCGGTTGGCCTTCACATATTTCAGCGTCTTCAAATACGCCACGCCGGAGCGAAGATACCCCACCCCTCGATCCTGCGGCAGCGCGCGCATCAGCTCATGCGCCATCTCCGGATCGGTCGCGACCTGGCCACGATACAGGTCCACCGCCAGCGTCACGTAGCCGTGCTCGGCAAACATCTGCGCCTGCTGCTTCACCCAATCATTCAGTCCCCACCACTCGTGAATGATGACAATCGCCGGAAACGATCCAGCCGCCTGCGGACGATACAAAACGCCATGCACCGTCTCGGTGCCGCTCGGAAAGCTGACATTTTCCGGTCCCATCACATTGCTGGTTGATTTCGATTGTGCCGTTGCTGAGGCGACGCAGCCCAGAAACAATACCACGGAGAAAAGCATGAAATAGCGGGAGGCTGTCTTCATCCTGACACATCCTGGCCTACGGAGAAATGGAGACTGCGTGGGAGGCGAAGCGGTGCACGGGATGCTTCCACACAACAACAATACGCCGCCTCTGCGCGCCCGGCATCAAGATTTTTTCGGCTTGGGTCGAACCCCACTTAACCCATGTGCATCCCGCCGTTGACGTCGAGAACATGGCCCGTGATATAGCTGGCCTGGTCGGAGGCGAGAAACACCACCGCACTGGCTACATCCTCCGGCGTGCCCGCGCGATCCAGCGGAATCTGCGTCAACATGGCCGTGCGCTGCTGGTCGTTCAACACATCCGTCATTGGCGTGGAAATGTAGCCGGGCGCAACCGCATTCACGGTGATATTCCGCGACGCCAGCTCGCGAGCCAACGACATGGTCAGGCCGATCAAGCCGGCTTTGCTAGCGGCATAATTCGCCTGCCCCGCTTGCCCGGTTTCAGCCACCACGCTGCTGATATTGATGATGCGTCCCCAGCGAGCCTTCAACATGCTGGAGGAAGCGGCCTGGGTCAGCAGAAATGCGCCTGTCAAATTCGTTTGCAGCACCGCATTCCAATCTGCCAGCTTCATCCGCAACATCAGGTTGTCGCGTGTGATGCCGCCATTGTTCACCAGAATTTCTATTCTCCCGTACTGCGCCAGCACCGCTTTGGTTGCGGCCTTGATGGAGTCTTCGCTGGCCAGGTCCATTTCAAACGGCACGGCTTTCCCGCCTGCCGCCTCAATTTCCGCCGCAACCTCCGCCAGTTTTGCCGTGTTGCGCGCCGCCAGCGCCACTTGTGCTCCTGCCTTGGCGAGCGCCACGGCGCAGGCGCGACCAATGCCCTGCGAGGCGCCGGTGATCAGTGCCACCCGGCCATCCAATGAAATCATGCAATCGGCTCCTGAATTTCAATTTGTGCGAGCTTCGAGAAGATTATAAAAGTCCGCGGACCGGACTGATTGCGTTGCATGTACCCACAAGCCTACGCTTTTACGCCAGCGCCAGCACCGGCTCCAATTGCCAGATGTATACGCGCTGCTCGCGGGCGAAGTGCAGCACCGGCGGAATGTCGGGCAAGCGAATCCCATGCGCCTGCGGTAAATCGTTCACTTCAATTTCGGCTTCCGCAGCTTCCAGCGGCCAGGGAGCATGGTGGATATTGCCTTGCAGCAGTCGGCCACCACGGTCGTGCGTGAACAGGCAGTATCGCTCGGTCAGAAAATATTCAATCGTATCGCGTGCGCTGCGTCCGGCGGTCTGCGGTCCCATACCGCGATAGGTGGCGCGAAAATTCACCGGTTTCTGACTCAACAGGCGAGCACTTTCATAATGCAGCCACCCATTTGGACGTTCCTCGACATGCATCTTTGCCCAGTAATACGGCAGGTGAAACCACAAACGCGCGGCCATCACTGCTGCCGGGTTCGCCGCGTCCAGAGAAAAGAAAAATACTCCCGGCGTTCCCGTACGCTCCTCGCGAACATACGTGCGCAAATTCAGCTCGGCAAAACGGTGCGCCCCGGGCACGCTGCCCAATCCTCGGAATCGAATCCGATCCATGGCGAAGGGCACAATTCCCACCCAGCCGGTCCCGGCAAATCCATCGACGACCAGTCCCGGCGGCAACAGAGGTGCGATTGCCTCCGCGGCGATCGGCCAATGTGCAAACAGCAGGCTGTGCCAGCGCTGGCTCATTACCCAGGGCCGCTTCGGCAAGGCCCACGGCCGGTCGGCGGAGATTGTCAGTACCTCGCTCATATATCACGACCCTTAACAGATTAACCAAAGAGTACGCATAAGGATATGCGCAATTCAAAAGTTGATTTTGCTATCCTTAGCATTCAGCCCCAGACTTCTATCTGCAGATAGTGTCTTAGCCAAGGGTTACGGATTGAGTTTCCAGAGAAGTTCAAATCTTGATATACCGGACAGAGCCATCAATTGTCAGGAAGGAGTCACCAGTATTCCTGAAGAGAAGCAGTCAGACGCGCGAATCCAGATCTCCGGCCACATCCCAAAGTTAGATTCGCTGCGAGGAGTGGCCATTCTGCTGGTCATTGCTTATCATGCTTACGGTGGAGACATCGATTACCGGAGGTGGCATGGAGCGGCGTACTATTTCCTCTACATATCGCGATACGGATACACAGGGGTGGAGCTGTTTTTTGTGCTGTCTGGATTTTTAATTACCAGCATCTTGCTAAAAGGTAAGTCCAGCCCCAACTATTACCGATCGTTTTACTCACGTCGCGCCCTGCGCATTTTACCTGCCTATTTCGCCATATTGATCATCGCAAAGATCTGGATGGGTGTGACCTGGAAATATATTCTGGCCTGCCTTCTTTTCGTTGCCAATATGGCAGGTCTTGTAGGCGCTAGAACAAGTGAGTATGCACCTCTATGGTCCCTGGCTGTGGAAGAACAGTTTTATCTGGTCTGGCCATTCTGCGTTCGGAAATTCAGGGAGGTTTCTTTGTTGAAACTCGCAATTGGCTTGTGCATGTTTCTCCCGATTGCGCGCCTGCTGGCAACCATATTTTTCCCGCATGTGGATATTCGATACAAAACTTATTTTATTGCCGACTATTTGTCTTACGGTGCATTGCTCGCAATCTGCTTGCATCTTGGCTATATTCACGCTTGCAATATACAAAGAATTGCTCGATGGCTGATCGTAGTGGGAGTGGCGCTGTCGCTGGCCGTAGTCTTTTTCGAATATGTAGGTTACAGATTTCCTTATGCCAGACCGGTGCTACAGTCCATGGGAGTGCTTCCTTTTATATGGATGTACTCAGGTATGGTGTTGAAGGCCATTGCCAGTCATCATTTTGGAGACCAGCGTTCCAACGCAATACTTTCCTTTCTTGGCTACATCAGTTATGGCTTGTACCTTATTCACGAAGTGTTATTTCATGAATACGGAAAGCTTACTGCGCATGGCTATCTGTCGCAGTTGAGCTGCAGCTTTCTGGCGCTTAGCATCCGATTCATGTGTGTGGCAGCGGCATCAGTTTTCCTTGCGTATCTCTCTCGTCGGTTCTACGAAGAGTATTTTTTACGTATGCGCACCGAAACGAGACACACAAGAGCTTGAGAGCGGGGCAGTTCAGAGAAAGCTTTGTCGCGCAATCCGACATTGCTCTGCGATACTCTGAAAGTCGACTTGCCTCGATTGAAAGAGATTGGACCCAGATAGCCATGCCCTCCGAAGACCCGCTCCCCGCTTCCCCTGATGCTGACGGCACCGAAGTCTACGCCATCCACGGCGCTGATCCAGAGGTTTTGGCCTATGCCATGGCAAAATATTCCCGTTCCGCACTTTCCATGAAGCAGTCTCTGCGCGAATTAAATGCCCAGCGTGCCGAACAGTTCCTGAACACATTCTATTTCCAGTATGGGCACCGTTCGATCGCAGACCTGGCGCACATTGCGTTTGCCGTGGAACGTTTGTCGCTGCTGGCGGCCATCGTGCTGGTGGATGAACAGCGCTGGGACGGCCAGGAACGCTCCACCCGTTATCAGGATTTCAAGAAAAGCGGCTGGTATTTGCCGGCATTCGGTTCCAACGATTCGGCGCGCCAGCTCTACACGCAACAGATTGAAAAACTGTTTTCGAGCTACGACGAAATTTCCCGTGGCGCTGTGGAGTTACTGCGTGCCCAGGTTGCCAAGCCGGAGGAAATGAAGCAGGAGGCCTACGACCGCACCCTGCGCGCCCGCGCCTTCGATGGCGCACGCTACCTGTTGCCGCTGGCCGCAAACACTTCTTTGGGAGAAATTGTGAACGCCCGTACCCTGGAGACGCAGGTCTCCCGGTTGCTGTCGCAACCCCACGCGGAGGTTCGCCGGCTGGGAGAAAAACTGCGCGAGGCGGCCGCATCGCCCTGCTGGAGTGTGCAACGCGCGCCGTTCGAAGACTTGCAGCGTGACATTGCCGCCGCCGATCCTGCACTGGGGGAACGCGCGACCGCCTTGCTGTTGCGAGACGTCGCAGTCGCTCCCACCCTGGTGAAATATGCGGCTCCCGTCGAATACATCCAGAAATCGCGGACCGAATTGGAACAGGCTGCGTCCGAGATGATGAACTCCGCGCCCATTCAGCCATCGCCGCTCGTCGATCTGGTCGAAGCGGACGGTGCCGGGGAACGCGAATCAATTGAAACTGAAATCGTCACCACCCTGCTCTACGGCGCATGCCACTATTCCTATCGCCAGATTCGCGAAGCCGTGTGTGCGCTGGATGCGCCGCGCCGTGAGGAACTGCTGCTGTTGGGCACGCGCCACCGCGGGCGCCACGATGAGCTGTCGCGCGCCTTCTCTTCCGGCTACCAGTTGCGCTTCGACATTCTCATGGACATCGGCGGCTTCCGCGACATGCATCGCCATCGCCGCTGCGTGCAGACCATGCAAGACTTCACCAACCTTCACGGCTACGATGTTCCCGAGTTGCTGGCTGGCTCCGAGTTGCGCCAACCCTATGAAGATGCGGTGCGCCAGGCCCATGCAGCCTTCGACACATTGTCGCGCGCCGACGTTCCAGAGGCGAAGGAAACCGCCCAATATGTTCTGCCATTAGGGACGCGCTGCCGCTCGCTGTTCAAGATGGATTTCGCCGAGGCGCTCTACATTGCCGAACTGCGCAGCGCGCCCCAGGGCCACATCTCCTACCGCCGCGTTGCCTGGGAGATGTATGAGGCCATCGCCAAACGCCATCCCGTGCTCGCAAAAAATTTCCGCATCACCGACGTCAACATCCCCATCGACCCCCTCCAGCGATAAGCCCGCGAGCCGATGAGACCTTCAGCGCATCCTTACCGCCGGCAATGTTCGCACATCGATCTTTGGGTGCGCATCATCGAACCAGTCACAATGGAGCGTGAGGTCAACCGATGCCGACAGCCGTAAATCGCCAGACCGTAGATCTGGCGCAATATCCAAATCTCGTCGTCATCTATCTGGGAATGCGGGTCAATCGGGTTGCTGGGTTGAAGACGCTGCTGGGATTTGGACTGAAGATTGCGGACTCAGTCGCCCTCCAACCCAAGGGCTTGTTGTCTCATGAGAGCTTTGTGATGTCACTCTTCCCGATGCACGTCGGCATGCGGCAATATTGGATCCATATGGAATCGCTTCTATCGTGGCCGCGATTGGAACCGCACCGTGCATGGTGGAAAAGCTTTCTTCGCGATCCGGGCGGCACACGTTTCTGGCATGAGGCCGACGGATGCGGGGCGGCATGGTGGCCATCTACGGCGACATCTCGCAGCCGATCGAAATGCTGCGGTTCGCTCCACTGAAAACCTGCTCGTGGCTCCATGTGCGGCGCAGCTAGGCGCGCTGGCCGGGGTTCGGATGGGGAACCGGTGATGCGCGAGGAAGACTTGTGCAGGTATTAATCCCCGCCTGTTACTTTGGTTCCGGAAAAGTATTCGCTATTGTTTCGCCTATTCCCAATTTGGTGCTAAAATCCCGCCAGTACCCAAAGTGGATTTCGATTGTTTACTTCGATACAAGTACCGGTCATAGCGTGTCGCGGGCAATTCAATTCCAACTCATCCCCGGAGACTAGAAATGGCAGAAGATAAAGAACGCACACGTGCGATCGATCTGGCGCTGGCGCAGATTGAAAAGCAATTTGGCAAGGGATCCATCATGCGTCTCGGCAACAAAGAGGCGATCGTTCCCATTTCTGTCATCTCCACCGGATCAATTTCTTTTGACGCCGCTCTCGGCGTCGGTGGTGTTCCGCGCGGCCGCGTGATTGAGATTTTCGGACCGGAATCCTCGGGTAAAACTACCATCACGCTGCAGATTATTGCCGAAGCGCAAAAGGCCGGCGGCATGGCGGCGTTTGTCGATGCGGAGCACGCGCTCGATCCTCAATACGCGAAAAAGCTGGGCGTCGATGTCGACAATCTGCTGATCTCTCAGCCGGACTATGGCGAGCAGGCCCTCGAAATCACCGAAGCGCTGGTGCGTTCGGGCGCAATCGACGTGCTGGTCGTCGACTCAGTGGCGGCGTTGGTGCCGAAGGCGGAGCTGGACGGCGAGATGGGCGACTCGCACATGGGATTGCAGGCGCGGCTCATGTCGCAGGCGCTTCGCAAGCTGACCGGAACCGTTTCGAAGTCGCGGACCTCGCTCATCTTCATCAATCAAATTCGCGAGAAGATTGGCGTCATGTTCGGCAATCCGGAGACGACAACAGGTGGTCGCGCCTTGAAATTCTATTCTTCCGTCCGCGTCGATATTCGACGCATCGCTGCCGTAAAAGAGGGCGATGTGGTGGTGGGTTCGAGAACCAAGGTGAAGATCGTCAAGAACAAAGTGGCGGCGCCGTTTCGGGACGCGGAGTTCGACATTTTGTACGGCGAAGGCATCTCGCGCGAGGGCGATGTGCTGGACCAGGCGGTACTGCACAACATCGTGGAAAAATCCGGCGCGTGGTACAGCTTCTCTGGAGAGCGCATCGGCCAGGGCAGGGAAAACGTCCGGCAATTCTTCAAAGACAATAAGGACACCTTCGCGCGGGTGGAGACTGCGCTGAGACAGAAGCTCGGTATTGCCGGCAAGAGCGACGCGCCCGATGTTCCCGCGATCCCCGTAAACGGAGCCGCCGCCGCGCAGGAAGTGGTGAAAGCCGCAGGCAAGAAGTAGAAGGCATCGACGTATTCGTGCAATAAATGGGCCGAGGCAGGCCCATTTATTTGTATTGAGTGAAGGTATGTTAGGTATGTTATAGTAAGTTTTGTAAAGGAGAACCTATGAAACAAGCGGATCGATTGAGGGAATATGCCAATAAGCAATATGTGGAACCCGCAAGGCGTGTCGGTAAACAGACAGTTT
>JAJYSL010000533.1 GCA_021793595.1 Acidobacteriota bacterium
CTAGGACGGGAGGCCATACTGGTAACTGACATGCCACCCCCGATGTCTTGGAGGCATCTGTCTGCGACCCAGTATACAGCTAGAAGCTGTCTCATATATACAGCGTGTATGCTTCGGCGGACGACCTGAGATCCGCCTGGGTCGTAGGTCGCACGCCAGAGGTATCGATGGCTTCCGAGGTGTATGAGGCAGCTTCCAAAGCTGAGCACATCCCATGACGGCAGTGGATAGAAATTCGGGGCGCAGTGGTGCGCGAGAAGTCGCTAGGCGCCGGGAAGAAGAAGAGTCCATGTCGCGGGATGCGAACTCGCTGAATGCTGAAGATCAGGCGCAGGGCTCCTTGAGTGGCGGCGTGGATAGGGGGATCCGCCCGGAAGCCGGTTATCCCCGCGCCTATTCGGTGACACCGCCTCCTTCCAATGTCGACGATGGTGTCGACATTGGCTCGGACCGAGATTTCGATGGCCAGACCGAGGGAAAAGGCGAAGATTCGGCGGAGGAGTTCGACGCCATGGAAGACGAGCCGATGGACGCCTCCGATACTGCCTCCGACCCGGAAACCGAGTCAAGTTGGATGGCGGATGCGCAACTTTCTTCGTTGGGAAGTGTTCCAGAGGGTATGGGCACGATTGCGCTGGAACGCATTCCGCTAGAGGAGCGAACAGCCAGGCAAGCTGGTTCCGGCTTGGCGGCTCAATTGGCCGACAGCATGGGCCAAATGACCGATGCCCAGATCATGCAGCGTGCCGGCGCTGGAGATGAAGCTTGTTTGGAGTTTCTCATTGCCAAGTACCGGCGGTCGATCATCAGTTTTCTCTATCGCATGGTTCACAACCAGGCCGTAGCGGAAGAACTGGCACAGGAGGTTTTTCTGCGCGTGTATCGGGCGCGCACCACGTATCGCGCCGAGGCCCGCTTTTCCACCTGGCTATATCGGATCGCGTCCAACATGGCCATCAACCATGCGCGAGATACGAAATTCGAGCGCGCGACGTCCAGCCTCTTGTTAGACCAGGTGGACGAGGAAACGGGAACCAGACCGGATGTTGCTGACGCCCGCCCCATTGCTGAACAGGGCATGCTGCAGGATGAGCGGACGCGGCGGATTCGGGAGCATGTGATGGCATTGCCAGAGCGACAGAGGTTGGCCGTGGTCATGCATAAGTATCAAGACATGGATTACCGTCAGATCGGTGCCGTACTGAAACTAAGTGAGTCCGCGACCAAGTCGTTGCTGTTTCGCGCCTACCAGACACTGCGAGAGCGGCTCAAGGAATTTGCGTAAACTTTTTGCGAAAGGAGATCGCTGCGATGAGATGTGAACGATTTCAATCGTTTCTGCCTGATATGGTTCTCGATCCGGCTCGTGTGCCGGCGGATGCTCGCCAGCATCTCGACGAATGCCCCAGTTGTGCAAACGACTGGAAGGAACTGCATGCCACGATGCGACTGCTGGATGCCTGGCAGGCGCCCGAGCCAAGCCCGTATTTCGATACTCGCTTGGCGGTGCGTTTGCGCGAAGCCAGGGAATCTGGAGATCTGGGATGGCTGGAGCGCGTGCGACTGCGGCTGCTGTTTGGCAGCGATCTGCATCTCCGCCCGGTGGCAGCAGGAGCTTTTGCATTGCTGTTGATCCTGAGCGGCGGATCCTATCTGGGCGTTGTCAGCTTGAACCGTACGACGATACCACTGCAGCAACAGACCGTTTCTGCGACTGTCAACGACCTGGAATTGTTGGACAACAATGCGAACACATTGCAGGAGCTGGCTTCCTTCGACGACACAAATGTAAATGGTAATGCGGCGGCCGGCAGTGCGAACTCCTCTAACTAGAATTTATCGGGTTACCCTGATAAATGTGCGTTAGCACATTGCTGGGTGGAGGCACTGCGCAAGAGCGAAGTTTGGCATATTAACTCCTGCGTTGCGAATGGGAACATGGTTTGTTTGGGGAGAAATCGTAAGAAACTTTCTGTGCCGCTAGCTTCGCGGCGCACAGGCAGATCTGCGGTTTCTTTTTCTTCTGCTCTGCGCGGCGGGTTCTCTGTCCTTGTATGTTGCGTGACGCTGCTCGCCTGTAGTAGCGGGTGGGCTCGTCCTTACCCGTATCGACGATCGGGATACTTCCGAGCCACCGGATGGTACCAGGCGCGACAAGGAAGACCGGGAGGAGGCCAAGGATATTTTGGCGAGCGGCGCAGGTTCATTCCTGAGAAGAATGCACGACAGCACTTAGGCTCATGGTTACGGCAGCATCAAAATATGCCGCTGGCAGCACAGGAGCGGGCCCTGCGGAATGAGCCCGGATTCAACCGCCTTCCGCCAGCCATCCAGCAGAGGTTATTCAGCCGTTTGCAGCAACTCAACGCGATGCCTCCGGAGCAACGCGAAGTCACGCTGGAGCGACTGGAAACCTGGGAAAGACTGTCGCCCGCACAGCGGCAACAGGTCCGCAACGGAATTCAGCAGGTGCATCAGATGCCTCTTGAACGCCGGCAAATGATGCGCACTGCAATTCGAGACCTCAGCGAATTTCCGCCTAGCCAGCGACAGTCGATTTTAAATTCTCCTGACTTCCTGCACCTCTATTCACCCCATGAACGGCAAATCCTTGGAAACATCATGATGGCACAGCCTTACACACCCCTGCGGTCCCAGCAATAACGATCCGTGGGACGGGCTGTCGATGTCGTTTGACCGCGACCACTTGCACTCGCTATCATAAGGATGCGGGGTGGAGCAGCCCGGTAGCTCGTTGGGCTCATAACCCAAAGGTCGCTGGTTCAAATCCAGCCCCCGCAACCATTTAAGCCTCTGATAATGAGGAACATAGAGAAGGCCGCCCGTGAGCGGCCTTTCTTATTTTCGGTTGAATGTCCGTCAACTGTCCGTCTTTTTGGGATAAGGCCTAATTCTGCGCGGCCCTCATCTCAACCACTGCGGCGCGGTTGGCTTGCTGTCCGCCTTCCCTCAAGTAGCTTTGGGTGCGCTGCATGGCTTCCCTCAGATCGGCCTCGCTCACGATGTTGTAGCGGTCAAAGATGGACCGCGTTTT
>JAJYSL010000534.1 GCA_021793595.1 Acidobacteriota bacterium
TAAGAATGACAGTGCAATTCCGTAGATCGATGCCGCCTCTATTTTGCGCCAGCGTCCACGGAGGAGTTACCGCAGCCGCAGTCGCAAGCTTTAGAAAATTTCGCCGTTTCATGGTACTTGGCCCCTCATTTTTCGATGCGTGTGTTTTACCAATGAAACCGTGCTGCAAATTGTGTCTCGCGCGCGTTGGTAATCACGCTGGTCACTGTTCCCGCTCCTGGCGCCCCGATCGTTCCATTCGGCAGGCCAAAATTCGCGTGGTTCAACAGATTGAATGTCTCGATGCGGAACTGCATCCCGATCCTTCTGTTGAGTTGAAAATTCTTGTCCAATCCAAAATCCCAGGTTTCCAGGCCCGGTCCGATCAGAATATTTCTGCCGGTGTTGCCAAACGTATAAACTGGAGGGCTGACGAAGCAGGATGTATCGAACCATTTGTGAATGCTCTGCTGGGAGGCCGACAGGTTGCCGTTGCAGATGCGGTTAGGCCGCGTAAACGTGCCAGTATTTGCCGTCGGGTTGGCCAGGAAAAGCGAAAAGGGAGCACCCGACTGTAACGTCAGAATGCTGGTCAACTCCCAGCCGCCCACCACCGCGTCCGCGACAGCGCCGTCACTGGCCAAGAACCGGCGCCCGCGCCCGACCGGCAATTGATAAACCGTGCTGTCGGTGAGCCGTTGGGTGTAGTTGAAATCCGAAAGGCCGTAGTCCGCCCGGATATTGCGCGGATCTTGAATGTTGTTGCGCGGATCTCCGCTCGAGGAGTTGCCCCCGGCCCCTTCGTCCAGGCTTCGGCTATACGTATACGCCGCCAATACATAAAGACTGGATCCCATGCGGTTTTCAGCGGAAAGTTGCAACGCATCATAGTTGGAGATTCCAATCGGGCTCCATCCCGAGATGGAACTGTAGGCAGCGTAGGGCTGACGCGGGGCCACCGGCCCCGGCCCGGGATACGCGGTATCGGGATTGTAGGCAATGTTCAGGTTATTGCCATGCGATCCCACATAAGAACCCCGCACCACCAGGGTCGACGACATCTGCCGCTCCAGCGTGTAATTCCACTGCTGGACGTTCGAGGTTGCGTTGGAGATGGGCAAGTAGACCACCTGCGGCAGATTGTTGACGCCCGCCGTGGTGGGAATCCCCGTGGACGTATTCAGGCAGGGAACGGTGGCGCTGCAATTCGTGCTGTTTGTCAGCGTGTCGGGATAATTGATGAACAGGCGCGCCGAGGAACCGGTGCCTTGTTCGTCGAAATAGAACAGGCCGTATGCCCCCCTCATTACGGTTTTTTCTCCCAGGCGATAGGCAAAGCCAACGCGCGGGCTGAAGTTCCGGCTTTGCGTCTGCAAGATGCCGGAGGAAACCCCGTTTTGGCCGGCCAGAGCGACCGTCCCCACATTGCCCAACCCTGTAAAGCCTCCGGGGCCAGGGACGAAATCCGATTGCCGGTTATCGCGTTCCACGGGATTGGTGAACAAATCGTATCTCAAACCGGGCGTGACCGTCAGGCGCGTTGTGACCCGCCAGGTGTCCTGCACGAAACCACTGGCTTCTGTATAGCTTTCGTAAGGGACCCCTTTGGGGATGGAAGATTTGGTCGAAGCGTTCGGCAGTCCCAGCATAAAGTCGGCAAAACCGGAACCGGTTTTGGCGGTATCGGCGGGATTGTTGGTATAGGTCCCAGACCATCCGAGAGCGCCATTGAGGGAGGGGAGTTGCAAGAAGCCGAAATCGTTGTGAATTACGTCAATGCCGAATGTTGTAGCGTGCGCTCCATGCGTGGAAGAGATCGTATCGCTGTACTCCTCCGTGTTCTGAGGAACTATCTCCGGTACAAAATTGGCGCTGTAACCGGAGAACCCCGAAATGTTGAGACTGGCCAGTCCCGAACCCTGCCCAGGCGAGTCGGAGCCGAGCAGCCCCAGTTTTTGGGAAGTGTTGTTGCCTGTATCTAGCGGGATAGAGCTGAGGACTTCCCGCGTGTAACCCAAGGCAAACTGATTGCTGAGGGTCGGCGAAAAGGCATGGATCTCCTGGAGTGTGGCTTGTAGGCTAGGATCATGATTGGGGCGCAGATTGGCGAAACCTTGCGCGAAGGCCAAGGGATTTACATTTCCGTTGATCAGTACGGGGGTGCCTGGAAATGTAACATCCGCCCTCCCGTAGGTGTAGCGGGCGAACATGCTGTCCTTGCTGGAAATCACGTCATCGAAACGAGCATCGCCCTGGTCCTGCGCAGAAGCTTCCAAGGTGTTAACTCGCAGGTTATTCGCTACCCCTGGCAGATTCGGCAACGGCAGCACTGCCAGCAGGGCTTTTGCGATCGGGTTCAAACGCGAGGGTGGAATCACGTTGTTCGCGAACGGCTGCCTTGTGTTGGTGGTCGGGTCATACGTTTGCGGATCGTAAATGGTCTGCGGATAGCCGCTGAAATCCCCGGCACGCAACGCCGCCGTCGGTTCGGTCAAAATAGAACTGAACGATTCGTTGATCCGCAGACCCTGGTAATCGACGAAAAAGAACATTTTATTTCTACGGATCGGGCCGCCCAGCGATCCTCCAAACTGGTTCTGCTTGTAGGGAGGAATGCTGTTCGGTGGATCGAAGTACTGTCGTGTGTCCAGCGCGGAGTTGCGCAGAAACTCAAATGCGGACCCATGCAACTGGTTCGTTCCGGAAGCGGTGGTTACGTTCACCACTGCGCCGCCGCTCACATATGCGGCATCGTAGTTGCCAATCTGCACTTTGAATTCCTGAATGTCCTCCAGATTGGGAAACACCTTCACCGTTCCAATCAATTGATCGTCGTCATTTATGCCATCGATCATGTACGTATTGAAGCTACCACGCGCCCCGTCGGCGACGATCTCCGCGCCATTTCTCTGGGTTTCGTTCCCACCTCCAGTCGAACGAATTTCTCCCACCGCGCCTCCATTCGTACCGGGAACCAGCAGGCCCAATTGAGCGAAATTGCGTCCGTTCAGCGGAAGCTGAATCAACGGAGTGCGCGAGATCACATTCCCCAGATCGGTCGTCTCCGTATTTAAT
>JAJYSL010000535.1 GCA_021793595.1 Acidobacteriota bacterium
CTTCTCCTTGTTCCAGCAGTCCCTGGTCCTCAAACCAAAAACCACTGCTCCATCGTAGAAGCCTTCCTCCTTATCCCATCAATTCAAGCCCTCTGTTGGCTTGAGCGGGGTAGTTTTCCCAAGCAATCCACACTAAAAAACCTTACCCGAGCGCCTGAATCACTTCCTCCGTCGTTCTCACTCTACCCATCCTCGGAAATATAGATTGCACCGCAAACCGATGCATCTCGTCACTCATGCTCGACATCGCATCCTCGACAAACACCAGCTCAAACCCGCGGTCATACGCCACTCGCGCCGTCGACTCCACGCCAAAGTTTGTCGCCACCCCGCCAATCGCAATCGTCCGCACCCCGCGACGCCGCAATTGCTGGTCGAGCCCCGTCCCGTAAAACGCGCCCCACTGCCGCTTGGTAATCAGCAGGTCGCCCGCCTGGTAGCCGCAATCCGCCACCAGTTCAGACGCCGTCGGCGGTGGCGGTGGCGCATTTGGGTCCCTCGTCGGAGCATCCACCGGCAAATGCAAAAAGTCCGAAACATCCACCCGCACATACACCACCGTGCCGCCCTTCGACCGCACCGCCTCGGCCAGCTTCGCCGCCCGCTTCACCACATCGCTCGCGGCATGCGGAGCCATCGTCCGCCCCATAATTCCATTCTGCAAATCGATCAACACCAGCGCCGTCGACTTCGGATCCAGTTGCACTCGGCTCATCCCATCCATTCCCCTATCAAAATGACTTCCGCCCTCTCACCGTTCCCGCCCCGCGACTGGACGTAAAATTTTAACAACAGAGGCGTCCATGATCTACAGCAAGCAATCCACCCACTCGCCCGACGAAATCGCCACCCGGCTCGCCGAAGCCGCCGCGCGCCACAAGTTCGGAATCCTGCACGTCCACGACCTGCGCCAGACCCTCGAATCCAAAGGCCTGCAACTCGGTTCCGACTGCCGCGTCTACGACGTCTGCAATCCCCAAGCTGCGTTGACTGCCCTGCAAACCGACATGCGCGTCTCCGCCATTCTGCCCTGCCGCATCTCCGTCTTCACTCAGGATGGAGGCTGTCTCATCGCCACCGTTGTCCCCACATCGCTGTTCGCCGCCACCGGCCTGCAGGGAGCGGAAACTCTCGCCGCAGAAGTCCAACGCGAGCTCATCGCCATCATCGACGAAACCGCGTAAGCAGGTGCCCCATTCAAGCCTCCGGGGTCCCCGGCGAGCGATTTTTGCTCGCTGGGGTGGAAGCCATCCGTTGGCTTGAGTGGGATAGTTCCCACTCTGAAAAAATCCGCGCCCTCTTGCCCCGCTCCCGTCTACGCCAGCGCCATATTCAAATTGTCGATTGCTTCGTCAATCTCCTGCGTGTTCTTGTATCCCACCGTCACGCTGTCCACGCCTGCATTGCGAAACGCGAACTTCATCGCCTTCTGCCGATCTTCCCGGTTGAACACGCCCTCACCAATCAGCTTCATGCTGATCACGCCCATCCCCTTGGCGCGCGCCTGCTGCACACGATGCACTACCTCCGGCACATTGCCCAGGCCGTCCGTCTCGTAATCCTCCGCGTCCATGCGCACGCCTTTATGATTCATCCGGATCATGGCCACGTCCAGCCAGGAATCGCCCGGCACCTGTCGCAGCGCCGGCAACCCATGCACAGACGCGCCGCGCGACAACACAACCTTCTTCAACTCCGCTTCATCAATGCCGTCCTGCCATGCAATCGTATCCACCGGCCACGTCGCCGTGTGCTGCCAGTGCAGCAGCATAATGTCGAAATACTCCGTCTTCGCCTCTCGCCGCAGCGCATCAATCTTGTCCATCGCATTCACGCCGGGCGTGGTCGTCACCTTCGACATCAACTGGTAACTGTCCCGGGGCACACCCTGCAGCGCCACTCCCAGCATGCGATGCATGTCGTCATAGGACTCCGCCGTCTCAAAAAAACGAATCCCCCGCTCATGCGCATAGCGCACCAGCCGGGTAAATTCCTTCTGCCCCAGGTCGCGCTGCACCCGCCCGCCAAACGTCCCCGTCCCGAACGCCAGCCGCGTCACCCGCACCTTCGACTTCCCCAGCATCACCATGTCCGTCGCGGTCTGCCGCTCCGCCTGCAGCGGCAAACTTCCGACACTCGCCAGCGCACCCACCGCCAGCCCCGCCTTCACAAATTCTCGTCTGGAGTAACGACTCATGATTCCCCCCACGCAGCTATCTCCGGCGCATCCACCGCCGTTGGCTTTTTTATTTTATGCCTCGACCGTAACCTTAGACATCTATTATGTTATTGAGAAGCGTGTTCGCCTCACTGCAAGCCGGCCGGTGACCCAGTCAAGCCTTCTTTTGGCTTGACTGGGGTACTTTGCTGACGAGCTACCCAGCGCTCGGCGCTTGGCCCACCCTCTACATGCTCTTGGGTGCCCCACATCTCGCTTCTGAGATGTGGGAGAAAATGCTCCATCCATCAAAATCCGTTTGACCGGTAGCCAATTCAAGCCTTCTGTTGGCTTCGGAGGATACTTTCTCCTGACGAGCTGCGGGATGCCCCGCGTGCGACGTTCTCATCCAAATACGCTCACCAATCCAAATCAAAAACGTCTTCCATAGCATCGACTCCCCCAGCGAGTGATTCGCGAATCCTAATCCCTGCCGTCGGCGCGTAACCCACAAACGCTGCACTCCGATGCGAAGGAGAGAGCGCAATTGCGAAACCGTGCCAGTTCCATCTTCGCCTGTCTGCTGATTCTCAGCCACGTTCGACCACAGCTTCTTTGCCAGAGTGGAAAGGCTATAGGAACCACGACGCCGTCATCTGCGGAAAATTCTCTGCTGGATACGCTCCAGGCCGAAGAACACGTCGGCACCTATATTTTCTACACCCAGTCCTACATCGACACAGACAACGAGCCCGTAACCTATCAGGGGTCCGTCGATGGATTTATCAAGAACGCGGAATTGAAGGATTGCTCTTTGAATATCGATTTCATCCTTGCGGATCACTTTTCCGGAGTTGTCAAAAAGAAACCCACCGGCACATTGGAAGA
>JAJYSL010000536.1 GCA_021793595.1 Acidobacteriota bacterium
TCAGCAGGTCGGTTCCTCCGGCTCGGGGGATCCGGTGCTCGCGGGTCAAGGCGTAAAGATCGCCACCAACTCCAGCAACTTCACCCCGGGCAGTATCAACACAGCTGCGGGCAGCCCGAGCGACGTGGCATTGACGGGAAATGGATTTTTTGTGCTCAACAACGGTGGAACGCCCGCATACACACGCGCAGGAAATTTTCAAACCGACCAGTACGGCAATCTGACGAGCACCGATGGGCTTGCCGTGATGGGGTATCCCGCCAGTAATGGGGTGGTCAATACGAATGCGCCGCTGTCCGCTATTCAGATTCCTTTGGGAGCGACCCAGCAGCCGCAGGCCACCACTCAGTTTTCATTGAATGCGACCAATCTGAATGCCAGTGCGGCGGTGGGCACGGTCGTTCCGGCGCAGGTTACAGTGTACGATTCGCTGGGGCAATCTCATGTGGCCACGGTCAACTTCACCAAAGCGGCGACTGCGAATACATGGAATTACTCCATTTCGCTTCCTGCTTCGGACTATACCGGCGCAGCCACCAACACCACGGGTACGGTGACGTTTAACAGCAGCGGTCAATTAACGACCCCCACCGCCAACGTCACTGGCATCGGTTTTACCGGTCTGGCCGACGGTGCCAGCAATATGAGCTTCAGCTGGAACCTCTACGACGCCAACAACAATCCAACCCTGAGCCAGGCGGCATCGCCCTCCACGGTGGGCAGCACGACCCAGAACGGATATTCAAGCGGAAGCTACCAGGGGTTTTCGGTAGGCTCCGATGGAACCATTTCGGTGCAGTTTTCCAATGGGCAGACGCAAGCTGTCGGTCAGTTAGCCGTGGCTACGGTGAACAACCAGCAGGGTATGGCGCGCATAGGCAACAATAATTTTTCCGCCACACTTGCCTCCGGGCAGGCGACTGTCGGCGTAGCCGGAACGGGCGGCCGCGGCACCATGGAGGGGGGGGCACTGGAGGGGTCGAACGTTGATATTTCCAGCGAATTTTCCAACTTGATTGTGTCGCAAAGCGCCTATGAGGCGAACGCAAAATCGGTGACAACGTTCGATACCGTGACGCAGGCCACCATCAACATGATTCGGTAGGAATCCAGGTAGGGCCAGCCTTTCCCGCCGGGAAAAATTGAGCGCGAACAAGGGCCCCATGAGGTTGGCAAATGGAAGCATTGCAGGAAACGAGTGTGCCCGGCAGTGAGGCGGCGGCGGACGGCGACTACGGGCAGGCTGAACTGCCGAAGCCGGAGCACACGCATCTGTCTCCACCGATTCCTCCGCGCAACGCGTGGCCGGCTGTGGAATGGCTGCCCATTCAGTTGGGCGTGGCGTTGCCGGTACGGCGTTTTTGCGTGCGAGATTTGCTGGCTCTCGATCCTGGCCAGATTGTTGCGACCGACTGGGCCAGTGGCGACGACCTCCCACTTTCGATCGAAGATGTGCAACTTGCCTGGGTGGAAATGGAAGCCGTGGACCAGGAGATGGCCATTCGCATTACGCGGCTGTTATGAAGATGTTCGACAACAATCCCGCGACCCCGAATGCGGAGGCTACTGGATCGAGAGGAAACAGCGCGATGGCCAGGGAGATGGTTGCGATGTGGAGGACGGCCGAAGGGCTGATGGATAAGTCTGGGAACGTGTCGGCTCAACTGCAGGCGCAGCCGGCGTGTTCTGAAAACTCGCGGACGAGGGAAGGAGTCAGCCCGATGCCGCGCAGGCGAAGCTGGATACCGTCGTTGGATCGCATGCCGCCACTCATCCAGTTTGTTCTGCAGGCCGCGCACTGGTTTCGTGCGAAATGCGTACCGGGTGCGAACCCGGGCACGCAATTGCGCCTCATCGGGAAACTGGCTCTTGGAGCGAAACGTCATTTGTCTTTGGTGGAAGCCGGTGGCTGTCGTTTTCTGGTGGGCGGCGGCATAGACAATGTAACTGTAATTGTTCCAATCCCGGCGCAGTCCCTCGAGAATGCTTCGGAGGCGGATGACTCGGGTGGGAAGTCGTGTTCATGAATCTGGCGCCCCTGCTTCTGCTGGCACCCGCGCCGCTGTTGGAGCCGACCACCAATGGACTGCGAATCGCCGGCAATGGCACCGTTCCGTGGACGATCGTTTTTGTTCTGACATTTCTTACGCTGATTCCAGCGCTGCTTCTCTCCATGACACCGATGGTCCGCCTGCTGGTGGTGTTTCATTTTCTGCGGCAGGCTCTGGGCACACAAACCGCTCCCAGCAATCAGGTGCTGATGGGATTGGGTTTGATGATGACCTGGTTTTTGATGCATCCGGTGCTGGTGCAGGTCGATCGCCAAGCGGTCGAGCCGTTTCGCAAGGGGCAGATCACGGGCATGCAGGCCATGGAGCGCGGCATGGAACCGCCCAAGCTCTACATGCTGCATTATGCGCGAGAAAAGGACCTGGCTTTGTTTGCCTCGGCCACCATGGCGAAACAGCCAGCCAAGCCCGCGGATTTGCCGATGCGCGTCATTGTACCCGCGTACATGCTATCGGAACTGAAGGCCGGCTTTCAGATTGGCGCAGTCCTGTTTCTGCCGTTTTTGCTGGTGGACTTAGTCGTTGCCTCGATCACGACAGCCATCGGAATGCTGCAATTGCCTCCGGTGGTGATCTCCACTCCGCTGAAAATTCTGCTGTTTGTCATGGTGGATGGATGGAATCTGCTGGCGGGATCGCTGTTGAAGAGTTTCTAGAACGAAGGCGGGGATGATGAGCGATGGCAACGCGGTGCAAGGGAGGTCCTGAATGGGCCCGGACCAGGTGACGGAACTCGCGCGTCAATTGTTGACCGAAGCCATGCTTCTGAGCGCGCCCCTGCTGCTGGCGGCGGCGATTGTAAGCATTGGACTCAGCGTGCTGCAGACGCTGACCTCGGTGCAGGAGCAGACCATCACCACGATCCCTCGCCTGGCGGCCGTGGCAGTCATGTCGATTGTAGGAATGCCCTGGCTCTTGCGCCAGATGGTTGGATACACCGTCTCGCTGTTTCGGGACTTTCATCGCTTT
>JAJYSL010000537.1 GCA_021793595.1 Acidobacteriota bacterium
TAATAAACACGCCCTTCTCTCCCAGGATGTCATCCGCAAACGCCGTCGTCGGCCCGTTCGCCCCCTCGCACACAATCCGCGCCTGAATCTTCGCCGCATTGTGGCTGGTGATCACATTCTCCGTCGCCGCCGGAATCAAAATGTCGCAGGCCGTCGTCAGCAACTCCGCCGAAGCCATCGCCTCCGCTCCCGCGAACCCGACAATCGTCCCCTCATGTTCCCAGTGCCGGCTCAACGCATGAATATCCAGACCATTCGCGTTGTACAGCCCCCCATCGTACTCTGCAATGCCGATAATCTTGCAGCCCACTTCCGCCAGCAACTCGGCCGTGTTCGAGCCCACATTGCCAAATCCCTGGATGATGATCCTGCATCCTTCCACCGGCATCTTCAGGTGCTTCAGCGCCTGCAGGCACACCACCCGCACCCCGCGCCCGGTCGCCGCGCGCCGCCCACGCGACCCTCCCAACTCAATCGGCTTGCCCGTCACCACGCTCGTCACCGTCTGCCGCATGTGCATGGAGTAGGTATCCATAATCCACGCCATGGTCTGCTCATTGGTGTTCACGTCCGGCGCCGGCACATCTTTTTCCGGCCCGATAAATTCGATGATCTCCGACGTGTACCGCCGCGTAATCCGCTCCAGTTCGCCCTTCGACAGCTTCTTCGGATCGCAGATCACGCCGCCCTTTGCCCCCCCAAACGGAATATCCACCACCGCGCACTTCCACGTCATCCAGCTCGCCAACGCCCGCACTTCATCCAGCGTCACGTCAGGAGCGTAGCGAATCCCGCCCTTGGCCGGCCCCCGCGCCAGCGAGTGATGCACCCGGAACCCAGTAAACAGTTCAATGTGTCCGTCATCCATCAACACCGGAAAGTGCACAATGATCTCCCGGCTCGGTGACCGCAGCACCTTCCACAAATCGTCGTCCAGGTTCAGTTTCTTTGCCGCAAAATCAAATCGGGCCGCCTGCGCTTCCCACGGATTCATTTCCTGCTCAATTGCAATCGTTGCCATACAAGTCTCCGCTTCTGCTGGCCGAAATTTCTCGTGTCGTGCTTGGTCATCTCGGCAGTTCTTGTCGCCTGGATGACCCAGTTCGCCTGCGCCAGGCGCCTTCGCACCTTGGTCGCGGCTAACCCTATTTCGGCCAAACCTACGAAGTATAGGCCCGCCCCCCCACCTCCGGCAAGGACAGAGATCACCTTGGTAACTGCGCTGAAATTCGCTCTGGAGTAGACCCTTGGATCTCCACGTCTCGCACGTCAGTCCGGCGTATGGTTATCCATCCCGGATAGGAGCATTCTATTCAGCTCATTAAATTTCGTTGACGGGTGTCACCCGCTGTTAGTACCATCCCCCACAATTGATGCTTCTCGTTGCGCGTTCCTCTCGTGGCTACTTAAGACAAAAAATTTTCAAGTCATCGCAGCGAGGTACGGCAGTGCGGGATTCGCTCAAATCCCAATCTCAAAAATAGTTCTTTAGGAGGCAGCAAATGAAACGATATCTCTTACCAGCCCTCACCGCCTTGCTGTGCGCGACATGCGTCATGTGGGCACAGAACTCTCCGCTGGCCCCACACAACAACAACGGAAACCTTGGAGGTGTGCGGTACCTCGAGCCAGGGCAACGTCCGGTGATGATTCACCCGACAGTAGAGGCAGCAAAACAAGCACGCAAAGGCGGCGGCTCTGCCAGCAAAAACCTGTACTACCATGGCGGCACCAGCGACGGCTTGCTAGGCGCCATCGGTGTGGAGACCGCTCCCAGAATTTATTTGGTGTTTTGGGGCTCGCAGTGGATCAACAATGATCCCAGCGGTGAGGCGGCCATCCTTGAAAACTTCCTCTCCGGCGCCAGCGGCAGCCCTTGGCTCGCGACGGTTACGCAGTATTGCCAGTCAGTCGCTTCCGGCACCTACTTCTGCAATGGCGCAGGCACCCCCGCGGGCAATACGACAGGCGAGTATGTTTCTTACTGGTATGACAATGCGAGCGCGGCCCCCTCGCATCCTCGTCAATCGCAACTTGCCAGTGAGGCGGTCCGTGCTGCCTCGCACTTCGGCAACACCAGCCCCTCAGACAACGTGAGCGCGCAGTATGTCATTGCAACCGCGACCGGGAACAGCTCGACGGGTTTTGGATCACAATACTGCGCCTACCACAGCTCGACGAGTACTTCCACGTCGGGCGATGTCGCTTATACCAACCTGCCTTACATCACTGACGCCGGCGCAACCTGCGGCGCCAACTTCAATGGCTTGGGGCCCACTGCCGGCATCACCATCGTCGAAGGTCACGAGGCCGCTGAGGCCATCACCGACCAGTTCCCGAGTGGCGGCTGGCTGGATTCAAGCGGCTACGAGATCGGCGACAAGTGCGCCTGGATCTCCAGCGGTCAGGGTGCGTCGGCAGACGTGTCCTTCTCGACTGGCTCATACTCTGTGCAGTCGCTGTGGAGCAATGCCTTCAACAACGGCGCCGGCGGCTGCGTGCTGTCATATTAGCCGGCACAGCACTGGGTAATATCGTCCGCATTACGTCAATCAGGGTGCCCATCCTTCGCGCACTTTGCGAAGGATGGGACGAAAGCAGATCGCTTTTGTGGTGAACGCTCCCAGCCTCAATCAATCTTCAGCGGCTGCCAACCGACCTGACTCGACAAGGCCGGTTGGATCGGTCACGGAGGTCCGCTTGGCGTGACCGCCGCACTGCACCCGCGCCGGTTACCTCAGGAGCGGAAACGACACCTTCGTTGTATCGGGAATGAAAGAATTTGCTACTTTGGAATGCGCTCTGCCCAACGGCAGATTTCTCCTGACATTACCGCGCTGCGTCGTCCGCCACGCGCCTCCGGGTCGGCTGCCCGCGCCATTACATTTTTGGCTTTTCCATCCAGCGATTCGTCCCATGATCTGGCTGCGGAAATTCGGACAGGGGGATAAGTGGAAGGGTTGTTCCCCAGAGGGCCATTAAGATGGCAGAGAAGAGGAGCAACGATGTCACGACGTCC
>JAJYSL010000538.1 GCA_021793595.1 Acidobacteriota bacterium
AAGAAAATGGTTGGAGTAGAATTAAACGGCCGTTTCCTATATGTTTTAGCCCACCTATTTCTCCTGCCTGTGAAATGCGGTACAGCCCATAAATGATTCTCCAACTCTGCCACAAATCTTTTTCATTATTTCTACGGATGAACCGAAGGACGTTGAAGCCGATGGTCGCATCGGGAGAAGTCTTAAAATTCATGGTTGCGAAAGGGATTGCTAGCGTTGCGGTCCATCCATCCTGCGTAATGTGGGCATCCGAGTGCCAAATCCCATTCCAATTTGGGTCCAGGAGGACGCCCTCCTCTGAAATATAGGTATCGAATTGCGTACCCAAGGGGTTGATGGTGAAAATGTATCCGCTTTGCCCATCGTTGTTGGGAGATATCAGGAAGGAAACGTAATCATCGGTTTTGAACGTTCCATCCCGCTGAAGCTCCGTCGCTACGATTTTCTTGGGAGATGAATCGAAGCAATGAATGCCCAAGTACAGATACTTACTGTTATAGAGAATCCTGACCTCCGTTCGTTGCGTGGGTTGCGTTCCTTCATGGGGATACTGCTGCCGGAAATGGGTAATGATGGCCGCCTGAGACCATGTCTGATCCAGATATCCATTGAGATGAGGTGGCTCCGTGGCCCGTACTGCCGTTACGATGCGCGGTACTGAAACACGCTGATTGCTCGAAACCAGTTGCCCTGCACATGAAAATGATAGCGACTGCAGGGCCACAATTATCGAAGTTATCAGGCAAGAGCCACGTCCTAACTCATGCCGACAAGGAATCGCTCTTTTCTCATGGCAAGCCTTCGCCTGGGGTATAGCGCTACTCTCTTCTGAGATATAGACAAATGCTCTCACGATCCAAGAAACAACTGTGGCGCATTTTTTGCCCAGTTGGGATCGGGTCAATCCGCGAAAGAAGAGAGAGAAATTCATATTGTTCAGAACGTAAACTCGGCGCTGATCTGCATCCGGCGCGGCGGATAGGCAGCTACGGCATGTCCAAAGAAGGGTGATGTAACCACGCCGGTATACGACAAATCGTTCGGGTGATTGAATACATCGAAACTGCTGAGGCCCACGCGCAGATTTTCCGGTTCGCTCGCGTGATGTCCAAGCAGAAATGTGTGCGAGAGGTTGATATCCAGGTTTTCGTAAGCTGGGCCGTGTCCACTGTTACGCGGCACTCCGGCAGGCCGGTCGGCGAAGACGCCATCGTGGTTGTTATCCGCTCCGGTAGTTACGTCAAAGGGCATTCCTGAGTAGAGTTCGAGGATGAGTCCCAAATCGAACCAGCGACTGGCGTTCACGGTGCCCAGCAGGTTCAGGCGGTTGCGCTGGTCTGTGTTTGAACGTGCCCATTCCGCCTGCGGATCATAGCTGTTCGCGGGAAAGAAATTGATCCCGCTTGTATTGTTGTAGGTCTTTGACAAGCGGTACTGCGCTTGGCCGTTGAAGTATCGGGTCAAGCGGCCGCGGAAGGTCAGCTCAAGTGCATTGCCCGTCTGTACACCCTCTGATTGGAATTGCTGATTTTGTCCCAGTGCCGAGTCGGGCCGTGCGCTGTAGTTCGGTGGAGGCGGTGCGTTGGCGTCAATCGACCGGAACATGTGGCGGGTAGAGAGATTGATCCAGTTCGCGGAAACAGTGCTGCTCTTGCCGATTTGACGTTCGATACCAATGCTCGATTCAACTGTGTAAGGGATGATGGCCTGAGACGCCAGCGTAACGACGCTGGTCGGAGTGACTGCGATATCGGGATTGCCGAAAACGGGATTCTCGATCAGGTAGCGCCGAAGATTGATGCCATTGAAGTGCAGCAGCGACCCGATGGGCGCGGGTCCGGTTCTATCGTAAAAAACGCCAGAACCGCCGCGCAGCACCCATTCCTGATGGTGTCCGAAGGCCCATGCAAGATTGGCCCTAGGAGCAAGGTTGTGGGGGACTTCGTGAAAATAGTTTTGCCAGTAATAGCGTGCGCCAAATGTGAGTTCGAGATTGGGTCGGACATGCCATGTGTCTTGAAGGAATCCGGCATAGTTCTGTTCCAGAAAAACGAGGTGCCCCTGTCCTTGCTGGAGCAGCAACAAGGCAGGTTGGTTCGCTTCGTATGCGGCGAGGCTGGCAAAGGTATACGTTCCCAGTGTGTTCGTAAAGTCGTCGCGCCCGCGACGGCTGATGTCCGGCACATCGATGCCGAACTGAACGATATGCTTTCCTGCCGTGTAGGTCACAAGGTCCGTTCCATCGAAGTGATACTCGGTGTTCTTGGCGTCCGCCTGTGCGCCGCCTCCCGTGAACGCACCCTGCACCGTGATGTTCGGCTTCTCGGTGATGCTAGTCGTGGGTGAGTTGTAGTGTCCCACCAGAAAGTGCAGATAGTTCAGCCAGTGTTGGCCCTCGACGACCTGCCATGCCACATTGATCTCGTGCTCCTCAAAGAGCGTGTTGTATCCAGCTTCCGGCAGCGTGGTGCCGCCTACGCCCTGGTTCTGGCTGCTGCGATGCTCCCAGGAATATCCCATCCAGAATTGATTGCCTTGCGCGTAGTCGTGAAAGATACGCCCAAAGCCAAAGAAGTGATGCGTCGGATTGGCCACGTTCTCTTGCACCAGCCCCGTCGATGTCGCGGCATTCACAAAAGCCTGCTGGTCTAGTAGGTCGTAATCGGAGCCAATCAGGAACGTGGTCTTCTTGAGATGGCGAACCGGGCCGGTGATCGAGCCTTCATAGTATTGGCGTTGTTCTGGAGGTTTATTGATGGCGAATGCATTCTCCGCATCGAAGATGGAATTCCGGTAAAGCGTGTTCAAGGAGCCATGAAAGCGTGAGGTGCCGGATTCGGTGATGATTTCGATGCGCGCGCGCCCAGGACGGGAAAACAGAACGGAGTAGGGGTCCTGGTTGATCTTGGCATTTTTGATTGCAGAGTTGGTGACACCGGGGCCATTTGCCTCCACCGCATTGACAACCAGAGTCACGCCGCCAGTGGCGATGTCGTTCTGGTCG
>JAJYSL010000539.1 GCA_021793595.1 Acidobacteriota bacterium
ATAGCGCCGAAACGTTGGTTTAGATTTGTACAGAAAAGCGCGCTATATCGTTCTGCGAATGTTGAGCGAATTCACTATAGTGATAAGGTTGCTCACAGTTATCAATCAAAAAAATCGTGACTTCGGACGGCAACCATAATGGGATGGCTTGACAGGTGGTTGGGGCGGAAGCCTCTTTCATCGTCGCAGGAATCGTTGTCTGACGCGCAATTGGTGCCAACCAATTGGGCAAGCAGCCAGCCGCATTTGGCCCTGCTCAAACGGTTTCTATCGGCATGTGAAGCCAAAGACGGTGTTCCAGATTTCTGGGCACCAGCATTCGGGATGAGTCCTCAGCGCGTTATCGACGGGATGGTTGCGCATGGGGAGCTGGAGCCTTTGCCTCTGCTTGAAAAGATTTCATTCTGTCACACGGTGGCAGAACTCAAGAAGATACTGTCATCGCGCGGTTTAAAGGTTAGTGGCAAAAAAGCGGAACTTGTTCAACGACTGCTCGAAGCCGATCCGAAAGACATGGAAAAGTTGTGTGCGCATCGAATGATCTTGCGATGCACACCTGCTGCAAGTCAGGCTGTTTCAAGGTGGGAAGCTGAACAAGCGACAGCTCTTGAAACGGCTACAGACGACGTAATAGCTGCGCTCCGTAATCGGAATTGTAAAGCGGCAATTCGTTCTGCTGATGCGTACCGCAATAACAAATTTGAACCTCCTGTCCACCCGGCGCAGGAGGCCATGACAATTCATCCCGCGCCACGCTCCATAGAAGAACGGGCAAACGATCTTGCTACGGTCTTTACCATGCATCCGAAAATTCTGAAAGGTCTCCAACCGGAGCAATGGGAAGGCCTATATCTCAATTACGCAGTTTGGCAATTGCTAGGGCGCGTAGCACCCGAAAAGTGCATGCCAGGATTTGCTGGCTTTGGAGTCATGAGTTCGGCGACGGTAACGCGTATGCTGAGTTTTTATGTCAAACATCAACGCGATCTCGCACGGTGGCGGGAGTTGGGCATCAAAAGGGCCACTATTTTTGGTGTCGGAGGTTGCGAGGCATGCTTGGCTCTGTATAACAAGACCTTCAGCCTCGACAAGCTCCCTGAACTTCCCTACAAAGACTGTACATGCAATTCTGGATGTCGCTGTCTCGTCAGAGCAGATCTGGGCGTCTGATCTGCTAGTGCGAATTGTGAGTGACAGCATGAAACTGGAGTGGGTGATCTTGGGAGACTCGTGAGGTGAAGAAAAAACACGATGAAAACTGACGATCCTAAGATCACTAAGCTGCAAGCGAAAGTGACTGCCGCGCAGCAAGAGTTTGATCTTGCTGTTGCTTTTCACGAGATATGGAGGCCGACCGCCTACGACCAAGACCTCCACGGTCGCTTGGGGGTATCGTATGCTACCCAGGCCTTTCGCGTTATACGTACCGCCCTCCGGCGAGAGCTGGTACTTGCTTTGATCCGCCTATGGGACAAAGACGGTCGAGCTATTGGGATGGAATGCATCGCAAACGCCCTCGGAAATAAAAAAGTCATCGACGCCTTGGCTTTGGCGCGAGTCGATCAAAGCTCAGAAGACTTCGACGCAATGCGAGACGATCTCGGGAAGAAAGCAGACGACGCGATTCTACTGGTCGATAAATACATGAGCGGTGGAGCAGGCCATGCGGTTTACACAAAGCTACGGTCTTTACGAAATGAACGCCTGGCCCACCGGCAGGTAGTAACTAAAGTCAGAGCGACGGGAGCGACCGCGACTGATGAGGAGATCGAGGAGTTCTACCAAGACAACTCGAAGCTCGTTCACATCCTTCTCGGCATTTTTAACGCGATGGCTTATGACCCGGAGGATACCGCGAAGGTGTTCGGCTTCTATGCCAGTCACTTTTGGGGGGCGTTTCAGAAAACGGGAAAAATCGTACGCTAAGGCAGTGGTTCTACGCCCCAACCGTTTCACTAGAGACCCAAGCCAATATCCAAGCTCTGCTCCTGCTGCGGCGCAATCTCCCGCTGCGGCGTGACTGCCTGCTCCTGTTTCTGTTCTGGCTTCATCTCCGGCACATGGGCGCTGCTGTGCGATACATCGTGCCCCAGCGCGGCTCCCAGCTTCTCGCGGTCGTTGGTGAAGATTTGCGCGTCGTATGCGCCGCGCGAGACGGCAACGTAGGCCATGCGGTTATTGAGCAGGTCTTTGGCCCCCAGTTCGGTATCGACGTGGATCAGCACCCGGTCGGCGGTCTGGCCCTGGTGGCCATCGTCGTCTTCCTGTCGTTGTTCGAGACCGATCCCCAGGTGCGCCGCGTCTTCTGCCCACCCAAGGAACTCTATGAGGGCAGGCCTTGCGCTGCCGATCCTCGCGGTCGCGTCCTGCCGCCCTTCGAGGAACTGATCGAAACCGGTAAAGTGGTCGGCCTGAACTTTCCCGTGGCCCTGAATCCGGCACTCGCCAAAACCATCGGCACCATGATGAAGATCGACTATCAGCGGGCCGTGCAACTGCGGATTCCGAAGATGGATGCACACCCGGAAAAATACTTTCGCCCGACTGTTTTTATCTGCGACGAGTACCAGAATTTCGCCACTGTCGGCGGCGACAACCCCACCGGGGATGAACGATTCCTGTCCATTTCCCGCCAGCCGAAGTGCATCCCCATCGTCGCCTCGCAGAGCATCTCGAGCCTGACCGAGGCCCTGCCCAACGAAGGGATGAAGCCCTTGCTCCAGGCATTTCGCACGAAAGTATTCCTGACGACCTCCGATCCCGAGACGGCACGCTATGCCTCGGAGTTGTGCGGCAAAGCGGACAAGACCCGGATCAGCTATACCGTCTCCGAGTCCTCGACCAACGCCAATGTCGGCTGGCTATCGGGCCGAACATCGTCGAGCAAAGGCTCCGTCTCCGCTTCCAAGCAGTACCAGAAACACAAGGAACCGCTGTTTGAGGAAAAGACCTTTTTCGATCTCAAGAATGCCCAGGCCGTGGTCGTCGCCTTCGATGGC
>JAJYSL010000540.1 GCA_021793595.1 Acidobacteriota bacterium
TCTCACGCCAGCAGCCTGGGCCAAAAAAGCGCACGCCTGAAAACTTCTCTCATTCCCATCTCCCAGCCGTCAACCGTGTACTTGGCCGGACGGATACGATCCAATTCGGTTCGGACCAAGGAATACGAACACAATCCGATAGCACCTGCAAGACATGGGAGAAATGTTGTAATCTGCTGATGCCGCCGGCTACGAACCAGCAGTACCGTTGATCGCAATGGGTCGCGCGATGCGCCCATTACACACTGACGGATGCCTTCGCGAGAATGCCTCCATCGCAAACCAGATGGGACCCGGTAACATAGGAAGATTCTTCAGAAAGCAGCCAGGCTACAGCGCGCGCCGGATCTTCAGGTTGTGCCAACCTGCCCAACGGAATCTCAGTGGAGAGTTGTGCGCGTAAACGTATAACTTCGGCAGCGTCAATGTTTCTCCACATCAATGGCGTCTCCGTGGAACCCGGTACGATGGCATTCACTCGGATTCCATAAGATGCATAATCGATAGCCATGCAACGCACCAAGGACGAGATGCCGCCCTTGGTCGCGCTATAAGCACCTGCTGCACCGGCCGCGAGCGCTACGAATCCAGTTGGCGAAGATGTGCAGACAATGGAGCCGGGAACCGTAGCCTCTATCATGTGTCGAAGGCTATGCTTACACGAAAGGAAGACGCCAGTGAGATTTGTTTCGACAACATGGCGCCAAGTTGCTATGGGAAGTTCGTGAATGAAACCTCGGATTCCAATTCCGGCATTGGCGAAAAGTCCATAAGGCGGACCCAGCCGCACAAAAATATTTGCGAATGACTCCTCGACCTGCTCTTCCACTGTTACATCACAAGACAGTCCGAGTACATTTCCGGCGCCGCTCCGCAATGCCTCTTCTGCCGTTCTTTTTGCCCCATCGGCATTGATGTCGAGTACACCAATGTTATCGCCGCGCGCAGCGCAAATCAGCGCCACGGCTTTGCCAATGCCGCTGCCTCCGCCTGTTATGACGATTGTGCGTGTTCCCGCGAAATTAGAAGCCATGATCACTCTTCCTCTAGCGTCTTAGAAAACCATTTCGTACAAATCTTACTCTCGACAGTCCGAAAACTCTAACTAAGACTTCTTTGCTGCGATAACGGGTGTGCGAGTATGAGAAGTACACTCGCCGACCAAGTATACGATGGATCCCGTCCATCGTTACTCGTCGCATTTAAATCTGGCATAAAGAACCCTGAGCCTGTTATAGGTTGATAATTTTCCGCAAATCCGCTGCGAGCTACCATGCGGCAGAAGTGAACTCGCATTGCATGCGCCAGGTCGGGCCTTCCGGCATCCTCCAGCCCCTGCGACAACATCATCATTGTGGGCGCCCAAATCGGTCCTCGCCAGTATCCATTCGGATTAAAAAACGGGCTGTTGATCTCTTCTGGCGCAAAGCCATTCCGTGTAAGAAAGCGTCCGTTTTCCATAAGGTGGGCAATCAACCGATCTCGGAATGGTTCAGGCAGCCGCTTCCCAAGGATCAAAGGCAAATAAAGAATCAGACTGCTCGTTGGAGCTACTTTATGATTGAAAGCGCGCAATGCGACGAATTGGGTACGATTCCAGTATTTGTCCATTAGCAATTTCAACAGAGCATCGCTTCGCTTATGCCACATTTGAGCGTCCGATTGTTTTCCGAGCCTCGCAGCTATCTTGGAGAGCTCATCCATCTGGACAACAAGAAGCGCTGCCAGATCGGGTGTTTCAATCGGTGGTGAACTGAAGAAGATGGTGGTGTTGTCCCAGCCGGAATCATCTCCGTGGTCATATTCCGGCAGCCCGTCATGATCCGCATCGCGATATCAAAAATACCAGTCCGTCCACTTAGATAATGGCTCGTACACTTCGTTCAGCTTCTTCGAGTCGATAGAGTTGCTGTGGGCTATCATCCAGGCAAGAACCCATCCCTGCACCGGAGGCTTCGTATGCTTCCACGATTCCTTTCATCATTCATTACGTCCGGCAGTTGCCCGCTCTTATCCTGATTGTCGAACGGGATCATGGCCTCGCTCATGCGCGCGCTGATGGCGAATCCGATCGGTCCCTGCGAACCATCGGCGCGCTTCTCGTCGCGCAGCCAGCCAGGCAACTCCTTCTCGTGGCTGGCCGAATAGCCGCGATAATAGAAGCTTGTCACCGTCTCCGGCAGCGCCGCGAAGGCTCGTTTCGCCCCCGCCAGTGGGGCCATCATCGCCGGCACGTTGCCGTCGCGAAACTCATCGGCCAGGACCACATCCATCTCCGCCCATACCGCCAGCATCGGCTGATAGCCGCGCTCGCCTTCATAGGTGCGCAGCGCCTCCCGCTTGTGGCTCTCGATGATGGTCGCGTCTTGGTCCACCGTCGCAATGCGCTGCTCCGGCTCCGGCCCGTCTCTGGCCTGCTCCAGCTTCTCCTCGCAATGGAACCGGTTCAGAAACTGCCGCGCCGCTTCCGGAGAAGGAACCTCATGCCCCAGCATTTCTTTCAGCCCGGCATCGTCGTGAAAATGCTGGAAGTCGTCCAGGCACTCGCCGCCCACCGCGTTCAGCACCACGAAGCTCTCCACCATCGTGGCTTCGTCGTAGCCGCGCTCCCGCTGCTTAATCTGCACATACTGACGCACCCTGGCCGACACGCCCAGGGTGCGGAACGCCTGCACCACCAGCGGCACGCCGCCCCAGGCGGTCAATGTTTCCTGCAGCGGCTCATCATCAATCTCAAACAACAGCGGAGATTCGGTCGGCGAAGGCTTCCTGGGTGGATTCATGTCCACATCGTAACCGCTGCTCGCACCTCAAAGGTGCAAGAAAATAGACCCTAGACACTCCTCATTTACCCCGCATCCATCCACTCCACGCGGCTTTCTGGATATCGCATCAACTTGAACGCAATCGTATCCACGGATCAGGGGTGTAATACTAGCCAAAGGTATTTGAAATTATGAAACCAGGGGTCGCCTGT
>JAJYSL010000541.1 GCA_021793595.1 Acidobacteriota bacterium
CATCAGGGGGACACCGCAGGACCCCTCATAGAATTGGAACTTTTGCCAGAGCCCAAGGTCTCCGAGCATTTCCCCGTGATCTGCGGTATAGACGACGATCGTGTTGCGATCCAGGCCCAATCGGTTGAGCGCACGCAGCACCTGCCCCGCACAATCATCCATCTGTGCGAGATTTCCATAGTAATATGCCATCCTCTTGCGCGCTTCGGAGGGATCTTTTAGCTCGGGTGTTGACGAGCAGAATTCAATGGAGCTACGTACTCTGTCCGGTAAATGCTTCAGGTCCGCCTTGCCCCAGGTCTGCGACAGTTTCATTTGCTCCGGCTCAAACATCTCGGCGAACCGCTTTGCCGGCATAAATGGATCATGCGGTTTGAGGAACGAAGAGACAAGAAAGAACGGTTCGTTATCGTGAGCGTAATTTTCGAGGAAGCGGATTGACTCCCGGGCGACGAAATTTTCAAAATGGTCCTGTTCTTCCATTATGGAGGGCCGCCCGACGGCCACAAGGCCCAGTCGATTGTCCAGTTGCCGGTGACTCTTCCAAGGATCGCCTTCTTCCTTCCATATACTTTCGATCTGTGGGAGTCCGGATCCGGAATTAGGGTGGTCTAACTCATCCTCGTACAATCTCACCCTCGGACCCAAATACTGGCACCAGTCATTGAACTCCAGCTGGTATTCGAAGCCATGTGTCTGAGCATCCACGAAGTGCATTTTGCCGACAAGGGCGGTCAGATAGCCCGCTCGGCTGAAGTGGTGGGCTATAGTCTTGTGTTTTGGGGAAAATGGCTTTGAATTCCCCCGGCTCCCGAGATTGTGCGAATAGAGTCCGGTCATAATCGAAGCCCGGGACGGTGCACACACCGGATTGAAGCAATAAGCATCGGTGAAGCGAATACTCTGTTGAGCCAGTCGATCAAGGTTTGGTGTAACGGCTACTGTATCTCCAGCTACCCCCATGCAACTACGCTTATGCTGATCCGACATCAAGATCAATACGTTGGGCGCAGACCGATGATCCACCGACGCACTGGATTCAGGCACACTGGCACCCCTGGCCCTTGGCGTGCCGAGGTGATCCATACCAATGCCTAAGGCTCCTAACGTATTCGCTGCTCTTGATAGGAACTTTCTTCTGTTCATAGCTGATTCTCCCATGAATAGTTGTCTACTCATACTGTAGTTGTAGCCTGTTTTCAGGGGCCAGGACAAAGTTGGGGAAGCCGGCGAACACCCGGTTGTTTTTCAGGGTGTGATAGATGACTCCCAGGAACTTGCGCGCCAGAGCGATGTTGGCTTTGCCACCGCCGCAGCGAGGCCACGCCTCGTTGTCCCTTCATTCGCGAAGCCCAAACGCCATAGGACATGTAAATAAATCCACGACTTGATAATCGAAGAATAAAGCAGATTAAAACATCCAGCGTGTGATTTTCATAATACGAAATGTTGTTACATGCTTGCCTGAATCCATCCTTATCAAAGACGTGTCGCCCACTGCGCTCAACGGCGAAATGTTCGCAATATATCTCTCAACCTCTTTAGTGTGTAGGTGCTTGCATCGCATCCTTGCCAATGAGCCTTACCGTGACGATTTCGTGCGGATGAAGGGCGAACTGGAACGCGTGGGTACCACTCAACGATAGCGGCGTCTGGTTGCGTTCGACGGCATCGGTCTGGAAAGCCTTTTGCAGATCGAACAGGGGCGTTTCGACAGTGACGGTGCGCGCGGCGCCGCCTAGATCGATGAAGCGCAGGATCGTGCCCTTCCCATCTTCCGCCGGCTTCCAGGTATCGAGCACAAGGTCCGGATCGTTCACTTTGAGGAAGCTCTCCTGGTTGCCGTTCAACGGACCGGGCGTGTCGAGCGCTTTGTCCTGATGCGTGATTTCATCCTCTTCGAGCGGCGTCATTTCCTCCCAACCCAACCGGCTCAATGCAGTCGAGTCTGTCGAAGGCGCGCTAGTAACAACGTAGCGGAAACGGAAATGTCCGCCCTGCCCGGCGCGGTAGTTGGTGAACCAGTAGTTGTTCATCGCATAGGAGAAAATAGTTCCTGGACGCTCGCCGAATTGCGTCGGCCACGCGCCGCGATTGATGTCGCCCAGCGTGACCAAAGGCACATCCAGTGGCATCACCGTTGCCGACACACCATTCTGTTGCACCGACACCCAGTGCTGCACCGAGAACCATTCATGACCGGCCCCTAGGTACATGTCCTTCGCCGGATCGACCACGCCGTTCTGTATCTCATACTGAAACTGCGGCTTGTCCATGGCAAATGGAAAGGCAAGGTAGACGGCCTCCTTGCTGTCTACCTCCTTTTTGTTCACATCTTCGACGAACTCGATCTTCTTCTCCTGCTCGAAGAGACGGATCTCCGAGGCAATCTTCGGCGTGTTGGTGTCCGTGCTTTCCATCCGCGCCACCCATCCATAGGGCGTGCGTGTAACTGAGACAAGATGGCCATCCTGCGCTGGATGGATCTGTAGATTAGGTTTGGGCGATACCACGCGGTAGTCAAGCAGACTGTTGGGTGCTTGACTACCGCCGGTCACATAGAGATACTGCCCGAATCGATAAGGACTTTGTTGATTCACCAGTTCGCGCTGCAATTGCTTGTCGTAGATGCTGCGCACCGCTCCGGTTTCGGGGTCCAACTGCACCCGGTAGTACGGGCTTTCGAGAGTCGTGCTCTGGGTAATGGCAGCCGGGGCCGCTGGCTTCTCCGCATGCCGTAGCTGGAAGACCTTGTATCCAACAGAAGGAATATCCACGGCAACAAAGCGCACATGGCGGAAGTGGTTGCCGTTGCGAAGCTCCTCGACAGGAACAACCTGGCCGGTCGATGGATCGACGATCTCATCCCCCTTGTTCAGATCGACGGTGACGAATCCGCTGCGTTTCCAGTTCAAGGTATTGAAGACGATCAGGCTGCCGTGT
>JAJYSL010000542.1 GCA_021793595.1 Acidobacteriota bacterium
AACTTCCGCCTGCGTACCGCGATGCTTTTTTTGAGCTGGTTCTATACCCCGTCAAAGCGTCCGCCATTGTGAGTGAGTTGTACATCGCGGCTGGAGAAAATCGTCTCTACGCGACCCAGGGACGGGTGAGCGCCAACGATCTGGCTACCCACGCACGCGCGTTGTTTGCCGCCGACGCTGCACTTTCCTCGGAGTACAACCATCGACTGGCCAACGGAAAGTGGGACCACATGATGGACCAGACGCACATCGGCTATACGTACTGGAACCAACCTCCGTTGAACGCGATGCCTGCGGTTCGTCAGGTGCAACCTGCATCAGGCGCGAAGATGGGCATCGCCGTGGAAGGTTCCGCCATTGCTTCCGATCGTGCGCTTGGCTTTGATGGCGGTGGGTTGTCTCTGCCCACGTTTGATGCCTACAACCAGCAGACGCGATTCATTGATGTTTTCGACGAAGGAACCCAGCCCTTCGCTTTTACTGTGCGCACGGACCATTCTTGGATTGCGGTAACACCCGATCATGGAACGGTGGTGAAAGATCAGCGACTGCTGGTTCACATCGACTGGAATCAGGTTCCTTCTGGCACAAATGCCGGTACTGTCTCAATTTCCCAGCGCTCTGGGCCGACCATCGCTGTCCATCTTGTCGCGTCGAATCCAGCGATACCGTCGCGGAAAGATCTACAGGGGTTTGTCGAGAGCGAGCATTACGTCTCAATCGAAGCCGCCCATTTCACCGGTCGTACCATTCAGGGCGCAGTGCATTGGACCAATCTTCCGGACTTCGGCGAGACAGTCTCCGGGATGACAATCTTTCCAGTCACTGCGGCGAGTGTTCTGCCACCTGAGCCCGCGGCGTCGCTAGAATACAAAATGTATCTGTTCGAAGCCGGCACCTACCAAGTCGAAGCGATTCTGGCTCCCACACTCAACTTCGTGCCTGGACGCGGGCTCCGCTACGCCATGTCCTTCGATGATCAGGCGCCCGTGGTAGTGGATGCGTTGGCTGACAATTCGGAAAAAGCCTGGGCAACTGCCGTCAGCGACGGAGTTCGCAAAGTCACATCCACTTTTACGATCGCGAACCCGGGATATCACACACTGAAATTTCGAATGGTGGATCCGGGCATAGTGCTGGAAAAACTCGTTGTCAGCCAAGGGAGGATCCCGTCTAGTTACCTTGGACCTCCCGAAAGTCACTATCAATAGAGGTTCGGATGAACGGATCTCAGAGTAGAATTCCCGCAAGTTGATTTCACGGGGGCACCGGTTTTGGAATTCGCGTCGCGCGATTTCCAAAGCGGCTCCCATGACAAAAACAACCGATCCACTCAGCTTTTCAACAGGCGTTCATCATTTGAGGTATTCCAGCGCCTACTATGTTGTTACAAACTCGCTGGAGGTCCCAGCGAAGGAAAAGCAGCACATGACGCCTCTGCCGATTCGCCTCCGACTTACGCTTTGGAATTTCGTTGTACTTTCTTTCTCCGGCATCGCAGTTTGTGCTGCGACATGGTTCATGTTGCGGCAAAGCCTTGAACACGTAGCGGAAGGTTCGCCGACAGCCATATCTCGCATACCATCGCCCGCAGCAAACGCTGTCGTGTCTCACGCCACATTGATCGCTCTCCTGCACATGTTCGCCCGCGACCTTCTACTGCTGGCGCCGTTGCTGTTTTTTCTGGCGGCCCTTCTCGCCTATTGGATGAGTCTCAAGGCGTTGCATCCAATCGCAGACCTGGCCCGACTGGCACGGCAGATCTGCGAGCATAGCGTAAACCTCAGAATGCCTGTTCCCAAAGTGAACGACGAGATCTCCGACATTTCTGCAACTTTGAATCGAATGCTGAGCCGCGTGGATGCAGGCAATCGCACTATTCGGGACTTCACCGCCAATGCTGCCCATGAACTGAAATCGCCTGTCGCGCTGATTCGCGCCGAGGTGGATGCCGCCCTGTCATCACCCAGAAGCAACCAAGAATACCGCGAGTCTGTCGCCAACTTGCACCAGGAAATCATCCACATGAGCGGCCTGCTCGATAACATGTTGATGCTGGCACGGGCGGATGCAGGCACAGAAGTTCTTAGCTATGAAGTGATTGACGCGGGTCGATTGGTACGCCAAATCGGAGAAAAGTGGAGCCAGTCCATGCGACAGGCGCTGCTGGAGTTCCATGTCGAAACTTGCTGCGCTCCGGCTCTTATCCGCGCCGATCTCGTCAGTATCCAGCGACTGTTGAATATCTTTCTTGAAAATGCCTGCCGGTATACCCCACCCGGCGGTTCGATCATATTGCGAGCAACTGCGGATACAGAGCGCGTGCTGCTGGAGGTTCGCGATACTGGAATCGGAATTTCCGGGGAGCACTTGCCCCGCCTCTTCCAGCGCTTCTACCGCGTTGACTCGGCCCGCAGTCGTCAACTGGGTGGCTCAGGACTGGGACTTGCACTTGCGAAATGGATCGCTGACCAGCACCAGGCAACATTGATCGTTGAAAGTGAGATCGGGGCCGGAACTTGTTTTCGTATCGCGCTCGAGCAGCAGCACTGCCCAGAGGCGCGCTTGAGAAAAGCGCTCGTCATGGCCGGCAGCGTGTAACCCCGTCCCCCTCAAACCAGAACTCCCCAAAGCCAAAACTCTCGGGAAACATTAACCGGAGAACCTAGCAGTCATCTGAGTTGTTCCAGTCAAGTGGGAAGGCGGATAGGAAGGCGGATCCGTAATCCGTCGATAAGGTTTGGAAGGGGCTGCGGCGAGGGGATGTGGGTCGCCGACAGGAGTTCATGCAGGGCATCTGGCTGCAAACAGGCTGCAACGTGTGTTTTCGGCAAGCCTGCGTTGTCGAGGATACTTGGCTTATTTCCTGGAGACTTTGCCGCGACGACGAGCGGGTAAGAGCATCTGGTTGACGCTGTCGATCGAGAAGGCCATTGGGTCG